>JAIOQA010000457.1 GCA_021413675.1 Deltaproteobacteria bacterium | reverse complement strand
GGCCTGGGCCGCCACCCGCGGCGAGCTGCGCGCGCGGCTGGCGCTGCGTCTGCCCCGCCCGACCGCCGCGCTCGGCGCGCTCATGATCGGCGCGTCGTTCTGGTACGTGAACACGCGGCTGTCGGCGCCGCTGGTCCGGCTGTGGGACGACGGCGAGGTCGCGCGGCTGACCGCGACGATGACGTCGGGGCGATCGCTCGGCGCGCGCCTGCTGGTCATCGCGATCGTGCCCGCGGTGTGCGAGGAGCTCGTGTGCCGCGCGATCCTGGCCCGCGGGCTTCGTCCGGCGACCGGACCGCTCGCCGCGTGCGCGCTGAGCGCGGCCGGCTTCGCCGCGTTCCACCTGGCGTGGGTGCGGCTCGTGCCGACGTTCCTGCTCGGGCTGGTGCTCGCGGCGCTGACGCTCGCGACCGAGTCGATCGCGCCGGCGATGCTGGTCCACGCGCTCAACAACGCGATCGCGATCGCGATCGCGTCGAACGCCTGGCCCGACGGCAACGCCGCGCTCGCGGCCTACCCGACGGTCACGCTCGCCGCCGCGCTCGCGCTGACCACCGGCGGCCTCGCGCTGGTGCTGCGCGACTGGCATCGATCCCGATCCGGATAGCTCCGCGAGCACGCCGTCGAGCCCGACCTCGGTCGCGAGCCGGATCGCGGTGACGCAACGACGGCCGTGCGCGTGTCCGGATGCCGGACACGCCAACCGCGAACCACCGCGGCGCGCCAGGTGGGCGGGCGAGCTCATGATGTGGGTGCGCCACGCCTCGGCCGCCCAGGACACCGCGCCGATCCCTGCCCCGCCCGCTGCCCAGCCAGCGCCGCCAGCGTCGGGGCCATCGCATTCGCGTCCCCGTTGGTGATCTCCTCCCGCAGACACAGCGTGCCTGTAGTTCACGAGACACCTACCGCTCGGAATGCGATCGCTGATACAGTTCGCCCGTGCACGACCTCAAGCGGACGCTCTGGTATCTGAAGAAGATCCCGCTGCTTGCCGAGCTGGGCCCGGAAGTGATGGCCCGCCTCGCCGAGCGCGTGGAAATGAAGGAGGTCCGGCGGCGCGACGTCGTCTACCTCCCGGGTGACCCCGGTCGCTCGCTGTTCTTCGTCAACGGCGGCCGCATCAAGGTCTCCAAGGTGACCCGCGACGGCAAGGCGCTCACCCTCGCCTACTGCGGCCCCTCGGACATCTTCGGCGAGACCTGCCTGGTCGACGGCGGCCCGCGGTCCGAGATGGCCGAGGCGGTCGAGAACGCGATGCTCACCGAGATCGAGCGCGGCGACTTCGATCGCCTGCTCTCGGCCAACGCGGTGCTCGGCGCGCAGATGACCAAGGTCATGGTCATGCGCCGCCGCGATCTCGAGAACAAGGTCGAGGCGCTGGTCTTCCGCGACGTCACCTCGAAGCTCGCCGAGCTGCTGGTCAAGCTCGCCGGCGAGTACGGCGTCGACGACGCGCGCGGCACGCTGGTCGCGCTCAAGATCACGCACCAGGAGCTGGCGAACCTGATCGGCTCGACGCGCGAGACGGTGTCGCTCACGCTCTCGACCTTCAAGCGCAAGCGCTACATCGTGACCGAGGGCCGCAAGGTCATCGTCTCCGACTCCGACGGCCTGCGCGCCCTCTTCTGATCCCGCGCGACGGCGCGCTTACTTCGCTGGCTTCGCCGCCGGCTTCGGCGCGAACGCCGCGTCGGCGCCGATCTGCAGGATCAGATCGAGCTGCAGGTCGGGGAACGCCGCCTTCACCTTCTTCTGGGCCTCGGCCGAGCTCGCGGTCCCCGCGACCGCGGCGTCGAACGCGGCCAGGTACGCGCGGGTCTGCGCGATGCCCGAGGCGTCGTCCTTGGTGCGCGGCTCGCGGTGCCCCGGCACGACCGTCGTCGGGCCGAGCTTCGCGAGCTCGTCGAGCGACGCCCGCCAGCCGGCGCGCGCCGCCGCGTCGCTCTCGGCGGTCCACGGGTGCACGCCGTGGTAGACGATGTCGCCGGCGATCACGGTCTTCGTCGACGGGATCCACACGTAGCTGTTGTGCTCGGCGTCGCCGCGCGCGGCGTGGATCTCGAGGGTCTGCCCTTCGAGCGTCAGGCTCGCGCCCTTGAGCGCGGTCGGGATCGGCGGCTTGGTCGTGAGGTTCGCGCCGTAGATCGGGCCCCAGTAGCCGAGCTTGGCCTTGTAGCTCGCCTTGATCTCGGCGACCGCCGCGGGCAGCGCGACCAGCGTCGCCTTGGGGAAGGCCTGCATCACGACCGCGAGCCCGAAGTAGTGATCGGGATGGAAGTGGGTGACGTAGATCGTCGTGAGCCGCTTCTTGCTCTCGAGGATCGTCGCCACCAGGCGGTGGGCGTCGGCGAGATCGAACTGGCCGTCGATCAGGATCGCGTCCTTCTCGCCGGCGACCAGGGTCGACGTGACGTAGAAGCCATCGGCCGAGCCGGTGTAGACGGTCGTGGTGAGCGGCGCCGCGGCGGCGGGCGCGGCCGAAGCGGCGGCGGCGGCGGTGGCGGCGGTGGCGAACAGTGCAGTGGCGATCCAGCGCGAGGTCGACATGGGCAGATCCTTTCGATCGGGTGGTGGCCACACCCTAGCCATGCCCGGCCCCGGCGCGACGGTCAGGATCGGCGCGCGGATGGTAAAAACGCGCGGCGCGCGTCCAGCCCGGCCCGGAACTCGAGCGGCGTCTGGCCGGTGCGCTGGCGGAAGAACTTGATGAGGTTGGTCGGCTCCGCGAACCCGGTGCGCGCCGCGAGCTCCTTGACCGAGACGTCGGTGTGCGCGAGCAGCCGCTTCTGCTCGAGGACGACCCGCTCGTCGACCAGCTGCTTGGGCGTGCGACCGCGGTGCCGCTGGGTCAGCTCGGCCAGGCGACGCGCCGACACGCCGGCGGCGCGCGCGTAGTATCCGACCTCGCGAGTGCGCGCGTGATCCCTCTCGAGGATGGTAAGAAACCGCTCGATCGCCGCCGGCGAGGGTTCGGCGAGCTCGCGCTGCGCGCACCGCTCGAGCATCAGCAGCACCGCCCGCACCAGCGCGCCCAGGATCGCGGCCTGGCCCGCCGCGGCCGGGCGCGCGTGCTCGGCGACGATCGCGTCGGTCAGCCCGAGCACCGCGCGCAGGTCGGGCGCGGGCAAGCTCACCACCGGCGTCGCCCAGCTCGGCGACAGCACGCGCGCGCCGCGCAGCGGATCGATCGCGCGCGCGTCCGGGGCCACGAACTCGGGCGCGATCATCAGCATCCACGCGTCGACGCCGCGCTCGGGCACGAAGTGCTGCACGCGCCCGGCGGCGGTCACGGTCACGATGCCCGCGCCCAGCGGCTGCGGCGCGAAGTCGACCATCAGCGTGCCGCGGCCGCGCAGCCCGACGTAGACGATGTGGAACTCCGGCCGCTGCGGCGCCTCGAGGTCGTGCCCGATCTTCCCGGCGCGGCCGAACAGCTCGCTCAGCCGGAACACCTCGAACCCGAGATCCGGCCGCTGGTTGTGGCGGAACGGCAAGCGCCGGATCGCCGGCGTCGCTTTCATCCGCGCCATCGGGCTGGCTACTCGTCGAGATCGGGCTCGGGCGGCAGCGCCGCCAGCCGCGCCTCGAGCCACGCCGACAGCTTCGGCGCGCTCTCGGGCAGGAACTCGGTCGCGAGCCGGCCCGGCGCCTCGCGCAGCAGGTGCTCGGCCATGTCGGCCTCCCCGCGCTCGCCGAACGCCCACGCCAGGAGCGCCACCGACACGCCGAACCGGCTGGTGCGGAGCGCGGCCTTGGCCCAGTCGAACAGCTCCTCGTCGTCGGGCAGCCGCGACGCGTCGCCGCCGTGGAAGGCGATCATCAGATCGGTGAGCGCGAGCTCCATCGCGAAGTAGTCGCCGCGCGGCGCGGCGTCGAGCTCGACCCGCGCGGTGCGCGCGCCCTCGACGTTGCCGGACGCCGCCATCAGCTGCGCGCGATCGAACGAGCACACCCAGTACATGCCGCGGCCGCGCCGGCGATCGACCAGCCGCGCGCGCGCGCGCTCGTAGCGGCGCTGGGCCTCGGCGAACTGGCCGCGCTGCCACTCGAGCTTGCCGGTCAGGTAGTCGATGAATGGCGGGAACTGATCGCCGACGTGGCGGCGCTCGAGCTCGGCGACCGCCGCCAGCGCCTCGTCGCGGCGCCCGGCCGAGGCCAGCGCCAGCGCCTTGCGGAACGCGCGCCCGGCCCGGGCCTGCATCACCAGCGCGCCGAGCGCGCCGACGCCGCCGAGCACGCCGACCAGCGGCCCGGCCAGCGCGCCGACCGCGACCGCGGTCATGCCGACCATGCCGCCGACCGCGCTCCACCCGACCATCGCCGCGCGGCGCATCGCGCCCGGGCCCAGCACCTGGCCGTCCTCGTCGAGCAGCAGGATCTCGCCGGGCCGGGCGGCGTCGAGCGACGCCGACACCCGCCAGACCAGCTCCTGAGACTCGGCCTTGGCAGTCACCTGCTCAGGGTAGCACCGCGGTCAATCGCCGCTGGCCCCGGATGCGCTTGATCGCGTGCTCCGCCCGCAGCGCCAGGCCCTTGCTCGGGAATGGGCCGAGCACCCGGGCCACGGTCCAGGGCCGCCCGGCCCGGGTCGACCGCGCGCCGCCGGCGAGGCCGCCGTTGTGCTGGCGCGCGCGGCGCGCGACGTCGGTGGTCGCGCCGACGTAGGTGCGACCGTTCGCCTCGGAGACCAGCACGTACGCGAACCACGGCACGCCTTCATCTAGCCCCAACGGCCCGCCCAGCGCGACGTTCTGACATCCGCCGGATACACGGCCACAACGCCTCACGGCGTCCGAGGAAAACCCGCAAACTTTTCATCCCCCGGCGGCCGTGACGCCCGACCGAGATCTGGTACGGTCGCGCCGCGTTCGGGGCACCGATCGGTGCGACCCGGTACGACGAGAACGACGCACCAGGAGCTGTCCTTATGTCCGGCAAGACTGCCACGCTCAACCTGCCCGACGGCAAAGCCGTCGAGCTGCCCGTGATCGTCGGCTCGGAGCAGGAACCGTCAGTCGACATCCGCTCGCTCCGCGACGCCACCGGCTACGTGACCCTCGACTCGGGGTACATGAACACCGGCGCGGTCCAGAGCGCGATCACCTACCTCGATGGCGAGAAGGGCATCCTGCGCTATCGCGGCTACCCGATCGAGGAGCTCGCGGAGCACTCGACCTTCGTCGAGACCAGCTACCTGCTGATCAACGGCAAGCTGCCGTCGCGCACCGAGCTCGACGCCTTCTCGAAGCAGCTGACGTATCACAGCCTCATCCACGAGGACATGCGCCACTTCTTCGAGGGTTACCCGCCGACCTCGCACCCGATGGCGGTGCTGTCGTCGATGGTCACCTCGATGTCGGCGTACTACCCCGACTGCCTCGACCGCAGCGCGCCGATGGATCTCCACATCACGCGCCTCCTGTCGAAGGTCCGCACGATCGCCGGCTTCAGCTACAAGAAGTCGATCGGCCAGCCGGTCATGTACCCGCGCAACGCCCTGTCGTTCTGCGCGAACTTCCTCCACATGATGTTCGCGGTGCCGGCCGAGCCGTACGAGCCGGACCCGGTGCTGGTCAAGGCGCTCAACCAGCTGCTCATCCTCCACGCCGACCACGAGCAGAACTGCTCGACGTCGACGGTGCGCATGGTCGGCAGCTCGGGCGCCAACGTCTACGCCGCGGTCGCCGCCGGCATCCTCGCGCTCTGGGGCCCGCTGCACGGCGGCGCCAACCAGGCCGTCATCGAGATGCTGGAGGAGATCCAGAAGACCGGCGGCGATGGGCACGCGTTCATCAACGACGTCAAGAACAAGAAGAACAACAGCCGCCTGATGGGCTTCGGTCACCGGGTCTACAAGAGCTACGACCCGCGCGCGAAGATCCTCAAGAAGATGACCGACGAGGTGCTCGCGCACCTGGGCATCAAGGATCCGCTCCTCGACATCGCCAAGGCCCTCGAGGAAGTCGCGCTGCACGACGACTACTTCATCGAGAAGAAGCTCTACCCGAACGTCGACTTCTACTCGGGCATCCTCTATCGCGCGATGGGCATCCCGACCGACATGTTCACGGTCATGTTCGCGATCGGCCGCCTGCCCGGCTGGATCGCGCACTGGAAGGAGATGGTCACCGACCCGAAGTCGAAGATCGCGCGTCCGCGCCAGATCTACACGGGCGAGACCACCCGCAGCTACCTGCCGATCGAGCAGCGCTAGCACCTCGCCACGGTCGTGAGTCCCGGCCTCAGCGGAAACGCTGGGGCCGTCGTCGTTTCGGCGCCGACACCGCCCCCGCAGGCGCTGGCGCGCCGAGCCCGGCGGTGAGCACGCGGGCGGCGGCCGCGTCGAGCCCGCGCGCCCCGCTCGCGCCCAGCACCTGCGCGAGCTGGCCGGTGCGTCCGAGCTCGGCGAGGCCGTGGACCAGCGCCCAGGCGATCGCCGCGTGCCGCGCCTGCCCCGCGCGATCGCGCGCCGCCGACACCGCCGCGACCTCGTCGCGCAGGATCGCGAAGGTCGCGAACGCGGCGCGCGCGAGCGCCGGGAACCGCCGCGCGCGCAGGGCGATCGCGTCGCCGAACATCAGCGCGAGCAGCGCCGGGTGCGCCGCCGCGAACCCGAGGTAGGCGCGGGCCAGCGCCCGGAGGCGATCGCCGTGATCGTCCCCCGCGCGATCGCGGGCCCGCGCCAGCGCCGCGCCGAAGTCGGCGAAGCCGTCCTCGGCGATCGCCGCGAGCAGCGCGTCGCGCTGGGCGAAGTGGCGGTACGGCGCGCGCGGCGACACGCCGGCCCGGCGCGCGATCTCGCGCAGCGTCACCGCCTCGAGTCCCGCCGAGGCCAGGAGCGCGCGGCCATGCGCGAGGCAGGCCGCGCGCAGATCGCCGTGGTGGTACGGCCGCGCCGAACGTCGCGATTGCGATCGGGTCACGCCCTATGTATACACTGAATACATCGGAGGCCAGCATGTACCACTTCTTCGTCCGCCGCCGCGTCCGCGCGATCTTCGCCCACCTCAACGCCGGCGACTTCGACTACGTGACCCGGCAGTTCGCCGCCGACGCGACCCACTGGTTCTCCGGTCGCCACGCGCTCGGCGGCCAGCGCCGCACCGGCGCGTCGCGCGCGGCGTGGTACCGCCGCCTCGCGACCGTCATGCCCGGCCTCGCGTTCACGATCGAGAAGATCGTCGTCAGCGGGCCGCCGTGGCGGACCCACGTCGCGGTCGAGTGGCGCGATCGCGTCTTCGATCCGCAGGGCCTCGAGCTCGAGCCCAACCAGGGCGTGTTCGTGCTCGCGCTGCGCTGGGGCCGCGCCGTCGACTTCCGGGTCTACTGCGACACCCAGGGCCTGGCCAAGAACCTCGACGCGATCGCCGCGCGCGGCGTGGCCGAGGCCGCCGATGCGCCGCTCGCCGATCCCCAGGTCGCAGCCGGCGCGGTGTAGCGTCCGCCCATGGCCACGCCCGATCCCTCCCCGCTCGCCGGCGGCTGCGACTGCCGCGCGATCCGCTACACGCTCGCGTGCGCGCCGCTGTTCGTGCACTGCTGCCACTGCCGCTGGTGCCAGCGCGAGTCCGGCGCGTCGTTCGCGCTCAACGCGATGATCGAGCGCGAGTACCTCGAGGTCACCGGCGCGGTCGACCTCGTGCTGACCCCGTCGGCCAGCGGCCGCGGCCAGACCATCGCGCGCTGCCCGAGCTGCCGGGTCGCGCTGTGGAGCCACTACGCCGGCGCGGGCCCGATCATGAGCTTCGTGCGGGTCGGCACGCTCGATGATCCCGATCGCCTGCCACCCGACGTCCACATCTTCACGTCGACCAAGCAGCCGTGGGTCGTGCTGCCGCCCGGCACGCCCGCGGTCCTCGAGTACTACGATCGCGACCAGCTGTGGCCGGCCGCGAGCCTCGCCCGCCGCGAGCGCGTGCGCCCGCTGATCGAGGCCTACCAGGCCGGGCTCGGACAGCCGTGATCCGCCGCCTCGTCGCGACCCTGGTCCGCCTTGCGTCGGAGACCCGCGCGCGGCAGAGTGCGCGCGTGCTGCCAACCGTCGCCGAGCCCACGTCGTCCGCCGTCACCCAGGGCATCCGGGTCACCGTGCAGTCGCTCTACCTCGCCGATCAGTCGGCGCCCGAGCACAGCCGCTTCGTGTTCGCGTACACGATCGCGATCTCCAACGAGGGCACCGCGCCCGCGCAGCTCCGCACCCGCCACTGGGTCATCACCAACGGCAAGGGCGGCGTCGAGGAGGTCCGCGGCGATGGCGTGGTCGGTGAACAGCCGCGCCTGGCCCCGGGTGAGTCCTTCCAGTACACGTCGGGCTGCGCGCTCGAGACCCCGGTCGGCACGATGCACGGCACCTACCGGATGTGGCGCGACGACGGCACCTGGTTCGACGCGGCGATCGCGCCGTTCTCGCTGGCCAGCCCGCTCAAGGCCCGCCGCGGCACCGCGAACTAGCGCGAACCACCGTCACGGCCGGGCCATCCCGCTGAAATTGCCTGCGATCCATCGATTCGCAGGTTTCGCCAAGCTAGTCGCCTGCTCGTGCGTCTAAGCTTCTGACGATGTCGAACGCCGAGCAGGAAGGCCTCGCGGCCGCGCTCCTGGTCGCCCGGGCCAAGCAGGGCGACGCGCGCGCGTTCGAGGAGCTGGTGCGCCGGTACCGCAAGCGCATCTACGCGCTGGCGCTGCACCTCACCGGCTCCGGCTCCGACGCCGACGACATCACCCAGGACGTCTTCCTGCGCGCCTACCGCGCCCTCGACAGCTTCGAGGGCCGCAGCGAGTTCTTCACCTGGGTCTACCGGATGACGGTCAACCGCTCGCTCAACGCCCGCCGCGATCGCGATCGCCGCGGTGAGGAGCCGATGGACGACCTCCGCGTCGAGCTGGCCGTGAAGGTCGACGCCCGCGAGAACCCGGGCGCCGCCGCCGAGCTGCGCCAGACCTACGGCCGCCTGGTCCGCGCGCTCGATGCATTACCCGCAGAGATGAAGACCACGGTCGTGCTGGTCGCGCTGCAGGGGCTCTCGCACGGCGAGGCCGCGGTCGTGCAGAAGTGCAGCGACGGCACGATCGCCTGGCGCATGCACGAGGCCCGGCGCCGCCTCGCCCAGGCGATGCGCCCGCAGCAGGTGTCGCGTCGCCGGCCGCTGTCCGCCGAGCTGTCGCGCTTGCTCGCCGATCACGGCCTGCCGCCGCTGGTCGTGAAACCCAATTGATCCCAGGGAACGTGCCGTTACGTGCCGTTCCCCTCGTCGGGGGCAAGCCCCGACGAGCCTCCCCTTCGCTTTCGGCGGCACTCGCCGCCGGGCGCGACCGTG
>JAIOQA010000456.1 GCA_021413675.1 Deltaproteobacteria bacterium | reverse complement strand
CGCGCCGATCGCGACCGCGGCGGTGGTGAAGTCGGCGCGCACGATCAGATCGGCGCCGCTCGCGCAGAGCGCGCGCGGGATCTCGCGGCCGGTGGCCGCCGCGCTGCCCAGCCCGAACCCATCGAGCGGCGCGCCGCCCGCGCGCGCGAACCGCGCGACGAACATCTCCGACGCGCCGTGCACCGTGACCCGCACCGGCGCCGCGAGCGTGCCGAGGTTGAATCGCGTGCCATCGGCGGCCTCGACGTAGCCGGCGATCGCGAGCCCGCCCGCGCCGTCGACGGCGGTCGCGGTCACGTGCGGCCAGCAACTCGGGCAATCGGCCGCGCCCTGATCGGGGATCGTGCCGAAGCCGCGGCTCCAGACGTGCGCGCCGGTGGAGGCGACCAGGCGCAGCGCGAAGCCGTCGGGGTGCTGGCCGGGGAACGGCAGCGGCCCGCCGCCGAAATCGAAGACCTGCGAGTACTCGCCCGCGATGTACAGATCATCGGCGGCGCCGACCGCGAGCCCGGCGACACGCGAGTAGCCGGTGTCGTTGGCGCGATCGAGCAGGACCTTCGACCACACGTGGTGACCGGCGGCGTCGAGGCGCGCCACGCCGAAGAACTTGGCCGGCGCGTCGCTGATCGCGCCGCCGTCGCTGACCTGGTAGTCGGGGCCATCGCCGGCGTAGCGCAGCAGGACCGCCTCGCCGTCGCACACGACCTGATCGACCTGATCGCCCGCGGCCGGGCCGCCGACGGTGACGATCCACTGCGCGGCGCCGGTCGCGCCGTCGAGGCGGGCGACGAAGCCGTCGTTGCCGCTCGGGCGCGCGGTCGCCGAGACCGCGCCGAGGCTGATCGTGCCGTTGACCGTGCCCCCGACGACGACATCGCCGCTCGCGGTGATGCACGCGCTGGACACGGCCACGTACAGGCTCGCGCTGAACGCGCGCGACCAGCGATGCGCGCCGGCGCCGCTGTAGCGCGCGACCCAGCTGGTGGTGTTCGGGGTCACGATCGGCACCAGCGCGCCGCCGAAGTCGAGGCCCCCGCCGGCGGTGGCGTGGCCGGCCCAGATCACGTCGCCGTCGGGCGCGGCCGCGACCGCGTCGGCGTACTCGCCGCGGAAGCTCTCGTTGCGCGCGAGGGTGCGCGCCCAGATGGCGTGGCCGCCATCGAGCCCGACCGTGATCGTCTGATCGGCGGACACCGTGACGGTGCAGCTCGCGCCGGTGCAGGCGTTGCTCCACTCGACCTGCTGGCCGGGCGCGGTGGTCACGGTCAACGCGACCGTGGCACCGCTGTCGACGGTCCACGGGCAGGTCGCGGGCCCGACGCAGGCGCCGAGCGCGCTCGTCACGGTGGCGCCCGCGGGCGCGACCACCGTGAGGGTCCGCTGGCGCACGAAGCTCACCGCGGTCGCGACATCGGCGACCACCGTGGTCGCGCAGCTCGCGGTCGCGCTGGTGCACCCGCCGCTCCAGCCGCCGGTCCGGGAACCGGACGACGGCGCGGCGGTGAGCGTCACCGGCCCCTGATCGACGGTGACGGTGCAGTCCGCGCTGCACGTCCCGAAGCCGGCGACCGTGACCGAACCCGCGCCGGTGCCGACGAAGTCGATGACCACCGCGCGCTCGCGGACGTACGCCACGCTCACGGTGCGCGCGGTGCTCGGCATGACGACGCAGATCTCGCCGGCCATGCCAGTCAGCGAGTCGCAGCCGGTCCAGCCCGCGAACCGGCTGCCGGGCGCCGCCTGCGCGGTGATCACGACGGTCGCGCCGACCTCGTACGTGCCGACGCAGCTGCCGTTGTTGCACGGCAGACCGGTCGCGGCGATCGTGCCCACGCCCGAGCCGGTGGTGACCGCGGTGATGTCGACGAGGTCCTTGTAGACCGCGCCGACCTCGACGTCGGCGTCATCGACGACGACGGTGCACGCGCCGGTCGCGAGGCATCCGGTCCAGCTCTTCCAGTGCGAGGCCACGCCATCGGCGGCGGTCAGCTGCACCGCCTGCCCCTGATCGAACACGCCGGTGCAGCGCGTGCCGGTGCACGTGAGCCCGGTCGGCTGCGACGCGACCGCGTAGTCGGTGGTGCCGGTGATCGTGACGCCGACCGTGGGCGTGCGGATGAACTGCGCGGTCGCGGTCGCGTCGTTCGCGAGCGGGACGGTGCACGCCGCGCCGCTCGACGCGGCGCAGCTGGTCCACGCGCCGAAGCGCGAGCCGCTGGCCGCGGTCGCGGTCAGGACGACGTTGGCGCCGGCGTCGAAGTCGGCGCCGCACGCGACGCCGGGGCACGCGATGCCGGGCGGCTCGGAGGTGATCGTGCCCTGGCCCTTGCGCGCCGGATCGATCGCGACCTCGAGGCGCGCGGTGCGATTGAACGTCGCGCCCACGGTCAGATCGGTCTCGACGGAGAACGCGCAGGTGCCCGCGGCGAGATCGCTGGTCGCGCACGGCCCGGACCACGCGGCGAGCCGCGCGGCGCTGCCGGGCGTCGCGGTGAGGGTGAGCGCGGTGCCCGCGGGGAAGGTCGCGGTGCAGCCGGTGCTGCCGTCGCAGTCGAGGCCCGCGGGCGTCGAGCGCACCACGCCGTGGCCGCCGCCAGCGAGCGCGATCGAGACGGTGAAGCCGACGCAGCGCTCGGTGTCGTCGGGCGCATGGCAGAACCCGTCGGCGGCGCAGGTCTCGTCGCCGGGACAGACGTCGGTCGCGGCGCAGTGGATCGTGCACGGCGCCTCGGCCGGGCTGTAGCAGGCGGCCAGCGCCAGGAGCGGCGCGAGCGAGGCGATCGACGCGAGGCGAGACGCGAAGCGAGAGACGAGACCGGCGCGCAAGGCGGACCTCCGGGGCGAACGAGGCGAGGAATGGGCTAGTGGTGCGCGAAGGGATCGATCGTCCCGTCGCGATCAGCGGGCCGCGTGGGCGGCGGCGGCGGTGGCGGCGCGACTGGCGGCGTGATCGTCGGTGAGGCGACGGGTGGCGTGACCGTCGGTGTCGGCGTCGCGACCGGCGCGGGCACCACCGTGGGCGCCGCTGCCGACGTGGTCGCGGACGTCGGCGCGCTCACCGCGGCGCTCGCGCCCGTGTGCCCGCCGCGATGTCCGGAGCGCGTCGTGGTCGGGCTCGCCGTCGCGGCCCCAACCGTCGGCGCCGCGACCGTCGACGCTGGATCCGTCGGCGTCGGTACCGGCGCGACCCGATCGGTTGGCGCACTGACCGGCGCCGCCGCCGAGCCCGGCGGGATGACGCGATCCGCGGAGACCGTGGGCGGCGACACCAGCGTCGGCGATCCGGTGCGCGGCACGACCTCGTCGCCCTCGCCGCGACCGCGCGAGACCAGCGCGAACGACGCGACCGCGCCGACCAGCGCCGCGGCGATCCCCGCGTAGAGCGTCCCGCGCCGGCGCGCCGGCGCCTGCGGCGGCACCGAGGTCTGCCCCGACGCGAGCCCGATCGTCGACACCGAGCGCGCGGCCCGCTCGACCACGCTCGCCGCGACCTCGCCGGTCGCCACCGTCGGCTCGCTGCCGGTGACCGCCGGGCGCGGCGGCATCGTGCCGAGCTCGTCCTTGCCCGCGCGGATCGCGCGCAGCGCCGCCGCGACCTGCCCGAGCGGCGGCCGCGCGGCCGCGTGCTTCTCGAGCATCGACAGGACCACCGAATCGATCGCCGGCGACACGCCCGGGCGCACCATCGACGGCACGCGCGGCGGCTCGTGCATGTGCGCGACGACGAGGTCCATCGGCGTGTCGTGCAGAAACGGCGGCGAGCCGGTGAACAGCTCGAACGCGATCACGCCGAGCGAGTAGATGTCGCTGCGGTGATCGACGTCCTTGCCGCGCGCCTGCTCGGGCGACATGTACGCGGGCGTGCCCATCAGGAAGCCGGTGCGGGTGCGCCCGAGGCGGCCGTCGTCGGGCGCGAGCAGCTTGGCGATGCCGAAGTCGAGGAGCTTCACCACCGGGCCAGTGCCCGGGTCGTGCAGGAAGACGTTCTCGGGCTTGAGATCGCGGTGCACGATGCCCGCCGCGTGCGCGGCCTCGAGCGCGCTGACGATCGTCAGCAGGTGATCGCAGATCTCGGCCTGCGCGAGCGGCCGCTCCATCCGATCGGCGAGCGACTCGCCGCGCAGCCACTCCATCACCATGTACTTGTCGCCGCGGTCGGTCGTGCCGAACGCGAAGATGTCGACGATGTTGGGGTGGCCGATCTGGTTGACCGCTCGCGCCTCGGTGATGAAGCGCTCGACCATGTCGTGGTCCGCGACGTGGCGCGCGAGCACCTTGATCGCGGCGCGCTTGCCGATCATCGTGTTGACCGCGCCGTAGACGAAGCCCATCCCGCCGCGCCCGAGCAGGCGCTCGATCCGGTAATCGCCGATGATGTCGCCCTCGCCGTACGGCGGGGGCGGGCGATGCGCGGGCGTCTCGGACGTCGACATCAGAGCCCCACCGCGAACGCGACGGTGGCGCCGTGCTCGACCGGTGCGATCGTGACCCGGGCGCCGGGCCGGTCGAGCAGGTACAGCGTCACGCCACCGGCGAGCGCGAGGCCGCCGACCGCGAACAGGCCGATCGCGCGGCCGCGCGCGGCGTGGCCGGCGTCGTCGAACGCGCGCGCCTGGGCGGCGGTGCAGCCGTCGACATCGTTGCACGCCAGCTCGCGCTGGTGCGCCTGATCGGCGGCGTCGCGCGCGAACAGCCCACCGCCGATCGCGCCCGCTGCCCCCGCGACCCCGACGCCGATCCCGACCCACGACTTCCACGTGCGCCGCCCGGCGGGGCTACCGGCGGCGTCGAGCTTCGCGACGCACGCGCGGACGCTGGCGAGGTGAACATCGGCGTTGGCGACCGCAGCCGGATCGGCCTCGCTGTGCGCGAACTTCTCGTAGAACCACAGCGCCTGGCGGCAGTCGCCCTTCAGGCGATAGGCCTGGGCGAGGTTGAACAGCAGCCCGGGCGCGGGGTCGAGGCGATACGCCTCCTTGAACAGCACGATGGCCTGGTCGTACTCGGCCAGGCGGAAGTGCGTGTCGCCCTCCACGTAGAGCGAGCGGGCCCGGCTGGTGTCGGCGGGCTGGGCGACGGCTGGCGCGGCGAACGCGACGACGACGACCACGACGAGGGAGCGCATCGACAGCGCCCCGATGCGGCTCTCATGCCAGCGTCAGGACGCGTGGTTGCGCCGACGATCCGCGCAGGCCCGACGCGATCACGCCGAAGTTGCGTGGTGCCGATCGCGCAGTTTCGGCATGGAGCGGAACCGACGGTTCCGCGGTTCAGGGTCCGGAGGAGATCGGGCTGCGCGTCCTCGCGCGGGCCGACCGATCGAAAGAGGCTGGCATCCGAAGGATGACAGCCTCCCCGGTTCAGGCGAGATCGTAGCGCTTGAGCTTGGTCAGAAACGTCCGCAACGGCATCGCGATCAGCCGCGCGGCGCGGGTCTGGTTGCCGCCGGTGGCGCGGAGCGCCTCGCCGATGCGCGTGCGCTCGAGGTCCTCGACCTCCTCGGCCAGCGGGCGAAACGCGGCGGCCTCGGCGCGGGGCGGCGGCGCGACCGGCGGCGGTGTGGGCTCACCGCTCGCCGCGAGCACGTCTTCCACCTCCCACTCCTGGATCACCGCGCCGGTGGTCGTCGCGACCAGATAGTCGCACACGTGCTTGAGCTCGCGCACGTTGCCGGGCCACGGGTGGGTCGCGAGCCGCTGCAGCGCATCGGTAGTGAGCGCCAGCGGCGCGCGCCGCGCCTGGGCCGCGGCCTCGGCGACGAAGCGGTGGGCGAGGATCGGGATCTCGCGCGGCCGATCGCGCAGCGGCGGCAACCACACCGTCGCGCCGCCGAGGCGGTAGTACAGATCCTGGCGGAACAGGCCCTGCGCGACCTGGGCCTTGAGATCGCGGTTGGTCGCCGAGATCAGGCGGAAGTCGACCTCGAGCTCGCGCACGTCGCCGAGCCGGACCACCCGCCGGGTCTCGAGCGCGCGCAGGAGCTTGGCCTGGACGTGCAGCGACAGCTCGCCGATCTCGTCGAGGAAGACCGTGCCGCCGTGGGCCTGCTCGAAGATGCCGGGCTTGGCGGTGGCGGCGCCCGAGAACGCGCCGCGCTCGTGGCCGAACAGCTCGCTCTCGACCAGCGTGTCCGGCAGCGCCGCGCAGTTGATCGCGACCCGCGGCCGCGCGCGGCGCGGCGACAGGTGGTGCAGCGCGGCGGCGATCAGCTCCTTGCCGGTACCGGTCTCGCCGGTGACCAGCACCGGCAGCTCGGCGGCGGCGAGCCGCTCGACCAGCGCGTAGACCCGGGCCATCGCGGGATCGGCGATCACGACCTCGCGATCGCCGAGCGCGAGCACCCGCATCGTCGTCGCGATCCCGGCGGCCGTGCCCGGCGCGGTGGCGGCCGCGGCCGCGCGCGCGCCGCCGAGCAGCGCGTCGCCGTCGCAGCCGTCGACCGGCGACAGCGCGTAGCCGAGGCGCGCGCCCGGCAGCGCCGCGAGTGTGCGCTCGATCAGCGCCTCGACGTGCTCGCGGCCGGCCTCGGGCAAGAGCAGCTCGACCTCGCGCGGGCCGCTCCACGCGATCAGATCGAGCCGGCGCAGCTCGGGCGCGAGCGCGGCCTCGAGCTCGGCGCGCTCGCCGCGCTCGGCGGTGACGTGGACGACCGCGAGCTCGCGCCCGTAGTGCACGACGCGCTCGAGCTCGCGCGCGAGCGAGGCCCGCAGCTCGACGGCGGTGACCAGCGAGATCGCCGGCGCCGCGGCGCTCGGCCCGTGGAACACCAGGATGACCGTGCCGATCGCGATCACGTCGCCGCGGACCAGCTCGTGGCGCGCGACCCGGTGGTTGTTGACCAGCGTGCCGTTCTGGCTGCCGAGATCGATCACCACCGCGCGCCCGGCGGTGGTCTCGATCCGCGCGTGGTGGCGCGAGACCGAGCTGTCGCGCACGACCAGCTGACAGTCGGGCGCGCGCCCGACGACGACCGTGCCGTCGATCGCGAGCGGGTGCATCCACGACGCGTCGCCATCGACCGCGAGCACGTAGAGATCCGAGGGCCCGGAGGCGCGCGGCCCTTCGACCGGGACGGCGGTGGTCAGGGCATCGCTGGGCCGCGCGGGCACGGATCCATCATAGACGAGCCGCCGGCCGCCGTCGGACGTGCGACGATGGAGATCGTGACGGCGGCCAGCGATCCGGGGCGCGGGCCGGTCAGCACGCCACCGGTGCTGGCCGCGACGACGCGTGAGGGCACCGACCCCGCGGCGGTGCTGCGCATGCGCCAGGTGCTGGTCGCGGGCACCGCGCTGTGGATCGCGGCGATCGGCATCGACGTCGTGATGGCGTTCGCCGTGCAGCCCGGCGCCGGCCGCGCGCCTGGCACCGGCTTCGCCGCGATGATCGCGCTCCGCGGGTTCCAGACCGCCGTGCTGCTGATCGCGATGCTGGTGCTGCGGCGCGCGCCCACGCCGCGCGCGGTGACGTGGGCGTGGCGCGCGGTGTTCGTCGGCGCCAACGTCTGCCAGGCCGGGTTCACCCTCGCGCTCGGCACGATCCACGGCCCGTACGCGCACGGCGCGACCGTGATCGTCGTCGCGGCCGGGCTCGCGATCCCCGATCACTGGCGGCGCGGCCTCCGGGTGCTGGCGCCGTCCGCCCTCGCCTACCCGGCCACGATCCTGCTCGCCGCGCTGCTCTCGCCGCGGGTCGCCGCGCAGCTCGCGACCCGGGTCGACGCCCTGGCGTTCGCGGTCGACGTCACCGTGCTCGCGATGGCGACCTCGCTCCTGCTCGCGGTCGGCCACGCGTTCTGGGCGGTGCGTCGCGAGCTGTTCGAGGCCCGGCGCCTCGGCGGCTATCGCCTGCGCCGGCGGATCGCGGTCGGCGGCATGGGCGAGGTCTGGCAGGCGTGGCACGGCGCGCTCAAGCGCGACGTCGCGGTGAAGATCCTGCGGCTCGATCTCGCCGACGCCGCGGCCGCCGCCCGGTTCGAGCGCGAGGCGGCGTCGACCGCGTCGCTCACGCATCCCAACACCGTGCGCGTCCTCGACTACGGCGTCACCGACGACGGCCTGTCGTACTACGCGATGGAGCTGCTCGACGGCGCGACCGTCGCCGAGCTGGTCGCGCAGACCGGGCCGATGCCCGCGGCCCGCGTCGTCCACCTCGCTCGCCAGGCGGCCGCCGCCCTCGCCGAGGCCCACGCCGCGGGCATCGTCCATCGCGACATCAAGCCGTCGAACCTGCTCATCACCACCACCGGCGGCGAGCCCGACTTCGTGAAGCTCATCGACTTCGGCATCGCGCGCGCGCGCGCCGGCGACCACGCCGCGACGCTCACCCAGGTCGACATGGTGATCGGCACACCGGCGTACATGGCCCCGGAGCAGGCCGCGGGTGGGGCCGTCGACGCCGCGACCGACGTGTACGCGCTCGGCGCGGTCTGCTACTTCGCGCTCACCGGTCGGCCGCTGTACGCAGGCGGCACGCCCGAGGCGACCCTCGGCCGCGTGCAGCTCGAACAACCCGAGCGGGTGTCGCTGCACGCGCCGGCGCCGATCCCGCCCGACGTCGAGGAGATCGTCATGCGCTGCCTGCGCAAAGATCCGCGCCAGCGGTTTGTTGACGCGGGCGCGCTGGCCGCGGCGCTCGCGGAGTCGAGCCTCGGCAAGGCCTGGCGCCCGGTGCGCGCGCCGGCGATCACGCTCGCGCCGACCACCGCCAGCGCGCTCGAGGCGACCCGCCCGCTGGAGCGCCCGTGAGGCCCCGGGGTGGATCGCCGCCGCTACCCGACGCGTACCGATGCCGGTGGTCGAGGTTCGATAAGCTCGAGGTTCCCCGCGAGTGGTCGACTCGAGCCCGGGAGGACTCCACGCCATGAAGATCCAGACCCTGTCGCTGCAGCCGGGCGCGGGCTGGGCCGCGCCCATCGACGCCTCGCTCGATGGCGACGCGACGATGATCCTGCTGTTCGGCGCGCCCCAGCTGATCGACGCGCCCGCGCCGGTGAGCGCGCTGCTGGCGGCGCTGCCCCGCGCCCACGCGATCGGCTGCTCGACCGCCGGCGAGATCCACGGCACCTGCGTCGGCGACCACGGCGCGGTCGCGGCGATCGTGCAGTTCGAGCACACCGCGATCCGGACCGCGGTCGCCGAGGTCGCGTGCGCCCGCGACTCGCGCGCGGCGGGCGCCCAGCTCGGCGCCGCGCTCGCCGATCCGGCGCTGCGCGCCGTGCTGGTGCTGTCCGATGGCCTCACCGTCAACGGCAGCGCGCTGGTCGCGGGGCTCGCCGCCAACCTCGCGCCGGGCGTGATCATCACCGGCGGGCTCGCGGGCGATGGCAACCGCTTCCTCGCGACCTGGGTCATGCACGGCGGGGCGCTGCGGCGCGGCGTGGTGACCGCGCTCGGCCTCTACGGCCCGCATGTCCGGATCGGCCATGGCTCGCGCGGCGGCTGGGACATCTTCGGCCCCGAGCGCGTGATCACGCGCTCCGATGGCAGCGTGCTCTACGAGCTCGACGGCAGACCCGCGCTGCAGCTCTACAAGGAGTACCTCGGCGACCGGGCCGCGGAGCTGCCGGCGTCGGCGCTGCTGTTCCCGCTCGCGCTCCGCACCGCGGTCGGCTCCGCGCACAGCGTGGTGCGGACCGTGCTCGCCGTCGACGACGCGACCGACTCGCTGACCTTCGCGGGCGACGTGCCCCAGGGTTCGCTCGCGCAGCTGATGCGCGCCAACTTCGACCGGCTGGTCCAGGGCGCGTCCGACGCCGCCGCGATGAGCCAGGTCGCGGCGGGCGGCCCGGTGCTGTCGATCGCGATCAGCTGTGTCGGGCGGCGGCTGGTGCTGGGCGAGCGCATCGAGGAGGAGACCGAGGCGGCGATCGAGGCGCTGCCCGCCGGCGCCCAGCAGATCGGGTTCTACTCGTACGGCGAGATCTCGCCTCACGCCGATGGCACCTGCGATCTCCACAACCAGACGATGACGATGACCACGATCGCGGAGGCCGGATGACGCGCCACTCGCTGCTCGCGCGCCAGCTCCGGCGGCTCGGCCTCGGCGACGCCGCCCCGCCCAGCGGCGACGAGTGGCGCGCGCTGCTCGCGGTCATCGATCGCACGTACACCCAGGCCGATCAGGACCGCTACACGATCGAGCGCTCGCTGGCGGTGTCGTCGCGCGAGATGCGCGAGCTGTACGAGAACCTCGAGCGCCGGTCCGAGACCCAGCTGGCGATCGAGCGCGACAAGCTCGCCGACAGCGTCGCGCGGCTCGAGGCGACGCTGGTCGAGCTGCGACGCGCCCACGAGGTCGCCGAGCGCGCGAGCCGCGCCAAGAGCGACTTCCTCGCCAACATGAGCCACGAGCTGCGCACGCCGCTCAACGCGATCCTCGGGTTCGCGCGCTACCTCGAGCGCCAGTGCGCCCAGGGCGGCGAGTCGCACGAGCTCCTGGTCCACATCCGCACCGCCGGCGAGCACATGCGCCAGCTCGTCGACGACCTGCTCGATCTGCGGCGCGCCGAGACCCGGCGGATGTCGCTCGCGCCGGTCGCGCTCGGGCCGCTGGTGCGCGAGGGCGTGGCGCTGGTGCGGCCGCTGATCGAGGAGAAGCACCTCGTGCTGACCCTGTCCTTGCCGCCAGGCCTGCCGCCGGTGCTCGGCGCGCGCCGCGCGCTGGTCCAGGTCGTGCTCAACCTGGTCTCCAACGCCGCCAAGTTCACGCCCGACGGCGGCGAGATCACGATCGCCGCCTCCGCGGCCGACGACTGGGTGCTGCTCGACGTCCGCGACACCGGCATCGGCATCGCCGTCGAGGATCAGGCCCGGCTGTTCACGTACTACGAGCAGGTCGGCGGCAAGCACGCGCACCACATGAAGGGCTCGGGCGTCGGGCTGGCGCTCACCCGCGCGCTGATCGAGCAGCAGTGCGGCACGATCACCGTCGCGAGCGAGGTCGGCCGCGGCACCTGCTTCAACGTGCGGCTGAAGGTGGCGGCGTGATCGAGGGCGGCCGCATCCTGGTCGTCGACGACGAGCCGCTCAACCGCCGGCTGCTCGAGGTCATCCTCGGCGCCGAGGGCTACGAGGTGCTCGAGGCGCCCGACGGCGACACCGCGCTCACGCTGCTGCGCCGCGAGCGGGTCGATCTCGTGCTCCTCGACGTCATGATGCCCGGTCTCGACGGTGTCGAGGTGTGTCGGCTGATCCGCGACGACCTCGCGCTGCCGCTGTTGCCGGTGGTCATGCTGACCGCGCTGACCGACGCCGCGTGGCGCAGCCGCGCCCGCGGCGCTGGCGCCGACGACTTCCTGACCAAGCCCATCGACGAGGACGAGCTGCTGCTGCGGGTCAAGAACCTGCTGCTCATGCGCGCCTACTACCGGCTGAGCGAGACCCAGCGGCGCGCGGCGCTGAGCGAGGCGCGCCGGTGGAAGCTGGTCTCGCAGGTGGCCGGCGCGGTCGCGCAGTGCCGCGATCACGCGGCCCTGCTCGCGGCGATCGTCGCCGCGCTCGCGCCCGAGCTCGACCTCACCGGCGCGGCGTTCTACGAGGCCGAGGCCGGCGAGCTGCGCGGGCGCGCGTCGGTCGGCACGGGCGCCGCTCCGACCGCGTCGCCGGGCAACGCGATCTCCCCGGTGACGATCGCCGGTCGCCTGTACGGCGTGCTCGCGCTCGCGCGCGCGACCCCGTTCGCCACCGACGATCTCGCGCTCCTGACGCAGCTCGGCGTGCACCTCGCCAACGCGGTCGCCAACGTCCGCTCGCAGCTGGTCGCCGACGCCCTCGCGGCGTCCCGGGAGCAGCTCGCACACCTCCTGGTCCACGACTTCAAGAACCCGCTGTTCGCGATCCGCCTGAACCTCGACGCGCTCGACGGCGGCGACGGCGCCGCGGTCATGCCGCGCGACGACTAGGATCGCGCGGAGGCGATGCGCGAGCTGCGCAGCTCGACCGAGCGGCTGCTCGCGATGACCCTCGATCTCC
>JAIOQA010000455.1 GCA_021413675.1 Deltaproteobacteria bacterium | reverse complement strand
GCCGCGGGCGCGCGATCGGCGTCGAGGAGCGCGAGCTGATCGCGCGTGACCCCGGCATGGGTGAAGAGCGCCTGGCGGCCGCGGACCCGCGCGGTCGTGGCCAGCGCGAACCGGCCGCGCACGAGCAGGCGCTGGACCAGCGCGCGCTGCGCCTCCGTGAACGCGTTGTAGTCGCGCGCGGCGTAGCCCGGCGTCGCGAGCTCGGGGAAGCGCGCGCGGAACTCGGCGGTCGCCGGTCCCCGATCGCGCTTCGGCAGCGCGTCGATCGCGCGGCCCAGCGCCGCGGCCTCGGTGAAGCGCGCGTCCGAGACGTGGGCGAGCTCCATCACGCGCGCGGCGTCGTGGTTGCCGAACAGCAGCGTCACCTGCGCGGGGGCGTGCGCCGCGAGCCACGCCAGGATCCGCACGCCGTCGCCCTGGCCGATCGCGCGATCGGCGACGTCGATGTCGAAGTGATCGCCCATCGAGGTCAGCCGCACGTGCGGCGCGAGCCAGCCGTCGGCGCCGAGCAGGTCGTGGGCCGCGAGGACCTCGAAGAAGCGCGCGGCCGTGGCCTGGGGATCGCCGATCGCGACCGCCCGGCTCGGGGCGGCGGGCGGGGCCGCGCCGAGGATCGACGGATCGCGCACGATCGCGTCGGCGCGCGCGAGGGCAGCGGCAAGCATCTCGGCAGTATTGCCCGTCGGGGGCGAAGCGGCGACCGCGATCGCGCCGCCCGCCGCGATCGCGCCGCCCACCGCGATCGCGTCGCCGCGCTGGACGCGACGCGCGCGCCGCGCCAAGCTCTCCGCGACATGCCGCGCTTCGCAGGCCCGATCGTCGCCGCCACGCTGGCGATCACCGCCACCGCGCTGGCGCAGGGCCGCATCGTGCGCGTGCCCGCGCCCGGCCGCGCCGAGGTGTTCGTGCCCGCCGGCAACTTCGAGATGGGCCTGGCCGACGGCGACGCCGACAGCGTCCTGACCGAGTGCTCGCTCGCGACTGCCGAGGAGGACTGCGCGGCGCTGTTCGAGCAGCAGCTGCCGCGGCTCGCGCACCACCCGGTCCACGTCGACGCGTTCTACATCGATCGCACCGAGGTGACCGTGGCCGCGTACAAGGCGTGCGTGCGCGCCGGCGCGTGCGCCCTCGACCCGCTGGTCGGCGGCGTGCCCGGGTACCTGAAGGACGAGCTGCCGATGGTCCAGGTGACCTGGCCCGAGGCCGCCGACTACTGCCGGTGGCGCGGCGCGCGCTTGCCGACCGAGGCCGAGTGGGAGCGGGCCGCCCGCGGCGACGATCGCCGCATCTGGCCGTGGGGCGACGGGGTCCGCCCCGACGACTTCAACCACGGCCGCCCGCCCGACGACGTCGAGCGCCAGCTCGATCGCTTCCACAACGGGTTCGGCCGCTATCCGTTCGGGGTCACCGACGACAGCGACGGCGCCGCCTACGCCGCGCCGCCGGGCAGCTACCGCTGGGGCGCGGGTCCCTACGGCACGCTCGATCAGGCCGGCAACGTGGCCGAGTGGGTCGCGGATGTCTGGAGCGAGCAGGGCTACGACGGCCTGAGCGCGATCGATCCGCGCCGCGACGAGCCCGACGGCCCCGGCCCGGTCCATCACGTCGTGCGCGGCGGCTCGTGGGCGCAGGCGACCTACCTGGCGCGGGTCGATGTCCGCGATCCGTACAACGGCGCGCTCTACGACGACGCGACCCGGACGCCGTTCATCGGCTTCCGGTGCGCGCGATCACCTTCGGACACGCCGCAGGCAACCCTCCGGCGCTGATCGTGGTCCCGGCGCGCCGCCTGGCGCGGGACGCGCGGCGCGTGCTATCACGCCGGGGATCATGCGCCGCTCGTTCCTCGCCGCCGTCGTCGTCGTCGCCACCGCCCTGGTCGGGTGCAAGCAGGGGGAAGGCGATCGCTGCGAGTCGACGGCCGATTGCGCCAGCGGCCTCATCTGCACGACCAGCAAGCCCGGCGTCTGCGTGACCAGCGTCGTGCAGTTCGATGCGTTCATGCCCGACGCCAACGTCGACGGCGGCCCGCCCGCGCCGGACGCGGCGCCCGACGCGACGCCCGCGCCCGACGCCGCGCCTGACGCGATGCCCGACGCCAACTGACGCGGCCTAGGCGATTCCCCGCCAGGCGCTGACGATCTCCAGGATCGCCTCCGAGGGCTCCGCGCTGCCCGTCCACTCGACCGACGAGCCCGCGGCGAGCAGCAGCCGCCCGACGGCCTCGTGATCGCGCCCGTCGCGCGGCGACCGTGAGCCCTCCGCCGCCCAGATGAGCGGCGGCGCCTTGAACTCGCGGTCGCGGACCGCGACCGAGGCCCCGTGCGCGAGCAGCACGCGCACCGCGTCCGGCCAGCCCTCCATCGCCGCGGCGTGGAGCACGGTCTTGCCGATCGACGCGTCGCCGCGGTCGGGATCGAAGCCGCAGGCCAGCATCGCCTCGAGCGCGGGCGTGTCGTTGCGCTCGGCCGCGCGGAAGAACGCGCCGTAGTGCTCGTCGGTGATCGCCTGCCGCAGCGCGGGCTGGGCGCGGAGCATCGCCGCCGCGGCCGGCCGATCGCCGCGGCTGCAGGCCGCAACGAGCCGATCCACCGCCGCCAGCTCGTCGGAGGCGCCGTGGGCGAGCAGCCACGCCGCGACCGGCGCGTTGCCGCTGAGCTCGGCGATGGCGTAGGGCGTGCGACCGTCGGCGCGCGGGCGCGCGAGGTCCGCGCCGCGCGCGACCAGCGCCTCGGCGAGCCCGGGGTCCCAGCTCGCGGCCACCACGTGGAGCGGCGTCTCGCCGTTGTCCGCGAACACCGGATCCGGATCGGCGCCGTGGTCGAGCAGCCAGCGCACCCCCTCGGCCGTCGTCGACCAGTGCAGGATCGCGTACAGCGGCGCGGAGCCATCGGTGGCCCAGGGATGGTTCAGATCGGCGCCGTGCGCGCGCAACAGCTCGAGCGCATCCACGTCGCCCGCCGAGGCCGACATCGTGAGCGACACACCGTCGTCGGGATCGGCGCCCGCGGTCAGCAGCGCCGCCGCGAGCGCGCGTGAATGCACCACGCGCAGCGCGCCCCAGAGCACGGGCCGGCGCACGCCGTGATGCAGCCACGGAAACCGCAGGTTCGAGTCCGCGCCGAGCGACACGAGCTGGCGCGCGATCGCGACGAGGCCGGCCTCGCGTTCCGGCGTTCGCGCGCCGATCGTCGTCTGGCAGACGTAGTGCAGCGGCGCCCAGCCGCGCACGCCGCCGGTCGCGGTCGCCAGCTGTGGTGAGCTCGCGAGCCGCGAGGCCACCGCGGCGGCGTCGCCCAGGACCAGCGCCGTGTGCAGGCTCGCGCGGGCGATGCCCGGGTGGAGCGCGAGCAGGCGCTCGGCGCGATCGGGGCGGCCGCTGGTCGCCGCGAGGACGAACTGATCGACGGCGGCGCCGAACTCGAACGCGAGCTCCTCGACCCGCTCGCGCAGGTCGTTCCACGAGTCGGAGCCGTGCTCGCGCGCGATCACGGACTGGGCGTCGTGGAGCGCGAGGCGGATGCCTGCGAGCTCCGCGTCGGCCTTCCGGGCGTAGGCCGGGAGGAGCCGGAACCGCGCCAGCGCGGCGGGCTCGTGGGCGCGCGCGGCGTGCAGCAGATCCTTGGCCTGCCGCTTGAGCTGCTCGAGATCCGGGCGCTCGGGTAACTGCTTGACCGTCATGTGACCTCCATACTCGAGCCAGCGGTCCGCAAGCTGGCGAGCACGGAGGTGACCGTGCAGTGGAATCGGAGACGGGGTGGACTCAGTCCTTCGCGCGGACCCGCGAGCGCTCCCGAGCGCGAGGGCGATCTTTCCGCCACCCGCGCATCAAGTCAAGCGGTCCTCACTCCGGCGGTTCGCCGTCGGGGCCGAGGACCTCGAGCCACTCGACCGAGGTCACCTCGACCTCGCGCTTGCCCTTGGGCGTGTTCACCGGGACCGTGTCGCCGACGTCCTTGCCGATGAGCGCGCGCGCGACCGGCGCACCGATCGAGATCTTGCCCTTCTTGATGTCGGCCTCGTGCTCGCCGACGATCGTGTAGGTCATGCGCTCGCCGTTCTCGCTGTCCTCGATTGTCACGGTCGCCCCGAACCGCACCCGATCGCCCGACAGCTTGGTCGGATCGATCACCTCGGACATCCCGAGCTTGGCCTCGTACTCGCGGATGCGAGCCTCGATCATGCCTTGCTCTTCCTTGGCGGCGCTGTAGTCGGCGTTCTCCTTGAGATCACCGTGGCCGCGCGCGATCTCGATCGCGCGGGCGTTGGCCGGGCGGTCCTGATCCTTCAGCTTCTTCAGCTGGCGCTTCATCCAGGCGTGGCCCGCCGGGGTCATCGGAAACTTTTCAGCCATCGAGTTCTCCACCGGCGTCGCGCCCGGGGGACACGACGCGGAAACGTCATTGGTACCGCTGGAGCGCCTGGACCTGCAAGTCCTCGTACTTCGTGACTGCGATCGCCTCGAGCGCGGCGCGCGCGCCGCGCAGTGTCGTGAAGTACGCGATGCCGTTGGTCAAGGCCGCGCGCCGCAGCGACTGCGAGTCCTGGATCGCCTGGGCGCCCTCGGTCGTGTTGATGACGAAGTGGACCTCGCCGGAGTCCATCGCGTCCACGCAGTGCGGCCGGCCCTCGAGGACCTTGTTGAGCCCGCGGACGTCGAGCCCGAGCTTGCGCAGGTAGGCCGCGGTGCCGTGGGTCGCGACCAGATCGAAGCCGAGCGCGTGCAGGCGCTGCGCGATCTCCGCGGCTCCGACCTTGTCGCCATCGCGCACGCTCAGGAAGGCGGTGCCGGTGACCGGCAGCCGCACGCCGGCCGCGAGCTGGCTCTTGGCGAACGCGCGCGCGAAGTCGGTGTCGATTCCCATGACCTCGCCGGTCGAGCGCATCTCGGGGCCGAGCAGCGTGTCGACCTGGTCGAACTTCATGAACGGGAAGACGACCTCCTTCACGGAGACGTGGCGCGGCGTGTGCTCCTTGATGCCGAGCTCCGCCAGCGTCGCGCCGCACATGACCTTGGCCGCGACCTTGGCCAGCGGCACGCCGATCGCCTTCGACACGAACGGGATCGTGCGCGAGGCGCGCGGGTTGACCTCGAGGACGTAGACCTGGCCACCGGCGACCGCGAACTGCACGTTCATGAGGCCGATGACGCCGAGCTCGACCGCCATCATCCGGGCCTGGCGCTTGACCTCCTCGAGGATGTCGCGCGGCAGCGAGTAGGGCGGCAGCGAGCACGCCGAGTCACCCGAGTGGATGCCGGCCTCCTCGATGTGCTCCATCACGCCGCCGACCACGACTGCGCCGGTCTTGTCGGCCACGACATCGACGTCGAGCTCGACCGCATCGGCGAGGAACTGATCGATGAGCAGCGGGAAGCCGACGGTCGCGCCCTCGCCGCGGGTCTGGCCGCCGAGCAGCCCGAGCTGGCGCTCGAAGTACGACTCGAGGCCGCGGGCGTCGTAGACCTGCTCCATCGCGCGGCCGCCGAGCACGTAGCTCGGGCGGACCATCAGCGGGAAGCCGATCTGGTGCGCGACCGCGCGGGCCTCGTCGAGCGAGCGCGCGATGCCCCAGCGCGGCGCGTGTAGCCCGAGCTTGGCCATCACCGCGCCGAAGCGCTCGCGATCCTCGGCGCGATCGATCGCGTCGGCGGGCGTGCCGAGCAGCGGGATGCCGGCCCTGGCCAGCGGCACCGCGAGCTTGAGCGGGGTCTGCCCGCCGAACTGCACGATCACGCCCCACGGCTTCTCGACGTCGCAGATCGCGAGCACGTCCTCGAGGGTGAGCGGCTCGAAGTACAGCCGGTCCGAGGTGTCGTAGTCGGTCGACACCGTCTCGGGGTTGCAGTTGACCATGATCGACTCGATGCCGAGCTCGGCCAGCGCCATCGACGCGTGGACGCAGCAGTAGTCGAACTCGATGCCCTGGCCGATGCGGTTGGGCCCGCCGCCGAGGATCATCACCTTGCGCGCGCTGGTCGGCTCCGACTCGCACTCGTCCTCGTAGGTCGAGTACATGTACGGCGTGTGCGCGGCGAACTCGGCGCCGCAGGTGTCGACGCGCTTGTAGACCGGCACGACCCCGTGGGCCTTGCGCGCGGCGCGGACCGCGTCCTCGTCGGCGCCCGACAAGGCAGCGATGCGGCGATCCGACATGCCCAGGCGCTTCCAGCGGCGCAGATCGTCGCGCGACGCGCTCGCGCCACCGGCCGTCTTCACCTCGAGCTCCGCCATCGCGAGCCCGTGGATGTGGAGCAGGAACCACGGATCGATCCGGGTCAGCTCGTGCGCGCGATCGAGCGTCAGCCCGAGCTGGAACGCGCGGCCCAGCTGCAGGAGCCGCTCGGGGCCCGGCACCGCGACCGCGCGCTCGAGCGCGCCGAGGTCGTCGCCGAGCGCGCCCATCGGCAGGTCGAAGCCGGCGCGGCCGGTCTCGAGCGAGCGGATCGCCTTGCCCAGCGCCTCGGAGAACGTGCGGCCGATGGCCATCGCCTCGCCGACCGACTTCATCTGCGTGCCGAGCACGGCCTTGGCGGTCGGGAACTTCTCGAACGCGAACCGCGGGTACTTCACGACCACGTAGTCGATCGTCGGCTCGAACGACGCCGGGGTGACCTCGGTGATGTCGTTCTTGAGCTCGTCGAGCGTGTAGCCGATCGCGAGCTTGGCGGTGATCTTGGCGATCGGGAAGCCGGTCGCCTTGGACGCGAGCGCCGAGCTGCGCGACACGCGCGGGTTCATCTCGATGACGATCATCGAGCCGTCGGTCGGGTCGATCGCGAACTGCACGTTCGAGCCGCCGGTGGTCACGCCGATCTCGCGCATGATCGCGAGCGAGGCGTCGCGCAGCCGCTGGTACTCCTTGTCGGTCAAGGTCATCGCCGGCGCGACGGTGATCGAGTCACCGGTGTGCACGCCCATCGGATCGAGGTTCTCGATCGAGCAGACGATGACGCAGTTGTCCTTGGCGTCGCGGACGACCTCGAGCTCGTACTCCTTCCAGCCCAGCACCGACTGCTCGATGAGCATCGAGTGCACCGGGCTCTGGTCGAGCCCGAACTGGACCATCCGGTCGAGCTCCTTGGCGTTGTAGGCGATGCCGCCGCCGGTGCCGCCGAGCGTGAACGACGGGCGCAGGATCGCCGGGTAGCCGATCTCCTCGACCACCGCGCGGGCCTCGGCCACGCTCGTCACCATCTTCGAGGCCGGGCAGGTGAGGCCGATGCGCGCCATCGCCTGCTTGAAGAGATCGCGGTCCTCGGCCATCTCGATCGAGTGCACGCTCGCGCCGAGCAGCTCGACGCCGTGCTTCTCGAGGATGCCGGCCTTGTGGGCGGCCATCGCCAGGTTGAGGCCGGTCTGGCCGCCGAGGGTCGGGAGGATCGCCGACGGCTTCTCGATGGCCAGCACCTTGTCGAGCATCTCGACCGTGAGCGGCTCGACGTAGGTCGCGTCGGCCAGCTCCGGATCGGTCATGATCGTGGCTGGGTTCGAGTTGATGAGGATGACCCGCAGGCCCTCCTCGCGCAGCGCCTTGCAGGCCTGGGTGCCGGAGTAGTCGAACTCGCAGGCCTGGCCGATGACGATCGGCCCCGACCCGATGATGAGAACCGATCGAAGGTCAGGCCGACGCGGCATGCCGCTCGTTTACCGGATCTGGGGCTCGCTTGCTACAGGCAAGGCCCGCGCTCGCCGTCAAATCCGGTGGGGGCGGTTCACGTCGACGGGTCGGCGGCCGGCGCCGCGAACGGCTGCTTGAACGTGAACGCGAACGGCGTGGGCCCGCTGGCCCGCAGGCTCGCGAGCCGCGCCTCGGCCTCCGCGATCGTCGGCCGGTGTCCGGCGGGAACCCACCACAGCACGCTGGTCGCCTCGCGCACCGCCTCGAACCAGGTACGCCGCTGGCGCATCACCTCGGTGTGCGCGGACCGGAAGACGTAGTCCGCCAGGGCCTCCAGCGAGGTCCAGGTCGACATGTTGATGAGCATGCGATCGTCGCCGAAGCCGCGAACCTCGGTCGCATCGCCGCTGTCGCCGCCGAGCCGCCAGACGAAGCCCGGGCTGCGATCGGCGAGCGCGTTGATCGGCGCCAGCGCCGCGACGAAGTCGGCCAGCAGCGGCGAGTCGAGCGGCTCGCGCGGCAGCGCGATGTTGACCTGGGCGAGCTCGAACGCCGTCATCTAGCGCGCGACCAGGACCCCGTCCTTGACCGCGAAGTTCGCCACCGGACCGACCAGCAGCGGCGGGACCTGCGCGGCGTACTCGCCGAGCGGGACCTTGTGCTCGGACAGGATCTCGGCGAGGCGGCGGCGGTAGCGGCCGGACTCCTCCTCCGGGCGCACGAACGCGCGCACCAGGTGCGGGCCGACCTGCGCGAGATCGTGGTGGGCGAGGCTGTCGGCGGTCGACCAGCGGACGTTCTCGTCGAAGTCGGCCAGGTACGGCACGAGCCGCGGCACGACATCCTCGGAGGTCACGCCCTTCCACTCGCCGAGCCAGTGCAGGATGTCCTTGCGGCGCTCGGGGTCGCGGGTGTAGCCGGGCGGCTCGTCGGCGAGCAGCTCGTCGACCAGCTCGAGGGCGCGCTGCTTCTCGACGATCTCGCCGAGCGCCTTGAGCGGGTAGGCGAGCTGGGTCGAGCTCTTCATGTAGCGCCGCATCGGCGCGAGCGCCGCGGCGCCCTTCTCGATCATCACGTCGACGACCCAGGCCTTCTCCTGCTCGTCCTGCACGCCGACGGTGGCGGTGATGCCCCACCGCTTGCACAGCCCGAACAGCGCCTCCTCGGTGCCGTCGTCGCGCAGCTTCTCGAGGGCCCCGAATCGATCGGCCTGCTGCGCCAGCTTGTTGGTCGCGCGCTCGATCGTGCGCTGCAGCGCCTTGTCCTTGTTGAACAGTCCAAACACCATGGCCCGCGCACGCTAGCACGCCGCGAGGGCGCCGCGAGCACGAGCCCGGGGTTCAGAAGTGGCCAAGGGCGGCGAAGCCGGCGCCCGACGGCCCGACCGTCGGGACCACGCGCAAGGCGTGCGCCTTCTCGCTGCTCGTGCCGTGACCGCGGTCCATGACGAACAGCGTGACGCCGATCGCGGCAGCCGCGCCGGCGGCGCCGAACGAGATCGCGGCCAGCGTGTTGAACCGCTTGCCCTGCGAGACCAGCTCGTCGTAGCGGGTCTTGGTCGTGCCCTCGAACATCGGCGGGCGGCCGGTGCTGGTGTTCGCGTAGAGGTCCTGGATGTCCTTCTCGGTCGACGACGCCGACATCAGGAGGACGCTGCCTACGGTGACCGCGGCGATGCTGGTGCCGACGGCGATCCACGCGCCGGTCTTCTTCGACGATGGCTTCTCGTCGACGAGGGTGGGCGCGAGCGTGATGGTCGAGTCCTCGCTGAAGCCGGAGTCCGAGCCGGAGCCCGAACCCGCGCCCGAACCCGCGGCCGAGCCCGAGCCCGCGCCGACATCCGAGCCGGCGCCCGAACCGGCGCCGACCGCCGAGCCGGACCCCGCGCCGACGTCAGATCCCGCGCCCGAGCCGGTGCCGACCGCGACCGCCGAGCCGGAGCCCGTGCCGGGATCCGAAGATCCCGCGACCGGGTCGAGCTTGCCGCCGCACGCGACGATGCGCTCGGTGGTCTTCTTGCGGAACTCCTCGTTGGGCGACGCCTCCTTGAGGTAGCGCCGGTAGTAGGTGATCGCGAGCGGGCACTTGCCGCCCTTGTCGGCGGCGCCGGCGATCTTGAAGAACAGCACGGGATCGCGCGTGATCTCGTAGGCGATGCCGTACTCGCTGGCGGCGGAGTCCCACTTCTCCGCGGCCATGGCGGCCTCGGCGTTCTTGTAGTGCTCGGCCGCCTTCTTGAAGTCGGGCTGGGCGCTGGCAGGGGAGGCGAGCGTGACCACCATGGCCGCCCCCACGACCACGATGGCAAACACGCGACGGAGGCTCATCGCCGTGATGGTACCGCGTCGGCGCCGGGGCGTCACCGGTTGCGCCTGCTGTGCTATATGACCGCCCGCCATGGCCAAGATCGACCTTGTCCGCAACATCGGCGTCGTCGCCCACATCGATGCGGGCAAGACCACGGTCTCCGAGCGCTTCCTCTACCATTCCGGCAAGATCCACAAGGTCGGCGAGGTCCACGATGGGGAGACCCAGATGGACTGGATGGAGCAGGAGCGGGAGCGCGGGATCACCATCACCGCGGCCGCCACCACCTTCGAGTGGAAGAAGCACGAGATCCACCTCATCGACACCCCGGGGCACGTCGACTTCACGATCGAGGTCGAGCGCTCGCTGCGCGTCCTCGATGGCGCGGTCGTGGTGTTCTGCGGCGTCGCGGCGGTGCAGCCGCAGTCCGAGACCGTCTGGCACCAGGCCGACAAGTTCAAGGTCCCGCGGCTCGCGTTCGTGAACAAGCTCGACCGCGTCGGCGCGTCGTTCGAGAAGGTGATCGCCGACGTCCGCGAGCGGCTCGGCGCCAACGCGGTCGCGATCCAGCTGCCGATCGGCGTCGAGGATCAGTTCTCGGGCGTCATCGATCTGGTCGCGATGAAGTCGTACCACTTCACCGGCGACGTCGAGGACGCGCCCGAGGCGGTCGACATCCCGGCCGAGCTGGCCGACGACGCCGCGGTCGCGCGCGACACGATGATCCAGGCGCTCGCCGATCTCGATGACGGCATCGCGATGAAGTACCTGGAGGGCCAGGAGATCACCGTCGACGAGCTCAAGGCGGCGATCCGCAAGGCGACGATCGCGGTGAAGCTGGTGCCGGTGCTCGGCGGCACGGCGCTGCGCAACAAGGGCATCCACCCGCTGCTCGACGCGGTCATCGCGTACCTGCCGTCGCCCGCCGACGTCCCGCCGGTCCATGGCGTGGATCCGCGCGACACCACGCGCCACCTCACGCGCTCGCCCAAGAACAACGAGCCGTTCGCCGCGCTGGCCTTCAAGATCGCGATGGACGAGGGCCGCAAGGTCGTCTTCCTGCGCGTCTTCAGCGGCACGCTCGAGGCCGGCGGCGAGATCCTGAATGTCCGCACCGGCCGCAAGGAGAAGGTCTCGCGCCTGTTCCGGATCCACGCCGACAAGCGCGAGCGCCTCGACAAGGCGGTCGCCGGCGAGATCGTCGCCGCGGCCGGCCTCAAGGACGCGACCACCGGCGACACGGTCTGCGATCCCAAGGATCCGATCCTGCTCGAGCGCATCGACACCTACGAGCCGGTGATCTCGCAGGCGATCGAGGCCGAGAACAACGCCGCCAAGGAGCGGCTCGACTTCGCGCTGGCCAAGATGGTCGACGAGGATCCGACCTTCCGCGTGCAGGAAGACGCGGAGACCGGCCAGACGATCATCCGCGGCATGGGCGAGCTCCACCTCGAGATCATCGTCGACCGGATGAAGCGCGAGTACGGCGTGCAGGCCAAGGCCGGCAAGCCGCAGGTCGTGTACCGCGAGACCGTGCTGGGCGAGGCGACCGCCGAGGCGACGTTCGATCGCGAGGTCGGCGAGCAGGGCATCCACGGCGAGGCGACCTGCATCGTCCGGTCGCGGCCGCGCGGCTCGGGCCTGAGCTTCGATCGCAAGCTCGAGAACGACCTGCTCATCCCCGAGGTCTGGAAGGCCGCGGCGATGCAGGGCCTGAAGGACGCGGCGTCGTCGGGCCCCGACGGCTACCCGCTCGAGGACGTGTCGGCGACCCTGACTCGCGTGTTCGTGCGCGAGGGCTCGAACGCCGAGATCGGCGCGCGCGCGGCGGCGGCCGAGGCGTTCCGGCGCGCGGTCGGCGCGGCCCACCCGGCCCGGCTCGAGCCGATCATGGCGGTCGAGGTCTCGGTCGACGACGAGTACCTCGGCGCGATCATCGGCGATCTCAACCAGCGCCGCGGCCAGGTCAACGACGTCGACACGGTCGGCATGAAGAAGCAGGTCAAGGCGCTCGTGCCGCTGCGCAACATGTTCGGCTACTCGACGCGGCTGCGCAGCATGAGCGAGGGCCGCGCGACGTTCGTGATGACGTTCAAGTCGTACGACACGCTCGAGGGCTGACGATCGGGGGGCGGTGCTACCGTCCCGGTGATGATCCGACGCGCGATGGTTCTCGCTGCGCTCGCCCTGGCGAGCTGCAACGCCGCGGCGCCACCCGCGATGACCTGCGGCCCCGACACCCACGCGGTCAACGGCCAGTGTGTCCTGGTCGACTGGGCGCGCGATTACCTCGCGACGAGGATGCTGCGGGCGAGCGCGTCTCTCAGGCGCGACGGGATGCTCGACGATCTCGGCCGGCTGAAGCGCGCGGAGCGCCTGGCGCTCGACCCCGCGATCGCGACCGCGTTGACCTCGCCGCCGGGCGAGATCGCGCGGGCGGCGAGCGTCGCGTTCGCGCGGCTCAAGGCCGACGAGCCGGGGCCAGCGCCGGACGTGATCGCGCTCGTCGATGCCACGGGCCAGGTGGTCGCGATGGACGGCGTCGCGAACCCGGTCGCGGGCCGCTGGAGCGACGGCAAGGGCGGCTCCACGTGGCCGTCGCTGGCGGTGGCGCTGCAGCGGTCGATCGCGATCGCCTAGCCGCGGGTCGACGGCGAGCGCGGGCTCATGCGGTTCGGCATCGGCGCCGTCCTCGCGCCCGGCGGC
>JAIOQA010000454.1 GCA_021413675.1 Deltaproteobacteria bacterium | reverse complement strand
CCCGAGGGGCTGGCGGGCTTCGCCGAGGCGATCGCGCGCATCGCAGGCGCGATCACCCGCGGCGAGCGCATCGGCGTGTTCGGCGACTACGACGTCGACGGCGTGACCACCTGCGCGCTCCTCACCCAGTTCCTGCGCGCCGCGGGCGCCGCGGTCGAGCCCCGGGTCGCGCGCCGCGATGGCGGCTACGGCTTCACGACCGAGGTCGCGGCCGAGCTCTGCGACGCGGGCTGCGGCCTCATCGTCACCGGCGACTGCGGCACCAGCGACCTGCCGGCGATCGCGGTCGCGCGCGCGCGTGGGATCGACGTCGTCGTCATCGATCACCACACCGTGCCCGACGCCAGCGTCGCGCACCCCGCGGTCGCGCTGGTCAACCCGCTGCGCGAGGACTCGACCTTCCCGTTCCGCGGCCTGGCCTCGGTCGGGCTCGCGTTCTACGTGGTGGCGGCGGTGCGGACCCGGCTCACCGAAGAGGGTTACTTCCGCGAGCGCGGCGGGCGCGATGTCCCCGACGTGCGCGAGCTGCTGGATCTGGTCGCGCTCGGCACGATCGCCGACCTGGTGCCGCTGACCGCAGAGAACCGGATCCTGGTGACCGCGGGCCTGCGCCAGCTCGCGACCCGGCCGCGGCCCGGCATCGCGGCGCTCGCCGCGACCGCCGGGATCGATCCGAGCCGCCCGCTGGACGAGAAGTCGGTCTCGTGGAAGCTCGCGCCCCGGCTCAACGCGCCGGGCCGGCTGGGCTCGGCGGCGCCGTCGCTCGAGCTCTTGCTCGCCGATGACACCTCGGCGCTGGCGTGCGCGACCGCGGTCGAGGAAGCCAACACCGCGCGGCGCGCCGCGCAGGATGTCGTCTACGAGGGCGCGCTCGCCGAGCTCGAGACGATCGGCGCCGACGAGCCCGCGGTGGTGATCGCGCGGCGCGGCTGGCTGCCGGGCGTGGTCGGGATCGTCGCGGCCAAGCTGGTCGAGCGCACCGGCCGGCCGGCGTTCGTGATCGCGATCGACGACGACGGCGTCGGCCGCGGCTCGGCGCGGACCGCCGGCGGGATCGATCTGTATCGCGCGCTCGCCGGCTGCGCGCCGTTGCTCGAGCGGTTCGGCGGCCACGCGGCCGCGGCCGGGCTCACGGTGCGCGAGGCCCAGGTCGCGGAGCTGCGCGCGGCGCTGGGCATCGAGGTGACGCGGCTCGCCGCGGGGTCCGGCCCGGTCGCGGCGCCGGTCGCCGATGCCGAGGTCGGCCTCGCCGAGCTCGACGAGCGGCTGGTCACGGAGCTGGTCGGGCTCGGGCCGTTCGGCCAGGCAAACGCGGCGCCGCGCCTGGTCGCGCGCGGCGTGCGGGTGCGGGCGAGCCGCCGGGTCGGCGATGGCTCGCACCTCAAGCTGGATGTCGTCGACGCGCGGACCGGCGTGAGCCGCGGCGCGATCGGCTTCGGCTTCGGGGATCGCGATCCGGGCATCGGCGCGATCGTCGACCTCGCGTTCACGCCCACGGTGTCGGAGTGGAACGGCAGCCGCCGGGTCGAGCTCGAGCTGACCGCGCTCGAGCCGGTTGGCTAGCGTCGCGGTAGCGCGGCCGCGCGGATCGCGGTAGGACACGCCCGTGGCCATCCTGCCCGATGAAGAACCGCCTGGCTTCGATGACGGGCAGCCCGCGCCGAGGCTGCCGCGGAGCCGCGGGATGCGGGTCACGATCCCGCAGCTGCTGCGGATCGTGATCACGGGCGTCATGCTCATCGCGGTGGTCGTGATGGCCAAGCCGTGCGCGGACGCGACCGGGCGGTTCGTGGCGGGGTTCGATCCGCCGGATGCGCAGCCGGCACCCAAGCCGCTGCCACCGGGATCGGTGCACCTGACGCCGGAGATGACGGACGCGGAGCGCGAGGCGGCGATCGCGAAGGCGCGCGCGGCGGTGATGCCGGATGCGGGCGTGGCGGGGGACGCGGGGGTGGGCGATGCGGCGGCTGCGTCGGGCTCGCCGCGCTGAGCAGGGCAGCGTCGACGTCGCCGTCCAGGGTGTCGTCGCCGTCGCCGTCGCGGACAACGCCCACGACCACGAGGGCGTCGACGATCACGTCGCCGTCGACGACAACGACCGCGTCGACGACCACGACCACGTCGACGACAACGTTGTCGTTGACGTGAGCGTCGGGGGCTCAGCAGGCGGGGGGCGCCCACAGGGCGGCGTGGCGGAGGACGGGCATCTCGCGCCGGGTCTTCGCGAGGGTCTCGCGATCGAGGGCGTGGACGATCACGCCATCGTCCTCGGTGCGCTCGGCGACGACGCTGCCCCACGGGTCCACGATCAGCGAGTGGCCGAAGCTCTCGCGGCGCTCGTTGTGGCGACCCCACTCGGCGGCGGCGACCACGTAGGCCTGGTTCTCGACGGCGCGCGCGCGCAGGAGGAGATGCCAGTGGGCGCGGCCGGTGTGGGCGGTGAACGCGGCGGGCACGAGCAGGACCTCGGCGCCGTGGTCCATCACCAGGCGGCGGTAGAGCTCGGGGAAGCGCACGTCGTAGCAGATGGTCAGGCCGACCTTCCAGCCGTCGACCTCGACCACGCAGGGCGTGGTCCCGGGCGCGGTGGCGTCGGACTCGCGCATGGTGGCGCGGCCCGGGATGTCGATGTCGAACAGGTGGATCTTGCGATAGCGCGCGACCAGCGCTCCGCGCGGATCGATGACCACGGCGGTGTTGTACGCCCGCCGGACAGTGCCGTCGGCGCTGTCCTCGCGCTCGGGCATGCCGCCGCCGACGATCGTGACGCCGAAGCGGGTCGCGAGCTCGGCCAGGGTGCTGCGGATCGGGCCGGGCGCGCCGTCGCCATCGAGCCGCTCGGCGATCGCGAGCTTGTCCTTCTCGCCCTTGCCGAGGAACGCGAAGCACTCGGGCAGGACCACCAGTCGGGCGCCGTCGCCCGCGGCGGCCTCGACCAGCCGCCGGACGGTCGCCAGGTTGGCCTCGAGGTCGTCAGTCGAACACATTTGTATCGCCGCGGTGACCAGCGCGCCCGGTTCGGACATGCCTCGACTCATAGCAGAGAAGCTCGCGGACTTGCACGTGAATCAGGGTCGGACGCAGCTCACTCCGGCAGGCCACAACCGCCGCGCGCGGCGCATCGGCGAAGGCGCGAACGGCGAGCGATCCCTGCGCCGATCCGCACGTCCCGCCCATCCCCGTGGGATCGCGTCATGGGTCTTGCGAGACACAGGACCTAGTGGTACTCGTATCGCGCTTCTATCTCTTGATGAGGTGGGCCGGGTGCCCACCTTTTTTTTTCAGCAGCCACGAACCATGTCCAACCAGGATCCCCTCCGCCAGAAGGTCATCGCGATCGTCGACCCGGTTTGCACCGCGGCCGGCTACGATCTCGTCGACCTGCGGCTGAAGTCGGAGCAGGGCGGGTGGATCCTGCGGGTCTACATCGACGTCGCCACCAAGGACGGCGAAGAAGACCCCGAGTGGTGGCTGCACGGCGTGGATCTGTCCGACTGCGAGCGCCTGTCGCGCGAGCTGGGCGCGGTCCTCGATGTCGAGGATCCGATCCCGCACGCGTACAGCCTCGAGGTGTCGTCGCCCGGCATCGATCGGCCGCTGCGCACGCCGGCCCACTTCGCGCGCTTCAAGGACGCCGAGGTGAAGATCGCGATGGCGGTGCCGCAGGGCGATCGCCGCAACTACCGCGGCTGGCTGCGCGCCGTCGAGGGTGAGGGCGCCGAGGCGCACGTCACCGTCGCCGTCGACAACCAGACGTTCCGTCTCCGGATCGCCGACATCGACACCGCCCGGCTCGTTCCTGACTGGGACGCCGTGATGAAGGGCGGGAGCGGGGTCGGTCCCGCATCGCCCAAGACCAGCGCCGGTAAGCCCGGTGCTCAGGCCCGCAACAAGCGGGCGGACAACGCTAGGTAGGGAGCCATGGAAGCCAACCTGAACATGGTCCTCGAGCAGGTAGGACGCGACAAGAACATCGACAAGAGCGTGCTCGTGTCGGCGCTCGAGCAAGCGATCCTCACGGCCGCGAAGCGGACGTTCGGCATGAACCGGGAGATGGAGGCGAAGTACAACGCCGAGACCGGGATCGTCGACCTGTTCCTGATCGTCAACGTCGTCGAGGACGCCGCGATCGAGGGCCGCGAGATGACCGCCGAGCAGGCGCGCGAGGCCGGCCTCGAGGCCGAGCTCGGCGACGAGCTCCTCTTCCAGATCTTCTATCGCCCCGAGGACGCGGATCGCGCGAGCGAGCAGGACGAGAAGTTCGGCACGCTCATCGATCTCAAGAACGCGCACAAGCAGTTCGGCCGCATCGCCGCGCAGACCGCCAAGCAGGTGATCTTCCAGCGCGTCCGCGAGGCCGAGCGCGACAACGTCTTCAACGAGTACAAGGACAAGAAGGGCGAGCTCATCACGGGCATCGTCCGCCGCTTCGAGCGCGGCGCGCTCGTCGTCGATGTCGGCAAGGCCGAGGCCGTGCTGCCGATGCGCGAGCAGGTGCCGCGCGAGTCGTTCCGCGTCGGTGACTCGATGAAGGCGCTCTGCCTCGACATCGATCGCAACGCCCGCGGCCCGCAGATCATCCTGTCGCGCGCCCACAAGGGCTTCCTCGAGAAGCTGTTCGAGCAAGAGGTGCCGGAGATCTTCGAGAAGATCGTCCGCATCGAGTCGTCGGCGCGCGAGCCCGGCGCCCGCTCGAAGATCGCCGTGTCGTCGCGCGACCGCGACGTGGATCCGGTCGGCGCGTGCGTCGGCATGAAGGGCTCGCGCGTCCAGGCGGTCGTCCAGGAGCTGCGCGGTGAGAAGATCGACATCGTCCCGTACGACGACGATCCGGCGCGGTTCGTGTGCAACGCGATCGCTCCCGCCGAGGTCTCGCGCGTCATCATCGACGCCGAGGGCCACCGCATGGAGCTGATCGTCCCCGACGAGCGCCTGTCGCTCGCGATCGGCAAGAAGGGCCAGAACGTCCGGCTCGCGTCGCAGCTCTCGGGCTGGCGCATCGACATCCACTCGGAGTCGAAGATCCAGGAGCTGGAGCGCCGCGCGAAGGAGCAGATCGCCTCGATCGACGGGCTGTCGCCCGAGCTGTCGGAGACGCTCTTCAAGCTGGGATGGCGCTCGGTCAGCGAGCTGGCGCGTGCGCACGTCGAGGAGCTGGCCGGCGTGCCGGGCGTCAAGGGCGCCGAGGGCGCGCGGACGATCATCGAGGGCGCGAAGTCGTTCCTCACCTCGAGCTCGCGCCGTCGCACCGACGACGTCAAGCGCGAGTCGGACCGCCGCCAGCAGATGAGCGGCGCGGACAAGCTGATGGAGCTGGGCGGCGTCGACGAGGAGGTCGTGCAGATCCTGTCGCAGGCCCAGGTCCACTCGCCCGAGGACCTCGTCAAGACGCCGATCGAGACGGTCGCGTCGGTGACGGGCATCGACATGGGTGATCTCGCCAAGCTCCGGCAGCGCGCGCTGTCGTGGTTGGCGCAGGCGCAGGAGAGTGTGGCCGGTTGAGCGACGCCGCGGTCTCCACCACGGCGGCCTCCGGGCCGATCCGGACCTGCGTCGGGTGCCGTCGCACCGATCGCCAGGTCGCGCTCGTCCGCGTCGCGCGGACGGGCGGCGCGTGTCAGGTCGACCGGCGTCGCCGGCTCCCTGGCCGCGGCGCCTACGTGCATGCCGATCCGGCGTGCCTGCAACAGGCCGTCGGTGGGCTCGCGCGGTCGTTCCGCGCGCCCGTCAGCCGCGCCGAGGTCGCCCGTCTCACGGCCGACCTGCTCACCCCCCCAGTTTCTGCACCTGAGACTCACGCCGCCCCTCCTGCGGTTGCAGGCGTCGCGATCCCCGGTCATGGCCAAGGCCATACGGGTGTCGTAGACATTGCAACCCGGGCCAAGGCGTAGGAAGACGACCGGAGCCAAGATGCGCGTGTACGAGGTAGCGAAAGAGTTCGGGATCCCCAACAAGGATCTGCTTGCCAAGATCCGTGCGCTCGGGCTCGAGGTGAACAATCACATGTCGTCCCTCGACGCCGACGCGTACGCGCGCATCAAGCGCTCCATCGAGAAGGAGCGCACGCAGGCGGTGACGACGACGGAGACCAAGCCGACCGCGGCGGGTGGCACCGTGCTGCGGCGCCGGTCGAGCAAGCAGGACGAGGTGGGCGCGAGCCCGTCGCCGGCTCCTGCGCCGACCCACGGCCACGGAACGACCGCGACGCCGCCGATCGTGCGCCGTCGCCCGGTCGAGGATCACCCGGTCGCGACCCAGCCGGTCGCGCCCGCGCCGCGCCCGACGCCGCCGCCGGTCGTCCAGGCCCCGCCGGTCGCTCCGACCGTGCACGACGATACTCCGCCGATCCGTCCGCGCCACGTGGCGCAGCCGGTGGTCGCGGCGCCCCCCGAGGTCGAGCCGGTCACCGTGCGTCCTTCCGAACCCGAAACCAAGGTCGATCCGGCGCATCCAATCAAAAAGATCGGAAGAGCACACGTCTAGGGAA
>JAIOQA010000453.1 GCA_021413675.1 Deltaproteobacteria bacterium | reverse complement strand
CGCCGAGCGCGAGCTGCCAGGCGCGCTCGCGCTCGTCGAGCTCGACCCGCGGCAGGCGGATCGCGTGGACCGGGCGGCCGAGCGCGAGGCCGCCGCGCGCGGTGGCGCCGAACGCCAGCGGCCCGGGGTGCGCGGCGAGCTGCGCGAGCGCGCGCGGATCGTCCTTGCCGTCGACGAACAGCGCGTCGATCTCGGCGAGGTACGGCACCGCGCCGCGCAGCCGCGCGCAGGTCAGCGCGAGCCCGAGCAGGTGCGCCCCGGCGCCGCGCTTCTCGAGCTCGGCGAGCGCGGCCAGCGAGATGTGGAGCAGCGGGCGCTCGAGCGCGCGCGCGAGCCGGTGCGCGGCGGCGCGGCGACCGACACCGGCGGGCCCGACAAACGCGGCCACGCCCGACGGATCGGCGGTGAGCCAGGTCGCGACCTGATCGATCGCGGCCTGGGTCGCGACCGGCAGCCACACGCCGGGATCGCGATCGATCAGCCGGACCGCGGTCGCGAGCGGCGCGGGCAGGCGCTCGTCGCCGAGGAGCCAGTCGAGGATGCCCACGCCCAGCGCGAGCGTGCACGCCGGCACCGGTCCCTCGACGATCATCGCGCCGGTCGCGCGCAGCGGGCTCGCCGGGTGGAGCGCGCGCACCAGCGCCGCGGGATCGATCGCGACCCCCGCGAGGGTCGCGACCTCGGCGGCGAGCTCGGCGGTCACGCCGCGCGCGAGCGCCGCGATCAGCGCGCGAACATCGGGATCGAGTGCGTGCGCGATCACGACCTCGATCAACGCGAGGTCGATCGGCTCGAGCCCGAGGCGCGCCGCGAGCTGCGCGAGGCGCGCGACAGGCGGAGATGGAACGGCGAGCGCGGCCTGGACCTCGGCGAGCGCCTTGCGATGCGTGCCCTCGGGACGCAGCGTGCCGCGAGCGAGCCGCGCGCTCGCGGCGGCGTCGCGCAGGTAGGTCTGTGCCGGAAGTCGGGCCTCGGCGAAGCCCGCGCCGGCGTTGAGGCGCAGGTACAGTGCGGCCTCGGCGGCCAGGCGGATCCGCGCGACGCGCTCGGCGAGCTCGGCGGCGCTCATCGCTTCGGCGTGCGCGGCCGCTTCGCAGGCGCGTCAGGGGCGGGCGCGTCAGGCGCGATCGGCGCCTCGTCGTAGAGCGTCGATGCGCGCTCCTCGATCGAAACCTCGGGCGCGTCCTCGGGACCGCCGAGGAGCGTGGTCGGTCGCTCCTCGAGCACGACCTCGGGGCTGCCCACCAGGGTCGTCGGCCGCTCCTCGAGCAACGCCTCCGGCCCGCCGACGAGGGTGGTCGGCTGCTCGACGATCACGGCCTCGGGGTCGCCGACGAGCGTCGTCGGCCGCGGCTCGTCGCCGCCCGCGTCCGCCGGCGGGGTGTCGTCCTCGTCGCGCGCGAGCGGCGGCGGGTGGTCCTGCGCGAAGACCTCTTCCTGCGCGTCGGACAGCGCGTCGAGCGCGTCGCGCAGCTCGCCCACGTCGGTGACCAGCGCGTGATAGCGATCGACCGCGTCGATCTCGCTCATCACCGCGCCGACCGCGAGCACCGGCTGCAGCACCGCGAGCGCCTGGTTGAGCATCGTCAGCCGATCCTCGGCGTAGACGAAGCGCCCGTGATCGCGGCCGGTGATCGCCGCGACCAGGTAGTCGATCGCCGCGCGCTCGTGCTCGCCGACCGCGAGCGCGGACACGTCGATCTCGTCGCCGTGGAGCAGCGCCTCGATCACCGCGCTCAGCTCGAAGAAGTGCGCGACGCTGGTGTCGACCTCGGACGCGCGAGCGGCGTCGGGCGCGGCCCCGGACTCGAGGATCGCGACCTGGTCCTCACGCTCGACGTCGATCTCGTGCTGGTGTTCTTCGACGCGCACGCTGCCCCTCCACGCTCGAGCCCGCAGAGCCTGAGCGGCTCCCTACGATCTCACCCCTTCGGAATCGCCTCCCACCACTGGCACCACCACTGCCCGCCGACCAGGATCCGCAGCTTCGGATGCCAGCAGTAGGCGAGCTTGGCGTCGGGCTCAAGGTAGTAGAGACAGTTGTCGCACTTCTCCTCGCCGTACGGCACGCCCTTCAGGACGGCATCCTCGGCGAGGTGCTTGAGCTGCAGCGACAGCTTCTCGTCGATCTCTTTCGGTTCCGGAATCGGAAGGTCGTCGGCCATCGGTCGCGAGGATAGCGCACCACCCGGCAGCGCGGTACGCGCCGGCGCGCCTCGATCGCTACGCGTCGAGCAGCGCGTCGAGCCGCGTGACCAGCGCGGCGCGCGCGGCGTCGTCGAGCGGCCGGGCGAGCTGGTCGCGCACGGCGCGCAGCGCGCGGGTGAGGTCCTCGCTGCGACCGCGATGCTCCTTCGCGCGCGGCGCCAACCGGCCGATCGCGGCCCAGCGCGCCTCCGACTCCGCGCGCACCGCGTCCAGCGCCTCGAGCAGCTCGCGCAGATCCGCCGCCGCGGCGGGCGCGCCCGCGGCGACCGCCTCGCGCACCCGATCCTCCGCGCTCATTCCACCTCGATGCGGAACACCCGACCCGACGACACCGCGGTCGCGTACAGCTCGTCGTAGCCATCGGTGCCGAAGCTCGACAGCCGGCCCTTCAGCAGGCCGTCCGGATCGACGTCGCTGGTGCGTGACATCTTGCTGGTTGCGGCGCCGCCGGCGTAGATGAACGTGTCGATCTCGCCCGAGCAGTAGTCGCCGTAGAAGTACGTGCCGACCAGATCCGGCATGCACGCGCCGCGATAGACGTAGCCGCCGACCACCGAGCACTGGCCGGTGTTGACCCGGTTGTAGGCCACCACCGGCGGCGTGAACGGCGTCGCGTCGGCGCAGCCCGGGTTGTTGTCGAAGCAGCCGTCGCCCTCGAACACCGACCAGCCCAGGTTCTGACCGCTCGTGCCGTGCGGGATCACGTCGACCTCCTCGGTCGTGCCCTGCCCGACGTCGCCGATGAACACGTCGCCGGTCTGCTGATCGATGCTGAAGCGCCACGGGTTGCGCAGGCCCCACACGAACATCTCGGGCACGCCCGGGCCCGCCTTCCACGGGTTGTCGGCGGGGATGCCGTAGGGCTTGCCGCTGTCGGGATGATCGACGTCGATGCGGAGGATCTTCGCCATCAGCGTCTGCTGGTTCTGGCCGTTGTGGAACGAGTCGCCGCCGCCGCCGCCGTCGCCGATCGAGATGTAGAGGTAGCCGTCGGGGCCGAAGGCGAGCATGCCGCCGTTGTGGTTCGACGCCGGATCCTCCTGGACGATCAGCTCGCGCGGCGCGCTGGTCACGGTCTCCGCGGCCGGCGTGGTCGTGTATTCGGCGATGACCTCGGCGCCGTCCGACGCGCGCGTGTAGTCGATGTAGAACTTCCCGTTCTCGGCGAACTTCGGGTGGAACGCGAGGCCGAGCAGGCCCTGCTCGCCGCCGGTCTGGATGCAGGCGTCGCCGAGATCGAGGTACGGCGTGTCGCGGAGGATCCCGTCGGCGCCGATCAGCCGGATGCGGCCGGGCTGCTCCAGGATGAAGATGCGCGGATCACCAGCGGGCGCGGTCACGAGCACCGGGCTCGACAGGCCGCTCGCGATCTCGGTGAGCTTGAGCTTCGTGCCCGACTTCGGCGTGCAGTACGGCGCCGGCGCGGCATCGGGATGCTTGGCCGACGAGCCGCCGCCACACGCGGCCGCGACCAGGAGAGGCACGACGAAGGCTCGCATAGGGTGATCACTCTACCCGCGATCCCCGGTCCGCTCCCACAACGTCTTCGCGCGCGGCCCCGCACCTTGGTGCGTACGCCGCATGGCCTGATTCCCGATCAGCGCCGCGATTCGAGTACCGTCCGGGCCATGTCCGCCGCCGTCCGCTACGAGTCCGCCGATCGCATCGGCACCATCACCCTCGATCGGCCCGACAACCGCAACAGCATGACGCCCGAGCTGCTCGACGCGTTCGCGCTCGCCGTCGCCGCGGCGCGCGCCGATCGCGAGGCGCGGTGCGTCGTGATCACCGGCACGGGGAGCTGCTTCTCGGCGGGCGCCGACTTCAAGTCGGTGCTGCAGCGCGACGATCACGGGCGCACGCCCGACGAGCGGTCGTACGCGATGTACGAGCCGTTCCTGTCGGTGCTCGATCTCGAGGTCCCGGTGATCGCCGCGTGCAACGGTCACACCGTCGGCGGCGGCTTCGGGCTGTCGCTGGTCTGCGATCTGCGCATCGGCGCGCGCGAGGCCAAGTACGGGGCGAACTTCACCCGCCTCGGCCTGGCTCCGGGCATGGCGATCAGCTACCTGCTGCCGCGCATCGTCGGGCCGCAGCGCGCCGCCGAGCTCATGTTCACCGGCCGGACCGTCGATGGCGACGAGGCCGCGCGCCTCGGCATCCTGCTCGAGGCGGTCCCCGCCGCCGAGGTTCGTACGCGCGCCTACGAGCTGGCGACGATGATCGCGGCCAACGCACCGACCGCGATGCGGCTGACCAAGCGCACGTTCTATCGCGGCCTCGGCTGGGACGTCCGGGGCGGCGCGCGCGCCGAGGCCTATCCACAGGCCGAGACCCTCGCCACCGCCGACGCCACCGAGGGCATCGCCGCGCTGCTCGCGAAGCGCGCGCCGGTCTTCACGGGCCGCTGAGCTGCGCGCTGGTTTTTCTGATCCGCGATCAGTTCGCGATGCCGCAGGTGTCGCATCGGTCGCGACACCGCGGCGCGCCGCGATCGCGCGGCGACGATGTAGGCGCGGCGCGCCGCATTCGCACCGTGAGACCGTCGACGATGCGACGGGATCCGCGACACGCGCGTGCTAGATTCCGAACGATGCACCGGGGCATCGGGTCGCTCGCGTTTCCGCTCGCGGCGATCTGCGCCGTGGTCGGTGCGGCCTCGGTGGCGCGCGCCGACGAGCTCGATCCGATGATCGAGCAGCTCGCGCGCGGCGATGGCTACAAGCTGCGCCTCGCCGCCGCGATCAACCTGTCGAAGAGCCACGACGCGCGCGCCGTGGTCGCGCTCGCGACCGCGCTGGTCCGCGACGACGAGGACACGATCCGCCGGGTCGCCGCGCTCGCGCTCGCCAAGATCGTCGACGACTCGACCGCCGCCAACGCCCGCACGATCGCCCTCGATTCGCTGACGCACGCGTCGAAGGACGATCGGTCGACCAAGGTCCGCGCCGCCGCCGACAAGGCGCTGACCGCGCTCGCCGGGCTGCGCGCCGCGCCGACCGGCCCCGCGGTGTTCGTCAACGTCGGCGGCGCGACCGATCTCACCAAGAAGGCGCCGCGCGACGCCGAGGCCAAGCTCGCGAGCCTCGTGAAGAGCGTGGTCAAGCGCGGCAAGTACGAGGTCGAGTGGCCGGGCGGGCTGCCGACCCAGCGCGACCTCGAGCGCGGCGGCACCCACGCGTTCTACGTCGCGGCGACCGTCGCGATGCTGACCGTGACCACGCGCGGCTCGCGCGCCGAGATCGCCTGCACCGTGTCGATCCGCGTCGCGCCGTGGAGCGGCACCGATGGCAGCGAGAAGTGGGAGGCCAGCAAGGCCGCGTCGGCCTCGGGGTCGGGCAAGGTCCTGACCGGCACGGCCGATCGCGCCATCGCCGATGGCATGCGCGATTGCGTGCTCGCCGTCGGCGAGGAAGTCGCCCTGCGACAGGTCGTGCCGTTCATCAAGCGACTCGCGCAGTAGTCTTCGGCGGCGGGCGCGGTAGGCTGCGCGCATGTCGGACGAACCGCTGCGCGCGATGCTCACCCTGGCCGTCGCGCAGCTCCGCGCGGCGACCGACCTCACGATGGACGAGATCATCGGGCTGCCGTCCTTGCCCGAGGACGCGCGGACGCCCGAGGTCAGCCACGCCCTCGGCATCATCGAGGGCGCCGCCGCCGCGCTGCGCGCGACCCGGCGCGAGATGCTCGAGGATCACGATCTGCTGACCGCGCCCAAGCGGCCGGCGTAGTCAGTCATCGGGGACCGTCGAGTCCACGCCGATCTCCTTGGGTCGCGTGAGCACGCTCGTGACGCTGTCGTCATCCGGGCGCGGCGCGCGACGCCGCACCACCGCCGGCGCGGGGGGCCGCGCGTCGATGCCGGCGTCGGTGCCAGCGTCGGTGGGCATCGAGGTCACCGTCGGGCTCGCGATCGCGCGCGCGCGATCTGGCGTCGACGCCGGCCGCAGCGCCTGGCCGACATCGGCCCGCGCGTCGGGTGGGATGAGGCCGCCGGCGGGATCGCCCTCGGCCGCTGGCCCGGCCGACCGCAGGCCGGTGCGCACCAGCGCCGCCGCGACGCCCGCCAGCGCCATGCCGGTGGCGATCAGCGCGCTGCTGACCCAGCGCCGCACCGGTCGCGATCGGACGACCCGCGACGGCGCCGACGACGTGAGCGGCGGCGCGATCACCGTCGGCTGGACCGCGCTCCGGCGATTCGCGCCCAGCTCGAGGACGATCAGCTCGATCTCCGCGGCCACCGCGCTCGCCGACTCACCGCGCGCGCCGGGCTCCTTCGCGAGCAGGCGTGCGACCAGCGCCGCGATCGAGGCCGGCACGTCGCCGACCAGGCCGCGCAGCTCCGGCGGCGGCGTCATGAGGTGACCCGCGATGACCTCGCCGGCGCCCTCGCCGAGGAACGGCGGTCGGCCGCTGAGCATCTCGAACAGGACGCACCCCAGCGAGTACAGGTCGCTGCGGTGATCGCAGGCCGCCGCGCCGCGGCACTGCTCGGGCGACATGTACAGCGGCGTCCCGAGCACGACCCCGGTATGGGTTCGCGAGACCTCCGCGCCGAGCTTGGCGATGCCGAAGTCGAGGATCTTCACCTGCGGGACCGGCCCGCCCTCGGCATCGGCGACCAGGAACACGTTGTCGGGCTTGAGGTCGCGGTGGACGACGCCGCGCGCGTGCGCGGCCGCGAGCGCGGTGGCGATCCGGCGCGCGATCACCATGGCATCGCCGAACGGGAGCCGGCGCGCGCGGACGATGTGATCGGCGAGGTTCACCCCGTCGAGCAGCTCCATCACGATGAACGCGTGACCGTCGCCGGTGTAGCCGAAGTCGAAGACCTCGACGATCCCGGGATGCCGGATCGAGGTGGTCGCGCGCGCCTCGTTGAAGAAGCGCTCGACCACCTCGGGCATGTGGCCGTACTCGGGGCGCAGCACCTTGACGGCGGCCGAGCGACCGAGCAGCGCGTGCTCGGCGACGTACACCATGCCCATCCCGCCGCCGCCGAGCTCGTCGACGATCCGGTAGCTGCCGACGGTGTCGCCGATGCGCAGCCCGAATCGTCCCGTCCGCCGCGCCCCCGCGCTCATCGCCGATACCCGATCCCGATCGCGACGACCGCCGTCACCGCCGCCCCGCCCCGCAGCGCCGCCGAGGGCCCGACGCCGAGCTCCGCACCCACGCCGATCGTCCACGCGTCGTCGAGCGCGCGATCGAGCCCCGCGAGCGCGGCGAGCTGCGGCACCGCGAACGAGCCGTGCACCGCGCGGTTCTGCGCCGCGAGCCCGCGCGGAAGCCCCGACAGCACGACGACACCCGCCCCGCCATCGGCGTAGTAGCTGGTCGCGCCGCGGCGCACCGTGCGCCCCGCGAACGCGAGCAACTCGACCGCCCGCGCGGTCGTGCCGGGGTCGCCCGCGAACAGCCCGATCCCGACGCGCCCCCCGAGCTCCGCGCGACCGTCGAGGATCGCGCGGGTCGCCGTGATGACCGGGCCGATCGGCGCGGCCGCCGCGCCGCCCGAGGACAGCACCCCGGCGCCCAGCGCCGCCCGCACGTGGATGATCGGCGCCGCCGACGCCGCGGCGGCCACGATCACCGGCGCTGCCGCGGACGCTCGATCACCGGCGTCGTCGCGCGCGGTCGCGACCGCCGCGCGCGGCGCGCGATCGTCGGTGGCGATCGGCCGCGCCGCGACCGGCGGCGCCGCGGCCGCCCCCGCGCTGCTGTCGACCTCGACCGGGCGCGCGAGCTTGACCTCGCACGCCTTCTCCAGCGGCGGCAACAGCGCGCGGACCTTCGGCGCCAGCGGCGAGTCGGCGCTGCCCTCGAGGAACTTCCGGTAGTACTCGAGCGCCTCCTTGCAGTGATCGAGCTGCCGATGCGACTGGCCGAGGTTGTAGAGCAGCGCGTCGCTCGGGAACAGCAGGTAGGCCTGCTCGAACTCGTCGATCGCCTCGAGGAAGCGCCCGAGCTTGTACAGCGCGACCCCGCGCCGCGCGCGCACGCTGGCGTCGCGCCGGTTGCCGTCCTGCGCTTCCGCCGCCGTGCTGGTGCCATCCGCGGCGGCCGCGCGGACACCGCCGGGCACGATCGCCGCGGCCGCGATCAGCGCGAGCGCGCGCGTCAGCACCACGGCACGCTCGCGTAGCAGTTGGTGAACAGCTGGCAGCTGTTGTCGCTGACGCAGTCGTCGATCATCCGCTCCCAGTCAGCCCGCTGCGAGCTCGTCAGGTCGCCGGCGCAGCGACCGATCAGATCGACGCAGTCCTGGTGCGAGACGCCGTCGGGCAGCGCGTTGCACTCGTCGGCGCGGTCGCAGAGCGACTCGATGGTATCCGGCGTCGCGCACGCGGACAGCGCCAGCCCGAGCGCGACCGCCGCCCGGCAGAGGGTCAGCCGCGTCAGCACCACGGCACCTCGGCGAAGCAGGAGAACGCGCTGCTGCAGGTCGACGCGTTCAGGCACGCGGCGACCTGCTGGGTCCACTGCTGCACCTGCGACGCCGAGAGCCCGCCGAGGCACGCGTCGAGGTAGGCCTTGCAGCCGTTCTCGTTGTCGTCCCACAGCGTGTTGCACGCGTTCTCGTCGCGGCACAGGAACTCCGGGTAGATGCCCCCGGCGCCGCCCCACTCGGCGGTCGCGCACACGCCCTTGCCGTTGCCGTCGGGGATGCACACCAGGCCGTCGGCGCAGTCGGTCGACTGCTCGCAGTACTCCGCGCAGACCTGATCACCGAAGATGCCGAAGTTGACGCACTCCGTGTTGCTGACGCACGGCGGATCGCCGGCCTGGCAGCTCACCCGCTCGGGGTGCTGCGGGCGCGCGTCGGGCCGATCGATCGGCCCATCGTCGCCGCCACCGCCGCCGCCGTCGGCCGGCGTGCACGCCGCCACCACCGCCACCATCGCGGCCAGCACCGGCCGCATCCCCATCTTGCAAGCTTCGAACATCGATCGCATGTCGTCCTCCCTCGTCGCCACGCACCGCGCGGGCTTCGAGTCGGTGGCGCGCGCCGCCGACGAGTCACGACACGCGTTGAATCGTGCCCTCAGACATGCTGTGATCCCGAGCGCTTGCGACCTTCGAACACGACCGATGTCGGATCCGAGCGGAACGTGTCGCCACACACGGATCCCATGGACGCTCAGATCAACACCGCCTCGGTCGCGGATGATCCTTCGCTCGTCGTGCCGTACCCGAAACCGGTCGACGATCCCGATCGCGAGGTCCGCGCGCGGATCGACGCGGGCGACGCGAGCGGGGCGCTGCGGCTGCTCATGCAACGCCACGGCGCGGCCATCTATCGCTTCTGTCGCGAGGCCCTTCGCGACGACGCGCTCGCCGCCGACGTCCAGCAGCAGGTCTTCGTCGAGGCGTATCGCGATCTGGCGCGGTTCCGCGGCCAGTCGTCGGTGCGCACCTGGCTGTTCGGCATCGCGCGCCATCGCTGCCTCGATGCCGCCAAGGGGCGGCGCCGCTGGACCCAGCGGTTCAAGAACGACGCCGGGGACGAGCCCGTCGATCCGCGCCCGACGGCGGGCGATCGCATCGACGACGTCCGCCTGCGCACCGCGCTGAACGAGTGCCTCGACGAGATCGGCGAGCACATCCGGACCGCGGTGCTCCTGCGCTACCAGCAGGGCTTCTCCTACGAGGACATGGCGTCGGTCTGTCGCGAGAAGGCCAACACGCTGCAGGCGCGGGTCCTCCGCGCGCTGCCGATCCTGCGCCGCTGCATCGAGACCCGCACCGGCGGCGCGGTGTGAGCGACCCCGCGCTGGAGCGGATCGAGCGCGCGCTCGCCGAGGCCGGGGCCGACCAGCAGCCCCCGCCCGGCTGGGAGGCGCGCGTGCTCGCCGCCATCGACGCGAAGCCCGCGCGGCGCGCGCCGTGGTGGTTGCTGGTCCCCGCGCTCGCCGCCGCAGCCGCGATCGTCTTCCTCGTGTGGCCGCGCGCCGCGACGCCGCCGCAGCAGCTGGCGGTCGCGATCACGATCGATCGCGGCGGCCCGCTCGTGCGCGGCACGTCGGCGCACGTCGGCGACACGCTGCACGCCACCGCGACCGGCGGCGACGGCCATCGCGCGGTCTGGATCTACCGCGACGATCGCGAGCTGCTCGCCACCTGCGCCGGCGACGACGCGTGCACCTTCACGATCCCGTCGCGCGGCGACTACGCGATCGTCGCGCTCGCGGCAGCGGCGCCGCTGCCCGCGCCGCGCGGCGTGCTCGATGACGATGTCGCGGCGGCCGCGAAGGCCGGCGCGCAGTTCACGATCGAGGCGGTCGCGGTGCGGTGATCAGGGGTGGTGAATTGGGTGGAGCGGGTGGAGCACGGACCCCGGCGCATCGGTCTGCACGGGGACGGCGAGGTACGAGTTGCCGACGGGAAATGCGCCTCCGGTGGGATGGACAAGATACACGTGCACCGCGATCGGGCCGTGCCCTGCGGTCCAGGCGCTCACGCTGTCGCGAACCTCGCTGAGAGTCGCGGTTCCCGGGATCAAGAGCATCGGCCCGACGCCGGGCATCCCAGGAATATGGATCTCCCGGACGCCGAACGATAGTGCCGCCTTGATGTGCAGGTGCTGGGGCTGCGCGCTCGGCGGAATCGTCGCACACGGTGCGTGCGAACACTGCGCGCAGTCGCCATTCGGACAGAACAACCGCAGCGGTGCTTCGCCGAGCGGGTTCGCGCCAGGCGCACCGGTGTGGATCGGGCTCACGTTCACGAGGACGTAGCCAGGGTCGAGTGCGGGCGGGCTCGTGTGGCACGAGATCAGGTCGCCCCCGTATGAACAGATGCCGTTGGTCTCAGCGCGCGTCAGCGGTCCGATGGTCATGGTCATGCTCCTTCGTGGCGGTGGGCGACTCGTCCGTGCCAATCACGACGAACGCAGCCCACGTCGATGGCTTGAATCCTGCGGCGGCGAGATCGCGCTGGGCAGCCGCGACCGCGCGCACGGGATCGCGCGCGCCATCTGCGGCATAGAACGCTCGCGCAAACCGGGGGGCCACCTCGTCCTCGACCGACCATCGCGTCGCGACGACCGTGGCGGCCCCCGCCGCGAGAAACGCGGTCGCGAGCGGCCCGAGCTCATCGCGATCACGGGCATCGGCGGAGGCACAGCTGCTGAGCACGACGAGCCGTGGCGCCAGTCCGCTATCGAGCACGTCGCCCGCGGTCAGCGTGCCGTCCGCCAGTCGCAGCGCCGCACCCGTCGGCCCGACCTCGGTGTGCGCGGCGATGTGCAGCATGGGCGCGTGCGACGCCGCGAGCACGGATGCCCGCGTCACGGCGGTCCCGAGATGCGCATCCGTCCCCAGCCGTCGCGCGACTTCGATGGCCTCGCCGCGGGCCGCCGCAAGATCGCCGGTCGGATCGCCCAGGACGATCGCGGAGCCCTCGACCGGCCGCGCGCCCAGCGCCGCCAGCACGCTCGCGCTGGGCACGTACGCGATCGGGTTGCGCTCGAAGAGCGGAGTGCCCCCGACACGCAGCGCGGCGAAGCTGACGTCGCGAATCGGATCGTCGGTCGCGATGAAGAGTGGGGCGCCCGGCGCGGGCAGCGCATCGATCGGTAGCAACCGACCGCCCAGCTCGTCCGCGATCGAAGCCTGGTCCGGATCGCGGACGAACGATGCGACCGCGCCAGCGAGCGTCTCGACCGGCCCGAGATCGAACGCGCGAACCGCACCATGCGCCGCGGTGAGCAACCAGAGCCGATCGACGGCACGAAAGTAGGTCGCGACATGCCGGGCACCGAGGCGGGACAGGACCTGGCTAACCGCGGGCGCAGGCACCGACACGGACGCGCGTATCGAGTGCGCCAGCGCCCGAAGGCCGCTCGCGCGCTCTGCGGCCACCCCGAGCTCGGCGCTGACCCCTTGCGTCGTTGGCCCCGGCCCGGCGAGGCCATCGAGCAGGGAGCGCGCGGTGGCCCGTTGCACGACCTCGAGCGCCTCGAGGACGCGGCCCTGGCGCGCGAGGAGATCGACCAGCTCCTCGAACGGCCCGCGCTGTTCCTGGAGCACCCACGGCTTGAACGCGTCCAGGTCGAGCTGCTCGCGTGCTCGCTCGACGCCCGCGACCGCGGACCGCAGCGCGGCCTCGGCCGCGGCGAGTTGCCCCGCCTGCACAAGCGCGCGGCCTCGCTCGGCATCGAGCGTCGTGCGCCAGTAGTCGGGGATCGCGGGGTCAACCAGTGCCGCGGCCGCATGCGCGAGGGCGCCGGCGACGTCGTGGCGGGCGACGGCGAGACGGATCGCGATCTGCGTGAAGAGCGCGCGGATCTCGGGGTCTGGGCTGCGAGCGAACGGCTCCAACGTCAAGGTCGTCGCCGCGGCATCGAGTTCGCCGGCGAGGACGTGCGCCCACGCGATGTTGAGCGACCCCGTCGAGACCTCGGCCTTCTGGCCGGCCGCGCGCGCCGCCGCGACGGCTTGTTCGAGGCTCGTCACGGCGACCTGGTAGCGGCCCCGTGCGATGGAGACCAGGCCGCGGAATTCACGCAGGTAGCGCCAGTTGTCGTCGTTCGCGGCGATGACGGCTTCAGCTTCCGACATCAGCGCATCGGTCAGCGGAAGGTCGCCAAGGTTGAAGGCGAGGCCGGCGGCGTTGAGCAGTACCCACGAGCGTCGCGACTCCGCCCCGGGCTGCCGCGACAGCTCGTATGCCTCGGCGGTGTACCGCATGGCATCACGGAACTGGTTGCCGACCGAGTAACACCCGACGAGCCCGATGAGGTCGTCGATCCGCCCGATCAGATCCTCGCGCGCGCGGTGTTCGAGCGCGCGGCGAAACGCGACGATCGCGCCATCGGTGTCGCCGGCGAGCCGGCGCGCCTCCGCGAGGCTGTTCCAGGCCCCGGCGCCCGCCGGCATGTCCCCGATCGCGACCGCGATGGGCTCGATGATCGCGGGCGCCGCCCGCGTCCGGCCGAGCGCGCGGGCGAGGTGGGCCCCGGTCGCGGGGTCGCGATCGAGCGCGAACTCGATCCGGCAGCGCACGTCGGCGCGCGGCTCGCGCCGCGTCACCGCGTCGGCACACGACGGCGCGGAGCTCGCCCCGCGGCACGCGCAGCCCACCGCGAGCCACGCAGCGCCGATCCTGGCCCACCCCATCACGGCCGCCACGTTACACAAGAACCGACGGCGCGGAAAGCCGTCGGCCGGGGCGGGCTACGGCTGCCGGATGCAGTCCGTATTCGCGAAGTAGTCGACCGGCGTCCCGAACTCCACCACCTCGAAGTCGGTGGGCGCGAGCATCGACAGCGACTGCTCGTTGACGCCGACCTCGGACCACTTCGCGGTGGTGAAGCGATCGTTGGCGATCGTCAGCGGCACGCTGCCGCCGTCGGCGAGGAACATGCCGTACTTCTTGAGCGCGCGGGCCAGGACGCGCGCGCCCTCGGTCTCGAGCTTCGACTCGTCGAAGCTGGCCTTGAGGCGCAGGCGCACGCCGTAGGGCGGCATGTTCGGGCCGCCGCTGGTCGGGAAGGTCGAGTGGGTGCCGGGTGGCACGTAGATGCCGGCGCGGATCCGCGCGTTGGGCAGGATGAAGCGCAGCGCGTGCTTCACCTCGCCGGCCTTCACTTCATCGGCGGTCGCCAGCATCGCGGTGATCGGGAAGCCACCGGCGTCCGCCGACGAGCAGCCCTTGCCGCGCAGCAGGTCCTGGTCGTAGGCCTTGTGCAGATCCCAGACCGCGACGCAGCCGGCGTAGAACGTGTTGCCCTGCTTGTCGCCGCGCCACATCTCGTAGAGCGTGTGCGCGGCGTCGTCGATCACGAGCAGGTGGCAGTCGCCATCGTTGGTGCACGCGTACGCGGTCTCGCCCTCGAGCGCGCCGCTGGGCGGCACCGGGAACGGGACGTTGTCGCAGTCGGGCACGTAGAACTCGGTGTGATCGGTGTCCTGGAACATCGCCTGCGACCACGCGTCGTCCTTCGGGGCGAGCGTGACCTTCGGCGTGCTGGCGTCGGCGTGCAGGATCTCGATCGAGATGTCGGTGCGGAAGTCGCCGGTGCCCCAGCCGCCGGCGCCGTCGAGCGCAGCGATGATCGCGTCCGACTCGCTGGCCTTGGTGACGCCCGAGACGTCGCGATCCCACGGCATGTCGTGGGTGAACAGGTGGGCGCCGTTGACCGCACCATCGGGGCCGACGTTGTTGCCGCCTCCGTCGGGGTTGTTACCCCCGCCACCACCCCCACAGCCCAGCGCGATCGATGCGAGTGCGAGTCCGAGCGTGCGTCTCACCATGGCCACTCCAGGCGCGACCGGTGCGGCCCCTCGCCACACGAGACGTCGCGCAGGTCGCGAGCGTATCGCGAGTGCTTCGGAAGATGCGCGGACATGAACGCGGTGCAGCGCGTGTCACATCCGGCGCGAGCCGTCTCGCGCCGCGCTTGAGTGCTAGGGTGCGCGCCATGCGCCCCGTCCTCGTGTTGATGTTGTTGTTCGGCTGCGGACCGGGCTCGAGCGCGAATGGCGCGAAGGGCACGACCTCGGATCCGGTCGAGACCTGCACGCGCGTCGCCGACGTCTGCCGCTTCGACGGCGCGAAGCTCGGCGTGTGCACCCAGGATCAGGCGCGCGGCCTCTACTGCATGGCGCAGCACTGATGTCGGACGTCACGACCACAGGCGTCGGCTTCGAGACCCTGCCGCTGTCCGCGCCGGTGCTCGCGAACCTGGCGCAGCTCGAGTACCGCACGATGACGCCGATCCAGGCGCTCGCCCTGCCCACGATGCTCGAGGGCAAGGATGTCCTCGGCCAGGCCGGCACGGGCACCGGCAAGACCGCGGCGTTCGGGCTCGCGGTGCTGGCGCGCACCACGCCCCTGTGCGGCCGCCCGGGCGCGCTGATCCTGTGCCCGACCCGCGAGCTCGCGGCCCAGGTCGCCGACGAGCTGCGCCGGCTGGCGCGACCCATGGCGCACACCAAGGTGATCACGCTCAGCGGCGGCACCGCGGTCCACCGCGAGGCGGCGTCGCTCGCCCACGGCGTCGACATCATCGTCGGCACGCCGGGCCGCGTGCAGGATCACCTCGCGCGCGGCCGGCTCGATCTCGGCGCGATCCGCACGCTCGTGCTCGACGAGGCCGATCGCATGCTCGAGATGGGCTTCGTCGAGGTGGTGCGCGAGATCGTGGCGGCCACGCCCACCTGGCGGCAGACGCTCCTGTTCTCGGCGACGTTCCCCGAGGCGGTGCGCGCGATGAGCGCGTCGTTGCAGCGCGAGGCGGTCCACGTCGCGGCGCCGGTCGACGACGCCGCCGCGCGGGTCACGCAGCTGCTCTACGACACCGGCGGCGATCGGGTCGCGGCGCTGCGCGCGGTGCTCGGCCACCACCGTCCGGCGTCGGCGGTGATCTTCTGCAACCAGCGCGAGACCTGCGACGTGGTCGCGAAGGCGCTCGCGGATGCCGGGTTGAGCGCGATCGCGCTGCACGGCGGCATGGATCAGCACGATCGCAACACCGTGCTGCTCTTGCTCAAGAACGGCAGCGCGCGCCTGGTGATCGCGACCGACGTCGCGGCGCGCGGTCTCGACATCGACGATCTCGGCGCGGTGATCAACTACGAGCTGCCGCGCGACCTCGATACGTTCGTCCATCGCATCGGCCGCACCGCGCGCGCCGGGCGCCACGGCCTGGCGGTGAGCCTCGTCGAGGATCGCGATCGCCACGCGCTCGCCACGCTGCGCGGCGGGCCGCTCGGCGAGACCGCGGTGTCGCCGCTGCCGCCGCCATCCGCCGAGCCGCTGCCACCGCCGCCCAACGTCACGCTCGCGATCCAGGCCGGTCGCCACGAGCGGCTGCGGCCCGGCGACATTCTCGGCGCGCTGACCAACGAGGTCGGCCTCGCCGCCGCCGACATCGGCCAGATCACGATCCTCGATCGGATCAGCTTCGTGGCGATCGCCGCGGCGCAGGGCCCGAAGGCGCTGGCCGGCATCAACGCCGGCCGGATCAAGAACCAGCGGTTCCGCGCCTACGAGGTGATCGCGCCGGGCGCCGAGGGGCCGCGCGCGCCACGCTAGTCAGCGCGGGTTGGGCGCGACGAACACCTGGTAGCCGGTGGTCGGCTGGCCTGGCACCAGCGACTTGTCGCTGAGGAACCCGATGTAGCGGCCGTTGCCCGAGATGGTGGCGGAGCTCGCGTTCGGGCCAGCGACGTTGCTCGTCACGCCGGCGAAGCGATCGCGCACGTTCACGTTGCCCGAGGCGGAGTAGCCGACCAGGTAGCGGCCGTCGGCGGACAGGCACGGGGAGTGCCAGCCCGTCCCGCCGATCGCGAGCGTCGTGGTGATGCCCTGGCGATCGCGCACGTAGAGCCGCGAGTCGACGGTGGTGGTCCCGACGACGATCGTGGTCGCGGTGCTCTCGAAGCCCACGAACCGACCGTCGTCCGACAGGGTCGGCGCGAGGCTGGGGCCGTTGCCCTCGGTGCCGGTCGACGCGACGCTCGCGCGCTCGGTCACGCCGCTGGCCAGATCGCGGACGAAGACGTCGGCGATGGCGTTGATGTCGCCCGCGACCAGGTTGCTGGCCTTGCTCGTGAACGCGACCACGTGGCCGTCGCCCGACAGCGCCACGTCGGTGGTCGCCAGGTCGGCCTCACCACCGGCCGCCGAGACGCTCGCGCGGACCGTCGTGCCCGCCGAGAGATCGCGCACGAACGCGTCGGCGACGCCGTTCGCGTCGTTGGCGACCAGATCGAACGCGGTCGACAGGAACGCCACCCGCTGACCGTCATCGGAGATCGCCGGGAACGAGCTGAGGCCGGTGGCCTGCGCGCCGGCGCTGCCCACGCTGACGCGCGTGGTCGTGTGCGCGACGCGATCGCGCACGAAGATGTCGGTCTTGCCATTCGTGTCGCCCGCGACCAGGTTGGTCGAGGTCGAGCCGAACGCGACGTAGCGACCATCGGCCGAGATGCTCGGCGTGCCCGAGGCGCCGTTGCCCTGCGCGCCGGCGGCGCCCACGCTCACGCGCTCGAGCTCGGTCGTGAGGCGGTCGTAGACGAAGACGTCGAGCATCTGGTTGGTGTCACCGGAGACGAGGGTGTCGAGCGTCGAGGCGAACGCGACGTAGCGCCCGTCGCGCGACAGCGCGTGGTTGCGGGTCGAGGGCGTGCCGCCGATGCCGCCCGCGGTGCCGATCGCGGCGCCCGCCGGGAACTGTCCGACGCCGAGCCGCAGCGTCGCGGTGGCCGAGCCGCCCGCGCCATCGACGACCGTGTACGTGACCACATCGGTGCCGGTGAAGCCGGGCAGCGGCTGGTAGACCAGATCGTCGCCGACGATGTCGATGATGCCGTTGCTCGGCGCGGTCACCACGTCGAGCGCGACCACGTCGCCGTCGCGATCGGTGTCGTTGTCGGTGACGCTCACGGTCTGCGTGGCGCCCACCGCGCCCTCGGCGAGATCATCGCGCGGGGTCGGCGGATCGTTGACCGGCGTCACGGTGATCGACGCCATGCCCGCGGTCGTGGCCTTGCCGTCGGAGACCGTGTACGTGAACGCGTCGTCGCCGTGGAAGTCGGGTGCCGGCGTGTAGATGACCGAGGTCGTGCCGCTCAGGATCGTGCCGTGGGCGGGGCCACCGGTGATCGCGAAGCTCAGCGGATCACCGTCGGCGTCGCTGCCGGTCAGTACGATCGCGATCGCCTGGTCCTCGGGGGTCGTGACCGCGCCCGCGCCGGTGGTCGGCGGATCGTTGACCGGGGCGACCTGCAACGTGACGGTCGCGGGCGCCGAGATTTGGTGGCCGTCGTTCACCGTGAACTGCAGCGTGTCGGTGCCCGCGAAGTTGGCGTCGGGAAGGTACGTGAGCTGCGGCGGCGTGCCGGTGAGCTGGCCATGGGCAGGCGCCGAGGTGACCGCAAACGTCAGCGCGTCGCCGTCGGGATCGTGGCCGGTCAGCGTGAAGGCCGCCGCGGTGTCCTCGGTGACGGCGACGCCACCAGTGTCGCCGGTCGGCGCGTCATCGACCGCCGCGACGTCGATCGCGATGGTCGCGGGCGCCGACGCGACATGGCCGTCGGAGACCTTCACCGTGAACGCGTCCGGGCCGTTGTAGTTCGCGGCCGGCAGGTAGACGCGCGTCGCGCCGTTGCCGAGCAGCGAGCCGTGGGCCGGGTCGCTCGCGATCGCGTAGGTGAGCGTGTCGCCGTCGACATCGGTGCCCGCGAACGTGATCGTCTTGGGCAGATCCTCGGTCGCCGCGATATCTGCGCGGCCAGCACCGGCGCATCGTTGACCGGCGTCACGGTGATCGCGACCGTCGCCGGGGTCGAGGTGAGCACGCCATCGGTCGCGGTGAAGGTGATCGTGTCGGCGCCGTTGAAGTCGGCGGCCGGTGTGTACGTGAGGTTGGGGGCGGTGCCGGTCAGCGTGCCGTGGCTCGGGCCGGCGGTGACGGCGAAGCTCAGCGCGTCGCCGTCGGCGTCGGTCGCGGCGAGCACCAGGGCGCCCGCACGGTCTTCCATCGTGGTCATCGTCGCGGCGGTGGCGACCGGAGTCTCGCCAGCGACGACCGTGATCATGATCTCGGCGGGCGCCGAGGCGACGCCGCTGGCAATGGCGCGAAACGTCAGCGCATCAGCGCCGACGTAGTCGTGGGCCGGGGCGTAGCTGCGCGCGCCGCCGGCGCCGGTGAGCTCGCCATGCGCGGGCGGCGTCACGATCTCGAAGGACACCGCGTCGCCGTCGACGTCGTCGCCGACGAGGGCGAGCGCGGTCACGGCGTTGCGACCGGCGGTGAGCGTGGCGCCGCGCGCGACCGGCGCGTCGTCGACCGCGCGGACCGTCACGATCGCGTGGCCGTCGGCGGAGGTCTCGCCATCGGTCACCGTGTACGCGACGTCGATCGTGCCGTGGAAGTCGCGTGCAGGCGTCACGCGCAGCTTGCCGCCGTCGATCGCGACCTCGTGCCCCGGCGCGCGCGCCGCGACCAGGGTCAGGGCGGCGCCGTCATGGGCGAGGTCGTTCGCGAGGACGTCGATCACGATCGCGGTGTCCTCATCGGTGGCGGCCGCGTCGTCGATCGCCGCGATCGGGACATCGTTGGCGGGATCGGAGCACGCCCCCCCGGCGATCGCCGCGGAGAACAGCAGCAGCGCGAGTCGGTCAATTCGCATGGGCGTTACGTAACGCCCGCATTCCCGGAACGCGCTGATGCGCAGTGCGCCTGCCCGTTCGTGCCAACGTTCGCCTCGTCGACGAGCGCGAACGAACTTCGGTTGATCCGCCCGGATCAGGAGTGCGGTGGAAATCGCGCCGCGAACGGCTCGGGGGGCAATCGCAGCGCCGCGGTCAGGTACGCCACCGTACGGTAGAAGCCGCAGAGCAAGATCACCTCGATCATCGCCGCCTCGGCCAGCGTCGCGCGCGCCGCCGACCAGGTCGCGTCGTCGACATCGCAGCGCTCGTGCAGCGCGTCGCACACCGCGAGCAGCGCGCGCTCGTCCGCCGACCAGCAGCTGTCGTCGGGCCCGCCGTGCACCAGCGACACGCGCTGCGCCTCGGTGAGGCCAACGCGCGCGCCGAACAGCGCGATGTGCACGCCCCACTCGTACTCCGAGCCGCACCGCGCGGTGACGCGATCGATCACCAGCTCGCGCTGCCGCAGGGTGAGGTTGCCGCGATCGAGCAGGCCACCGCTCATGAACTTCACGAACAGCCGCGGGTCGCGCGCCAGCGTCGTGAACAGCACCAGCGGCGGCACGCCGGGCGGCATCGTGCGGTCGAGCCAGGCCTGGACCTCCGGGGGGAACGTCGTCGCCGGAGCGATCCGCGCCCCAGTCTCGGTCCCTGTCCCCGTACCACGCTCAGTCCCCGCCCCGGTCCCTGACCCCGTCCCCGTCCCCGTCCCTGCCCCGGTCTCCGCCCCTGTCCCTGCCCCGGTCCCGGTCCCAGCCCCTGTGCCTTCGATCATCGTCGTCATGATGCCTCCTTGCTACGCATTTCGTAGCAAGCCATTCCCGCCCGCGCTATCGATTTCGTAGCACCCCGCCCCACGCCCCGCCTCATGCTATCTTTTCCATAGCATGGCCACGCCCCGCCCCGGTCGCAAGGTTCGCGGCTCCACCACCGGACGCCCGATCATGGCGCTCCTCGATCTCCTCGGCCGCCGCGCCGCCCTGCGCCTGCTCTGGGAGCTCCGCGCCGAGCGACTCACCTTCCGCGCGCTCACGCTCGCCGCCGCCACCAACCCCAGCGTCTGCAACACCCGCCTCGCCGAGCTGCGCGACGCCGGCATCGTCGACCACGACGGCGTCGGCTACGGCCTGACCGCGCACGGCAAGGAGCTCCTCACCCGCCTCGCGCCGCTCCATACCTGGGCCGAGGCCTGGGCGCGGCGTGCTACCTCTGCGACCACATGATCGCCGCGCCGCGCGCTCCGCGCATCGTCTCCCTCCTGCCCTCGGCGACCGAGCTCGTGTGCGCCGTCGGTGGCGCCGCCGATCTCGTCGGCATCTCGCACGAGTGCGACTTCCCCGCGGCGATCCGCGATCGCCCGGTCCTGACCCGCTCGCGCATCGATCCCCACGCCGCCAGCGCCGCGATCGATCAGGCCGTGCGCTCGGTGATCCGCGACGCGCTCAGCATCTACGCGATCGACGAGGCCGCGCTCGCCGCCCTCGCGCCCGACGTGATCATCACGCAGGACCTGTGCGAGGTCTGCGCGGTCTCGCTCGACGACGTGCGCGCCGCGGTCGCGCGCCTGGCCCACAACCGCGACATCGCGATCGTCACGCTCACGCCGACCCGCCTCGCCCACGTCCTCGACGATGTCGTGCGCGTCGCCGCCGCGATCGGCCGCGCCGACGCCGGCATCGCCGCGCGCGCCGCGCTCCAGGCCCGCATCGACGCGATCGCCGCGCGCGCCCGCGCCGCGCCGACCCGGCCGCGCGTCGTCTCGCTCGAGTGGATCGATCCGCTGATGCTCGGCGGCACGTGGATGCCCGAGCTGATCGAGCTCGCCGGCGGGACCGCCATCGGCGCCGAGGCCGGCGGCCCAGCCCCGACGATCTCGCTCGCGGCTCTCGCCGCGCTCGCGCCCGACGTCGTGCTCGTCAAGCCGTGCGGCTTCGACCTGCCCCGCGCGCTCGGCGAGCGCGACGCCCTCGCCGCGATCGCCGCCGCCGTGCCCGCCGCGCGCCGCGTCGTCACCGATGGCAACGCGTTCTTCAACCGTCCCGGCCCGCGCCTCGTCGAGTCCCTCGAGATCATGGCCGCCGCGATCCACCCCGCGCTGTTCCGCGACTTCGCCGCGACCCACGCCGCGGTGATGACCGCGGCCTGATTCGCGCTGCCGAGGCCACGAAATGCGGTCGCCGTCCGGCGCTGCGTTGGTTCGGTGACCCCGTACGCAGCGCGTTCGGCCGCTCACCGCTTCCGCGCGACCACCAGCCGCTGCCACGGGAACGTCCCCGCGCACCTCCCCGAGCGCTTGACCTCGAGGCCGAGCTCCGCGAACACCTGCGCGTAGCGCTCGGTGCCGGCGAGGTCCGAGACCAGCGCGGTGCCGCCGGGCTTGAGCACGCGGGCGATCTCGCGCAGCGCCTGCTCGCGGCCCGCGACCTCGGGAATGTTGTGGAGGCACAGCATCGAGAGCACGACGTCGATCGACGCGTCGGCGCACGACAGCGTGCGCGCGTCCTCGTCGCGGATCTCGACCCGATCGCCGACGCCCTCGAGCCGCGCGTTCGCGATCGCGCGGTCGCGGGTGTTGCCCGACAGGTCCTCGCGCTGCCAGATGTCGATTCCGATCGCGCGACCGCGCGGCGCGCGCCGGGCCGCGCCGATCGCGAGCAGGCCGCCACCGGTGCCGACATCGAGCACGCGCTCGTCGCCGCGCCACGACACCTCGCTCAGCAACCGATCGCGATGCGCGAACTTGCCGGTGATGACGTAGCGGATGCCGAGCGCCGCCGGCACC
>JAIOQA010000452.1 GCA_021413675.1 Deltaproteobacteria bacterium | reverse complement strand
GGGCGGCGCGGGCGCATCGAGCGGCGCGGGCGCATCGAGCGGCGCGGGCGCATCGAGTGGCGCGCCGGCGTCGGCTACGCCCCCGGTGGATGCGCGGGGCGCGGGTTGTGACGTCGCGGCGGCGCCGCCGCCGAGGACCATCGCGAGCGCGGCGCCCGCGACGCTCGCGCCCAGCGCCGCGAGGATCGCGCCGCGCCAGCGCCGGGGCGGCAGGGGCGCGGCGATCCCGCGGGTCTCGCCGCCCAGCGTGGTCGGCGGCGACGCGGCGAGCTCGATCGCCGCGGGCAGCGCGGGCGGCAGCGCGGGCGCGCCGGCGAAGTCGATGATCGCGTGGACCGGCACGCCGAGCACCCGCGCCTCGACCTCGGCCAGCGCGCGCGCGAGGTCGAGCATCGACGGAAAGCGATCGTCCGCGCGCTTCGCGAGGCAGCGCGCGACCAGCGCGTCGAGCTCGCGCGGCAGGCCGGGCACGCGCGTCGATGGCGCCGGCGGGGTCTCGCGCAGCTGCGCGACGATCAGCGCGCCGATCCCATCAGCGGCGAACGGCGGGGCGCCGGTGAGCAGGCACATCAGCACGCAGCCGAGCGAGTAGATGTCGGCGCGGTGGTCGAGGTTGGTCGCGCCGCTGCACTGCTCGGGCGACATGTAGACCGGCGTGCCGATCATCGTGCCGGTGCGGGTGAGGCCGCGCCCGGGTGCGTCGTGGGTCAGCTTGGCGATGCCGAAGTCGAGGATCTTGGCGCGCTCGCCGCCGGTCACGGCCGCGTCGCCGATGAGGAAGACGTTCTCGGGCTTGAGATCGCGGTGGACGATGCCCTTCTGGTGGGCGGCGGCCAGCGCGGTCGCGCACTGCCGCATGATCCGCAGCGCGTCGGCGGGCGCGAGCCGGCCCAGGCGCTCGAGGCGCACGTCGAGCGCCTCGCCCTTGAGCAGCTCCATCACGAGGTAGGCGCTGCCGTCGGTGTGGTGGCCGAAATCGTAGATCTGGACGATGCCAGGGTCGGCGATCGCCGTGACCGCGCGCGCCTCGTTGAAGAACCGCGACACGATCTCCGCGTTGTTCGAGAGCGAGGGCAGGAGCACCTTGATCGCGGCCTCGCGGCCCAGGAGCGTGTGCTCGGCGCGATAGACCGCGCCCATCCCGCCCTCGCCGAGCTTGTCCCCGACCCGGTACGCTCCGATGATGGTGCCTGCGTTCACGTCGTCCTCGTGCCCCGCGATCCGGGGCGACGGGATGACGCCTGGCGACCCGCGATGTGACCGGGGCCATGCGATCGGCGCCCGTCATCCACCGGGATCTGTGACTAAGATGGGCCCGATGCGCTGGGGGCTGTCGCTCGTGATCACGATCGCCGTCGGGTGCGGTGGCCCCGCGCCCACGAGCGATGCCGACGCCCGCCCGAGCGGGCCCGCGCTCGAGGTGCCGCCGGTGATCGCGCTGCCCTACGTGGCCGCGGGCGCCGGCCCGTCGATGCTGTCGGTGACCGTCGCGAACCCGGGCACCGCGGCGATCCACGCGCCCGGTGGCGGGGCGCTGGCCTGGATGCTCACCGGCGATCCGGCGTTCGCGATCGTCGCGGCGCCCGATTCGATCGATGCGGGCGGTGAGGCCACGCTCACGATCCAGTGGACCGGGTCGGCGACCCCGCAGATCGCGGGCGCGTCCCTGACCGTGGTGAGCGAGGCCGGCCCGCGCGCGGCCGAGGTCTGGGGCGTCGCGGGCGATCCGGCGCTCGAGCCCGCCGCGTTCACCCCGGTGACCGGCGCGGGCGGCGTGACCATCGTCGACAGCGCGATCGTGCACATGCCGACCGCGCCGTTCCCGGCGCCCGGCCGGACCTGGATGGATGATCGCGTGCACCTGTTCGTGCCCGCCGACTTCCGCGAGCGCGACGCCCAGGATCTGGTCGTCCACTTCCACGGCCACAACACCACGATCGATCAGACCGTGCCGGCCCACGCCTATCGCGAGCAGCTCTACGCCAGCGGCGTCGACGCGATCCTGGTGGTGCCGCAGGGCCCGGTCAACGCCGCCTCGGGCGACTTCGGCAAGCTGATGACCCCCGACGGCACCGCGGCGTTCCTCGACGAGGTCATCACGGTGCTCTACCGCGCCGGCGTGATCACGCGTCCGGTCCTCGGACGTCTGACCCTGACCAGCCACTCCGGCGGCTACCAGGTGGTCGCGCAGAACCTCGGCGGCGAGCGCTTCCAGGTCGACCAGGTCGATCTGTTCGACTCGCTCTACGGCTACTCCTCCACGTATCGCGACTTCGCGCTGTCGGGCGCGATCTTCCGCTCGGACTACACCGCCGGTGGCGGCACTCAGGCCAACAACCTGGCGCTCGCGATGCAGCTCACGCAGCTCGCGCAGCCGGTCGCGACCGCCGCGACCCAGGCCGCGCTGCGCGACGCGGCGCCGGTCATCTACTTCGCGGCCTCGACCCACGAGGGCTCGACGCGGATCGACGCGGCCTACGCCGAGCAGCTGCGGTGGGCGTCGCCGCACGCGCGCCGCGGCCCACGCGCCGAGCTGCGCACCGCCACCGCGGCGAACGGCACCGCGTCCATCACCTGGCTGGCGCCTCACGACGACGACGTCACCGGCTGGCGGGTCGAGACCTCCGACGACGACGGCGCGACCTGGACGACCGCGGTGCAGGTCCCGGCCGACGCGGCGGTGGCGAGCTTCCCCATCGACGCCGCGGTGCGCGTGCGGCTCGCGCCGATCGTCACCGGGCTCGCGCCGGACGCGGTGCAGGCGAGCGACACCTATCGCGTCGCGCCGGCCGCCGACGTGCTGATCGTGGATGGCTTCGATCGCGTGATCGATGGCTCGTGGGGCCAGCTCGCGCACGACTTCGCGGCCCGCGTCGGCGGCGCGGTGGGCGACGTGCACACGATCGCGCACGCGGCGATCACGGACGACGGCTTCGCGCTCGCCGGCTATCGCGAGGTGATCTGGCTGTGCGGCGACGAGTCGACCGACGATCACACCTTCACGACCGCGGAGCGCGCGGCGGTCGACGCGTACCTCGCGGGCGGCGGCCACCTGATCGTCTCGGGCAGCGAGATCGGCTACGAGCTCGGGCCGACCAGCGCGAGCAGCTGGCTCGCCAGCGCCTTCGGCGCGAGCTACGCGAGCGATGATGCCGGCGCGAACTCGATCCACACCACCAACGCCTCCGTCACCGCCGACTTCGGCGACGCCAGCGCGCCGTACACCGAGGAGTTCCCCGACAGCTTCGCGACCACCGGCGCCGGCGCGGTCGTGCTGGCCTACGACACCGGCGCGCCCGCGGCGGTCGGCATCGCCGGCCGGGCGGTGATCGTCGGGTTCCCGCTCGAGACGATCGCCGATCCCGCGGCGCTGGCGGCCGTGGTCGCGGACCTGCGCGGGTTCGCCGCTCCATAGATATCAGCAGCATCCGCCGGTCGTGGCGGAACCGTGACAGAGCGCTGACAGGCGGTCCGGCCGGCGCGCCCCACGCTGTTCGCACCTATGGATGTAGCCGTCGTCGTCAACCTGCGCGCGCGTCGTGGATCCGCTGCGGTCGGCCGGATGGTGCAAGCGGCGCTGCCCGAGGCGCGGGTGTCGGTCACCCGCTCGCTCGCCGAGGTCCAGCGCTGGATCGATCGCGACCTCGCGCCCAACCCGCCGGATCTGATCCTGTCGGGCGGCGGCGATGGCACCGCGGTCACGCTCGTCAACGAGCTGCGCGATCGCAAGGTCTGGGTGCCGCGCCTCGGCGTGCTGCGCCTCGGCACCGGCAACGGCTGGGCGAACGTGACCAACGCGCCGCGCGCGCGCGCCGCGATCGCCCACATCGCCGCGCTCCAGGGGCGCACGCCGCCGACCCGCCGCTTCGAGCTGGTCGAGTGCGACGGCCGGATCGCGCCGTTCCTCGGCACCGGCTGGGACGCGGAGATCGTCACCGACTTCAAGACCCAGCTGGCGAAGATGCCCGGCGGCCTGCGCCGGATCTCGGACGGCCTGCCGGGCTACCTGATGGGCATGTTCACGCGCACGATCCCGCGCCACATGTTCGGCAACGGCGCGGCCAACGTCGTGCTCACGAACCTCGGCGCGCCGGCGATGACCGTCGACGCGCGCGGCAACGTCGTGCCGCTGCCCGGCGGCGAGACCGGCGCGGTGCTGTACCGCGGCCCGGCCTCGGTCGCGGCGGCCGGGACCACGGAGGAGTGGGGCTTCGGTTTCCGCGCGTTCCCGTTCGCGCACGCCGCGCCCGGCCGCGTGTCGGTCCGCATCTACGGCGCGCCGGTGCTCGAGGCCACGCGCAACATGTTCCGGCTGTGGCGCGGCGACACCGTGCCCAAGATGCACGACTTCTTCCTGACCCACGGCAAGATGGAGTTCGATCGCGAGGTGCCGTTCCAGGTCGGCGGCGACGCGATGGCGCCGCGCACCAGCTTCGAGTTCCGGATCGCGCGCGACGCGGTCGATCTCGTCGACTGGGGTCAGCTGGCGGCGTAGCTTCGGACCCGGCGGGTCATTGACGCGCGCCGCGGTCGCGACGACGATCGCGCGATGCCTTTCCCCGAGTACGGCGCCTACGACGGCACCGGGCTGGCCGAGCTGGTCCGCACCAAGCAGATCCATCCGCGCGAGCTGGTCGACGAGGCCATCCGCCGGATCGACGTCGGCAACCCGATCCTGAACGCGGTCATCCATCGCCTCGACGAGACCGCGCGCCGCCAGGCCGAGCAGCCGCTCGCCGACGGGCCGTTCGCGGGCGTGCCGTTCCTCGCCAAGGATCTGGTGTCGACGTGGGCGGGCGTGCCGCAGGCGTCGGGCACCAACCTGATGAAGGGCTGGATCCCGGATCACGACAGCGAGCTCGCGAGGCGCTGGCGCAAGGCCGGCGTGATCCTCATGGGCAAGACCAACACGCCCGAGATCGGCCTGTTGCCGGTGACCGAGCCCAAGGCGTTCGGCGCGAGCCGCAACCCGTGGATGCCCGGGCGCACGCCGGGCGGCTCGAGCGGCGGCTCGGCCTCGGCGGTGGCCGCGGGCTTCGTGCCGATCGCGAGCGGCGGCGATGGCGGCGGATCGATCCGCATCCCGTCGGCGTGCTGCGGGTTGTTCGGGCTCAAGCCGACGCGCGCGCGCACGCCGGTCGGGCCCGACATCGGCGAGGCCTGGCTGGGCTGCGCGATCGAGCACGTGCTGACCCGCTCGGTCCGCGACTCGGCGGCGATGCTCGACGCGACCCACGGCGCCGATCCGGGCGCGCCTTACGCCGCGCCCGCGCCCGCGCGTCCGTTCCTGGCCGAGGTCGGCGCCGCGCCGGGCAAGCTGACGATCGCGATGACCGCGAAGGCCTTGATCCCGACCGACGTCGATCCGGCGTGCGTGCGCGCGGTCGAGGACGCGGCGGCGCTGCTGCGCTCGCTCGGCCACACGGTGGTCGAGGCTCACCCCGAGTTCGACGCCGCGCAGTTCGCGCTCGACTTCGTCACGATGCTGGTCGGCGAGGTCGCCGCCGACGTCGCGCAGTTCGAGGCGCTCGCCGGCCACAAGATCAAGACCGGCGATCTCGAGAAGGAGACCCGCGTGCTCGCGCAGATGGGCGGCGTGGTCTCGGCGGGCGAGTTCGCGCTCGCCGGTCGCCGGCTGCGCCTGGTCGCGCGCCGGCTGGCGGGCTTCTTCACGAAGTACGATCTGCTGCTCACGCCGACCCTGGCCAAGCCGCCGATCGAGGTCGGCAGCCTGGTCAAGCAGGGCGCCGAGGAGATGCTCATGCGCGTCGCCGAGCGCGTGCCGATCGCGGGCCTCCTGCGCCGCATGGGCGCGCTCCAGCGGATCGCCAACGAGGCCTGGGCGTTCGTGCCGTTCACGGCCGTGTGGAACGCGACCGGGCAGCCCGCCGCGAGCCTGCCGCTCTACTGGGAGAACGGCCTGCCGCTCGGCGTCCAGCTGGTCGGGCGCTTCGGCGACGAGGCGACGATCCTGCGGGTCGCGTCGCAGTGCGAGGCGGCGCGGCCGTGGCTCGGCAAGCGCCCGCCCGGCTTTCCGTGATCGTGCGCGGCGCGATCAGAGGCTGTCATCCTTTCGGATGACAGCCTCCTTTCGATCGATCGGCCCCGTCGAGGACGACGGTCCCGATCTCATCCAAGCGCGAAGCGCCTGCTGCTGAGCCGGCTCGCTTCGCTCGCCTCAGTGCGCGGTCCAGCCGCTGACGGCGGCCGGGCCGGTGAGGTCGATCTCGTAGTAGCCGCCGCCGCCGGCGAGCCACGGCGTGTGCGCGGCCGGCACGAGATCCTTCCACTCGTTGCCGGCGATCGCGTGCACGACGTGGATCGCGACGCGCATCGACGTGGGACAGCCGCCGAGCGCCGACCACGGCACCTTCGCCGACAATGTCCGGTGATCGGACGACACGAACGCGTCGGCGCCCGGGGTCAGGTCGTAGCCGCGCGTGGTCCAGGTCGCGGCCGGCGTGAACACGCCGTCGTAGCCGCCGGTGCCCGCGTCGTCGACCTGGCGCAGCGCGATCAGGTGGGTCGCGGTGAACGGCAGGTTGGGCTTGAGCCCGCTGTACTCCTTGCCGAGCGACGCGACCGGCGCGGCGAGCGCGGTGCCGGTCTCGAGATAGACGTGCAGCGGCTCGTAGTTGCCGAGGAACGCCTGCGAGGTCGCCGTGACGTACAGGTTCGACGCGTCCCAGGTCAGCGCGACCCCGTCGGTGCCCGCGAGGGTCGCCCCGACCGACACGAGCTGCGCCGCCGGGTAGGCCGCGAGGTCGTTGGCGCCGGTGAGCACCGGCGCGGCCCCGCCGACGATGCCGCAGCCGGCGTCGGGTGTGGTCGCGGCGTCGGCCAGGACCGCGTCGGACGTACCACCGCCGTCGCCCGGGGGCGCAGCGTCGCCCGTGATCCCGCCGTCGCCCCCGATTCCGCCGTCGCCGGTGCCGTGCGGCGCGGCGTCGCTGACCGGACGCGCGTCGGCGCGGGCGTCCGCGCCGGCGGTCGCGTCGATGTCGCCGCCGTCCGGGTTGATGCGGCTCGACGCGCACCCGGAGGCGAGCGCCAGGGCCAGGAGAGTTGCGTTTCGCAACGTCGGCCGCTGCTGCGGCGGCGTTGTTGACGAACGCGACCCACGAATTCTGCTCACTTGCGATGCGAGCGTTGGAAACACGGTCGATACAAAAGCACTCGCTGTGCCATGCGTCGCGCCGCCCATGCGAGCATCGCCAGATGAGCGACGAGCGCGAACAGTTCCTCGCCGCGTGGCGAGCGCGCTCACCGGGCGCGCCGCGCGAGTTCGACGCCGCCACCCTGGCGGCCGCCGATGCGCGGCCCGCGATCCGCGCCGCGGTCGCGATCGTCAGCATGGGCAACGCCGCCGAGGCGCACAGCTCGGCGATGGCGCCCGACATCGACGACCGCACCGGGATCCACGTCAGCACCCGCGTCGCCGACGCGACCGGCGCGCGGTACCTCGGCCACTGCCCGTACGCCACCGATCGCCTCGACGGGCTGGCGCAGGTGTGGAGCCCGGTGTGCCTCCCCGTCGCGGAGTTCTTGCATCGCACCGGCAGGTTCCTGCGCGACACGCTCGCGCACGCGCCGGGTGTGCAGCAGCTCTGGCTCATCAGCGGCCATGGCGGCAACGGCGCGATCGAGCCGCATCTCGCCGCGCTGGCCGACGAGCTGGGCGTGGCCCGCGTGCGCTACGAGCTGGCGCTGCGGGTGCCCCCGGGCCTGCCCGAGCTGTCGACCCAGCACGCCGGCGATCTCGAGCATTCGGTCGCGCGGGCGCTGGGGCCGGGCGCGTTCGATCTCGCGCGGTTCGACGCGCTCAACCAGCGCCTGGCGGTCGATCTCGAGGGCGTCCTGGTCGACGAGCCCGCGCTCGGCGGGATGGCCGGCTACTACCTGTTCGGCGATGCGCGGTTCGACCGGGTCCGCGCGCGCTATCCCGGCGTGAAGCCCTCGGTGGCCCAGCTCGTCACCCGCCGCGCGATCGTCGCCGACGCCGCGATCGGCCACGCCGTCCTCGATCACACGGTCGCTGCGCTCGCCGCCGAGTTGCTGGCGGCTGCGTGAGGCGAGGGTCGGACCGCTCACACGTGATCACCAGCCGGCACCGTCGGTAGCCGCCCGTAGATCGACGGCCATTCGCGGGGTATATGGCTTCCATGACCACGGTGCCGATCGTTCCCGCCCAGGCCGCACTGACGCGGTTGCGCGACGGCAACCGACGCTACGCGCAGAACGTGCGAAGCGTCGACTCGCTGCTCAGCCACAGCCGGCGCGACATGACCCAGCAGTCGCCCTTCGCGATCGTGCTCGGCTGCTCCGACAGCCGCGCGCCGGCCGAGATCGTGTTCGACCAGGGGCTCGGCGATCTGTTCGTGATCCGCGTCGCCGGCAACGTCGTCGCGCCGTCGCAGGTCGGCAGCGTCGAGTTCGCCGCCGAGCGCTACGGCACCCGGCTGGTCATCGTCATGGGCCACACCCAGTGCGGCGCGATCGCCGCCAGCATCGAGGCGCTGCGCGATCCCCAGCACGCGCGGTCGTACAACCAGCTGTCGATCGTCGGGCGCGTCCTGCCGGCGATCGAGGCGCTGGCCCAGACCGAGCTGGCCAACGACCCCGAGCGGCTGTACCGCGCGGCGGTCCGCGCCAATGTCCGGGCCTCGGTCAATCACCTGCGCCACGGCTCGGGCGTGATCGAGCAGCTCGCCGACAACGATGGCCTGCTGGTGGTCGGCTGCGAGCTCGATCTGACGACCGGCGTCGTCGACTTCTTCGACGGCGTCGCCGAGCAGCCCGCGCTCGAGCTCGTGCCCTGATCAGCGCGTAGTCACGGCCGCTCGGGCGTCACGCCGAGCGCCGCGAACGCGCCGTCGATCGCCGCCGGCTTGCCGGCGAGCATCACGACCATGTGCGTGGTCGCGAGGTCCTCGGCCGCGACCTTCGCGACCGCCGCCGGCGTGAGCTGGCCGATCGCGATCGCGACCTGGCGATCGCGCCGCAGGGTCAGGCCGCGCGCCGCGAGCCACTCGAGGTGGCCGGCGATCGCGAGCGCGCCGCCGGTCTGCGCCTGGGCATCGGCGATCGCCTTGCGGCGCGCCCGGACGAAGGCCTCGCGCTCGTCACGCGCGTGGTCGCGCATCCGCGCGACGGCCTCCATCACGATCTTGGTGGCGGTCGGCGTCAGGTGCTCGTCGACGTTGCCGGTGACGATGAGCACGCCGCCAGCGGCGCCGTAGCCGTAGCTGGCGCTGAGGCCGTAGCTCGCGCCCATGCCCTCGCGGATGTCGCGGAGCGCGTCGTTCAGCATCTCGACCAGCACGCGCCGGGCCGCGACGTCGGCCACCGGATCCGACGCCGACGGGAAGCCGATCGTGATCGTCGTCTGCACCGCCTCCGCGCGATCGGCCGCGATCCAGCTCGGCCCCGCCGCGGGCGCGATCGGCGGGATCGCGGGGAGCGCGGCCGGCGCGTCGCCCGACCACGGCCCGAACAGCTCGCCGACCTCGGTGCGCATCGCCTCCAGATCGAAGCCGCCGGTGATGATCAGGGTCGCGCCGCGCGGCCGGAAGTGGGCCTCGCGCCAGTGCTGCAGATCCTTGGCGCGCAGCTTCAGGAACGCCTTGCTGCCATCGGGCGGCGGGACGGCGTACGGGTGATCCGCGCCGAACAGCCGCGCGAGGAACGCGGCGCTGTCGCGATGCGGATCCTCGTCCTTGTTCGCCGGGTCGTCGGCGTCGCGCAGCCCGGCCTTCACGAAGCTGCGGACGCGGTCGAGGTCGTCCTGGTTGTACCAGCCGAGATCGAGCAGCCACGACAGGTACCAGACGTGCCAGTCGGCCTGGAACGCCAGGCCGCGCGCCGAGAACGTCGTCGTGGTCTCGTCGACGTCGGTGTCGAGATCGGTGCCGCGCTCCATGGCGCGGTTGAGCTTCCCGGCGGTCCAGTGGTCGTAGAGGCGCTCGTGATCCGGCGACAGCATCCAGGCCGCCGCGGACGCCAGGCCCGGGCGATCGCGGGGCTCGTGGGCGCGCCCGACCGGATAGATCAGCCGCGCCTCGACCACGGGGCTGAGCGGATCCGGCGCGAGCTCGACGGTCAGGCCGTTGGCCAGCTCGTACTGGGTGACGCGCTCGGCGAGGGTCGGCGCCTTGACCGCGACCGCCTGATCGGCGAGCGCGGGATCGACCGGGCGCCGCCACGGCGTCACCGAGTGGCTCCCCGCCGGGACCGCCGCGCTGACCTTGCCGTCGTCGTCGTCGCCGGTCGGCGTCACGAGCGCGATGTGGCTGTGCGCGCGGTCCCAGCTGCTCGCGAGCTCGCGCTTGACCGCGGACAGGCTCAGGCGCCCCGCGATCCGCATCTCCTGCAACATGAACCAGTGGTGGTCGGTGTAGTGCAGGAAGTTCGCGATCCACGCGCCGCGATCGCCGAGGTCATCCCACGCGACCGCGTCGTCGAGCTGGCGCCGCCCGCCGCGGTGGCTCAGCTGCTCGGGCGTCATGTCGTCGAACAGCGTCGTGCTGTGCGCGAACACCAGGTCGGTCGCCATGGCCAGGTGCGAGGGATCGTCGACCTCGATCGCCACCATCAGCTCGCGCGCCCAGTGATCGCCGACGATCTGGACGCCGCTGCCGCGCAGCCAGTCGCGCTTCACGATCTCCTCGTCGAGCGCGCGGTCGAGGAGGTCGCGCGCGAGCTCGTAGGCCGGCGCGGTCTCGTCGCCCCACGGCGGCATCGGCAGGAACACGATCGCGGTGGGGTGCTTGACCGGCCCGCGGTGCTTGCTGGTCGCGCCGTCGAGCGTCGGCGGGAGCTCGCCGCGGCGCGCCTTGAGGGCGGTCGACCGGATCGGGCCGAACAGCTCGCCGATCTCCGTGCCGAGGTTGCCGGCGATCGGGCCGGTGACCACCAGGATCGCGCGATCGGGTCCGTAGTGATCGGTGATGAACTGGCAGACCTCGTCCTTGGTCGCCTTCGCGACCTCGTTGGAGGTCACCGCGCGCGCGTACGGGTGCTTGGTCCCGAAGGTCGCGGCGAACAGCTCGGTCCACAGCCCGTCGAGCGGCCCGATGCTCTGGGCGCCCTCGGCGAGCACGACGTCGCGCTCGCGCGCGAAGGTCGCGTCGTCGAGCTGATCGCAGGCGCCGCGCATGCGCCGCGCCTCGAGCGCGAGCGCCTCGGACAGGTGCTCGATCGGCACGGTCGCGACGTAGTGGGTCGCGTCCCAGGTGGTCCAGGCGTTGGAGTACAGCGCGATGTCGCCGAGCTCGTCGCCGAGCGTCGGCCCGGTCGACGAGTCGCGCAGATCGAACAGCAGGTGCTCGACGAGGTGGGCGAGCCCGGCGCGGCCCGGCGGATCCGCGCTCGCGCCGACCTCGTAGCGCACGTCGATCGTCGCGAGGTTGGTGCGGCGATCCGCGACGGTCGCGACCATCAGGCCATTGGAGACCTTGATGAGCTCGATGTTGTGCGAGAACGAGAATGGCCGACTGTCGTCGACGATGCTGCCGAACCGGGGATCGTGCGCCCAGCGCGCACAGCCCACCATCGCCACCGCCACTCCGATCCAGGTTCTCACGCCTCGCCAGCTCGCCATCCGGACCAGTCTGCCAAGGATGCGAGTCGATCCGAGGGCCGGAGTGGCGACTGCGCCTCAGGAGGTGCGCGGCAGGCCGACCACGTACGTGACTGCGTGAGGGCGCCACGGCACGCGTCGCCGCTCGATCCGGAAGCCGTAGTCGGGCGTCGCGAGATCGTCGACGAGATCGTGGAGCTCGGGCACCGAGTACGCGCGCAGGCACGAGGCCGTGCCGTCCCACCACGTGATCGCCGGCAGGACCGGCACGACGTACGTGAGCGCGAGCGAGCGCAGATCGACCGGCCGCACGAACGGCGTCAGCGCCAGCACGCTGGCCGGGAGGATCGCCGAGATCGCGAGGCCCTGCAGGCTGCGCTCGACGAACTCGAACGCGACGATCGGCTGGCGCTGCGCGGCGGCGTCGGCGAACACCGCGCGCGCGACCGGCGGCGGCAGGTGGTGGAGCGCGTTGAAGATCGTGCGCACGCCGCGCAGCTCGGCGGGCACCTGGGTCGCGTCGGTCGGCTCGATCCGGCCGGTGACCTGGCCGGGGAACAGCGCCTCGGCCCGCGCGAACGCGGCGCGGTTGGGATAGAGGTCGGTCAGCACCGCGGGCACGCGCTCGCCCTCGTCCGCGAGCGTGCGCAGCACGCCGAGCAGCGGGCCGCCGCCGCCGGCGCACAGATCGATCACGCGCCGCGTGTCGCTCGCGTCGAGGGCCTCGCGCAGGAGCGGCGCGGCGACCGCGGGCACGCTGAGCGCGGCCGCTGCCACCCGCAAGTAGCCGGTGAGGGCGTCGCGCATCCGCGCCGGGAACCAGGGGTAGTCCTCGAGCTCCGGGGCGTTGATGCGCGGCATGGCGCGAGGGTATCAGCCGCGGCGCGGCGCGCGGGTCACTTCGGGCGCTCGGGCGTGGCCCCGAGGGCCGCGAAGACGCCGTCGATGATCGCGGGCTTGCCGCCGATCTGCACGACCATGTGGAGGCTCGCGAGATCCTGCGCGGCGACCTTCGCGACCGCCGCCGGCGTGAGCTGGCCGATCGCGGTCGCGTGGGCGCGATCGAAGTCGAGCGGCAGCCCGCGCGCGACGAGCGCGGCCAGGCGGCGCCCGACCGCCTGCGCGCCGCCGGTCTGGGCCTGGGCGTCGGCGATGGCCTTGCGCCGCGCGCGCACGAACGCCTCGCGCTGCCCCGCGGCGTTGTCGCGCAGCGTCGCGATCGCGGCCAGCACCGCCCGGGCGGCCTCGGGCGCGAGGTGTTCGTCGACCTTGCCGCTGATCAGGAGCGCGCCGCCGGCCGCGCCGTACGCGTACGACGCGTGGACGCCGTAGCTCGCGCCCATCGCCTCGCGCACGTCGCGCAGCGCGTCCTCGAGCATCGCCTCGAGCACCTCGCGCGCGGCCGCGTCGGCGGTCGGGTCCGACGCGGCCGGGAAGCCGATCTGCAGCGCCACCTGGGTGGCGTCCGCGTCGTCGGCGGCGAGCCAGCTCGGGCCCGACGCCGGCGCGAACGGCGGGATCGCGGCAGGCGCGTTCGGCGCCGCGCCCGACCACGGGCCGAACAGCTCCTCGACCTCCTTCCGCATCGCGGCCTTGTCGAAGGCGCCGGTGATCACGAGGGTCGCGCCGCGCGGCCGGTAGTACGCGGCGCGCCACGCCTGCAGATCGCTGGCGCGCAGCCGGAGAAACGCGCTGTCCGCGTCGGGCGCGGGCGTCGCGTACGGATGGCTCGGACCGAAGAGGCGCGCGAGGAACGCGGCCGCGTCGCGATCGATCTCGGGCTTCGCCTTGGCGGTGCGCGCGAGGTGCTTGCGCGCCGCCTCGTGGAGCGCGTCGAGGTCGGCCTGGTTGTAGCGCCCGAGATCGAGGAGCCAGGACAGGTACCAGACGTGCCAGTCGCCCTGATAGGCGAGGCCGCGGGCGACGAACGAGGTGGTCGTCTCGCTGACGTTCCAGTCGAGGACGGTGCCGCGCATGACCGCGCGGTTGAGTCGCATGGCCGCCGAGACCTTGTACGTGCCCTCCCGGTCCTGGTCGAGCAGGCCGGCTGCGGCGGTCGCCAGGCCGTAGGAGTCGCGGGGCTCGTGTGCCCGGCCGACCGGGTACAGCAGGCGCGCCTCGACCAGCGGGCTCTGCGGATCGGGCGCGAGCTCGACCGTCAGGCCGTTGGGGAGCTCGAAGCGCTCGACGCGATCGGCGAGCGAGGTCGCGCGCACTGGCACGGGTTGATCGGCGAGCTCGGCGTCGACCGGCCAGCGCCACGCCGTGGTCGTGTGCGAGCCGGTCGGCACCGCGTCCGCGACGCGGCCGTGGTCGGCCTTGCCGGTCGGCGTGATGTTGACGATCAGGCTGTGGTCCCGCGACCACGCGTCGGCGAAGCCCTTCCGCACCTTCTCGATCGCGAGGTCGCTCGCGATCCGCATCTCGCGCAACATGAACCAGCGGTCGGGCGCGTACTGCAGGTAGTCGGCGATCCACGCGCCCCGGCCGACCGCGTCGTCCCAGGCGTCCGCGTACTCGAGGTTGAGCCGGGTGCCGAGCCAGTGGAGGTTGGTCTGCCACGAGTCGTCGAACAGGTGCTTCGCGTGGTGGAACACGAGGTCCGCTGCCTTCGCGAGGTCGCCCGGAGACTCGACCTCCATCGCCACCGCGAGCGCCGGCGCGCGCGGCCCCCCGAGCGTGAACACCGTGGCGTCGCGCAGCCAGGCTTGCGTGTCGGTCTCGGCGTCGAGCTCGCGGGCCAGGCGACGGCGCGCGATCGTGTACGCGGGGATCGCGTTGTCGCCCCACGCGGGGTAGGGCAGCACGATGACGGTGGTCGGGTGGGTGACCGGCGCGCGGAGCTGCGTGGTCTCGCCGCGCAAGGTCGGCGGCGCGATCGCCACGCGCGGGGCGCTCCGGGGTGCGGTGATCGCGCCGAAGACCTTGCCGATCATCGGGCGGATCCGATCGTCGACGTGGCCGCTGACGACCAGCATCGCGCGGTCCGGCCGGTAGTGCGCCGCGATGAACGCGCAGGCCTCGGCCTTGGTCGCCCCGGCCAGCTCGTTGGAGGTCAGCCGGCGCGCGTACGGATGGCGCTTGCCGTAGGCCGCGGCGGTGATCCGGTAGTACGTGTCGCGCAGCGGCGCGTCGCGCTCGGCGCCCTCGGCGAGCACCACGTCGCGCTCGCGCGCGAAGGTCGCGTCGTCGAGCTGATCACAGCGCGCGGTCATCCGCCGGGCCTCGAACGCGAGCGCGGCCTGCAGGCGCTCGATCGGGACGATCGCGCGGTAGTGCGTCTGATCCCAGGTCGTCGACGCGTTCATGTAGAGGGCGATGTCGTCGAGCTCGTCGCCCAGCGTCGGTCCGTCGGCGTGCTCGCGCAGGTCGAACACGAGGTGCTCGACGAGGTGGGCCATGCCCGCGCGGCCGGGCGGATCCTCGGCCGCGCCGACGTCGTAGCGCATGTCGACCGTCGCCAGGTTGGTGCGGTCGTCAGGGATCAGCGCGACGGTCAGGCCGTTGGTGACCTTGACCAGGTCGATGTTGTGCGCGAACGCGAACGGCCGCGCGTCGTCGCGCAGGCTGCCGTAGCGCGGGGTCGCCGCCCAGTGCGCGCAGCCACTGGCGATCACCGCCATCGTTGCCAATGTCTTGCCTTGGATCCTCACGAGGCCCCGCGGTTGCCAGATCCGTTCCGCGATCCGGACGTCACCAAGCCCGTGACATCTGGTGGTGGCGGGTCAGATGGTGCGGGCAGATCGCGTGGTCGGATCGCACGCACGGCGCCGGGCTCCTGAACTGAATCCGCCGCACCAGAAATTGCCCCACGGGGCCCGGGTCGCCAGGTGAGATCGACCGTGGGCACTCCGGTCGTTCGCGTCCGAGCACTTGCGCCCGAAGTCGCATGGGGGTCGGCGCGGAGACTAAAATCCCATGTGATATCAATGATTTTCAGCTTTGCTTCGGACTTCGAGCGCGCGTAGATGGAGGCATGTCGATAGCGCGACCACCCCTCCGGGTTCTGCTTGCGAGCGCCGTACTGGCGCAGCTCGCCATGGGTTGCACCGGCATCATCACCGGCGGCAGCGGCGGTGACGATGCCCCGCCCGAGATCGTGCCCGGCGTCCACTGCGACGACGAGCGGCCAGGCCCGCGGCAGCTGCGCTTGCTGACGCGCGCCGAGTACGCCGCGACCGTGCACGACCTGCTCGGCGTCGACGTCGACACGTCGAGCATCCCGGTCGAGCCCCGCGTGCGCGGCTTCGACAACAACGCGGCGGCGATGGCGGTGACCAGCCGCCACCTCGACGCGTTCCTCGCGATCGCCGAGACGACATCGACCGCCGCGGTCAAGGACCACCGCGCGCAGGTGCTGCACTGCGATCCCGTCGCGGCCGACTGCGCGCGCCAGTTCATCGCCGACTTCGGCAAGCGCGCGTTCCGCCGGCCGCTCACCGACGACGAGATCAACGGCTTCCTGCCGGCGTTCCAGGGCCAGACCTTCGACGACGGCATGGGCATCGCGATCGCCTCGATGATGGTGTCGCCGTCGTTCCTCTATCGCTGGGAGGTCGGCATCAGCGCGGGCTCGAGCTCGACGCTCACGCCCTACGAGACCGCCGCGGCGCTGTCGTACCTCTACACCGGCTCGATGCCCGACGACGAGCTGTTCGCCGCCGCCGCGGCCGACGAGCTCAAGACCCCCGAGCAGCGCAAGGCCCAGGCTCGCCGCATGCTCGCCACCGAGCGCGGCCACGCGCAGGTCGCGGCCTTCGTCGACGAGTGGCTGCGCACCGACGGCCTGTCGGCCAACAAGGACGCCGCGATCTACCCCGGCTTCACCGATGACGTGCGCCGCGCGATGGCCGAGGAACAGCGCCACTTCGTCGACGACGTGGTGTTCGCGAAGAACGGCACGTTCAAGGATCTGTTCGTCTCCGATCAGGTCTACGTCAACGCGCCGCTCGCGCAGTTCTACGGCCTGCCGGCGCCGGCTGGCGACTTCGCGCCGACGACCGCGCCCGCCGACAGCGGCCGCGGTGGCCTGCTGAGCCTCGGCGCGGTGCTCGCGAGCCACGCCCACGCCAACGAGTCGTCGCCGGTGAAGCGCGGCGTGTTCGTGCGCGGTCGCCTCCTGTGCCAGGACCTCCCGCCGCCGCCGCCCACGCTCAACACCACGCCGCCCGGCCTCGATCCCACGCTCACGACCCGCGAGCGCTTCTCGAAGCACAGCTCGGATCCGGCGTGCGCCGGCTGCCACCAGCTGATCGATCCGGTCGGCTTCGGCTTCGAGGGCTTCGACGGCGTCGGCGCGCGCCGCACGATCGAGAACGGCCTGCCGGTCGACATGAGCGGCGCGGTCCAGGGCCTCGACAGCCTCGCCGACGCGACCAAGGTCCCGTTCACCGACACCAAGGGCCTCGCCACCGTGCTCGCCGACAGCGAGAGCGCGCAGGCCTGCTTGCCCTGGCAGTACTTCCGCTACGCCCGCGGCTACCAGGACGACGCCTACGACGCCTGCGCGATCCACAACCTGCAGCTCGACTTCACCAACGGTCAGCTGAACCTGCAGGACATGTTCGTGGATCTCGCGGGCCTGCCCACGTTCAACCAGCGCAAGGCCATCTGAGGACGCCATGTCGAACATCTCGCGCCGCCAGTTGCTCGCCGGTGCCGCTGCTGCGGGCCTGCTGCTCCCGTTCCTCCGCGGTGGTCGCCGCGCCCGCGCCGCCGGCTCGCCGCAGAAGACCAAGGCGATCTTCGTCTACGTGCCCGATGGCTGCATCCCGGCCAAGTGGCACCCGATCGGCTCGGAGACCAGCTTCACGCTGGGCCCGATGACCGAGCCGCTCGCGCCGGTCAAAGATCACCTGCTGTTCCTGAAGGGCCTCGACATGTACGCGGGCGGCGCGACCCACGAGGGCGGCGTCCGCAAGGTGCTGACCGCGACCGCGCCGCAGTCCCTCGACGTGTACCTGGGCGAGAAGCTCAACGCCGTCGACCAGCTGCCGCACGCGTCGATCCAGCTCGGCGCGGCGTCGAACTTCCAGAACGGCTCGGGCAGCATGTCGTTCATCGGCGCGGGCGTCGAGGTCAAGCCCGACGACGATCCGGTCAACGCGTTCACGCGCATCTTCGGCGCGGCGCCCGGCGCGGGCGGCACCGGCACCGAGGACACGCCCGAGAAGAAGCGCCGCCGCTCGATCCTCGATCTCGCGAGCGCGGACATCACGCGCGCGCGCGCCAAGCTCGGCGCGGTCGAGAAGGAGAAGCTCGACATCCACACCGCGTCGTTCGACGAGGTCCAGCGCCGGGTCTCGGGCCAGCCGATCGCGGGCTGCACCAGCCAGAGCTTCGATCTGCGCGGCTACGCCAACATCACGACCGACTACTACCCGAAGACCTACGAGAAGGAGGACAAGTTCCAGCAGGTCGGCGAGCTGCAGATGGACATCGCCGCGCTGGCGCTGTCCTGCAAGATGACGCGGATCGTCTCGCTCATGTGGTCGCACCCGGTGTCGCCGACGCACATCCCGACCAGCGGCGCTGGCCTCGGCAACCACGACGCCTCGCACTACGGCGATCCCAACAGCGGCACCGCGACCGACTTCGTGTCGCTCAAGCGCTGGTTCATGGAGCGCTTCGTCTATCTGATCCAGAAGCTGGCCGCGACCCCGGACCCCGACGGCGGCATGCTGATCGACAACGCGGTCGTGTTCCTGTGCAGCGAGCTCGGCGACTCCAACCTGCACGACCACCACAACATGCCGTTCCTGCTCGCCGGCGGCGCCGCGGGCCAGCTGCGCGGCGGGCGCCTGCTCGACTACACCGGCCAGGTCAACGGCGACAACCAGCCGCACGCCAAGCTGCTGGTATCGATCGCTAACATGATGGGCGTGCCGATCACCGAGTACGGCTACACCGGCCACGGCACCGGGCCGCTGCCGGGGTTGATCGGGTAGCGCGACCTTCAGCCGCCGAGGCGCACGCGCAGGCCGAGCGAGGCGCTGACGAAGTTGCCCCAGTTGTCGATCGCCTTGGACGGGACCTCGGCGCCGCCGCCGAGCAGGCGGAGCGTGCCGTAGAGATCCACATCGTGGCGCACGGGGAAGCCCGCGGTGACCGCGGCGTCGTAGAGCGCGCCGCTGGTGTCGCCGATCAGGCCAAAGGTCGAGAGGCCGTCGAACTCGAGCGCGGCCCACGCCGACGCGGTCGTGAGCGTGACGCGGGCCTTGAGCGCCGGCACGAGGCCGATGTTGGCCTCGTTGTCGCGGCGCGCGCCGTCGACGCTGGCGAACGCGACGTCGGCGTCGCGGATCTGCAGCGAGCCGCCGAGCTCGACGCCGACCCGGCCGGCGACGACCTGGTAGAGGTACGACGCGCGGTAGCCATCGAAGCGATAGCGGTGATCGAGCACCGAGCCCGCCGGGAACAGCGTGTCGCGGAACTGGAAGTCGCGCGCGACCGTGAGCTGGGTGTCGACGCTGAACGGCGCGTAGAGCGCGATGATCCGGTGGCGCCCGGTGACGAGCTCCACCGACGCGCGCTCGCCGCGCAGGAGGTTGCGCTGCTGGCCGACGTCGCTCGCCTCGAAGGGCGTGCCGTCAGTGCCGTAGCGGCCATCGTTCTGGGCGATGTACGCCGGGCCGGTCTCGTAGCGGAGGATGGCGCCGGGGGATGCGGCCGCCGACGCCGCGGTGGAGCAGAGCGCGGCGGCGACGAGCCATCGAAGCGTTCCGGGGGACATGCGGCTCTGACGCGAGCCGAGGGCGGTGGGTTACCGGCGAGGACGCTCGCTATGGACGTCCGATGGCCGGACGCTCGGCGACGAGCGCGCCGGTGATGTGGCCGTTGGGATCGACGTCGAGCCGCCAGGTCTGGCCGAAGCCGATCGCCAGGGCGACGCGGTCGGTCGCGGTGTGCGCGACCGTGAAGCCGCAGCCGCCGGCGATGACATCGCGCGTGTGCGCGGCGGTCCATGCGAGCGGCGCGGGCGCAGCGTCCTCGAGCGCGATCTGGCCGCTGGCGTCGACCAGGGTCGCGGCCTGGTAGCAACACGTGTCGCCGCGGCGCGCGTCGATCGGGCAGCGATAGTCGGCGGCGGCGGCGAGCGTGCCGGCGGGGCAGGTGCCGCGGGCATCCGGCGCGACCGCGCGGCCCGCCTCGTCGAGCGTCGGCGCGACCAGCGCCCAGCCGAAGCACGGGTGGCCCATCAGGCCCAGCTCGGCGCCGGGCGCGACGTGCAGCAGCACGTCGGTGCCGTCGACGCGCAGGCGCTGGAGCGCGGTGGCGTCAGCGCGGATCGCGAGCGGGCGGTCGGTCGGCGCGCCGCCGGCCCGCGCCTCGATCACGCGCGCGCGGCCCTCGGGATCGGCGAAGCCGGGCGCGAAGGTCGCGGTCGGCTGGCCGGTGATCGGCGCGGGTAGCTCGACGCGGAACGGCGCGAGCGCGGGTGCGGGTGCAGGTGCGGCGGAGCGCGCGGGCGTGGCCTCGGCGGCGTCCGACGCGCGGCAGGCCGCGATGGCGAGGAGGGCGAGCGCGAGCCGGCCCCGGTGTGTCGAATCGTCCCTCATCGCCGGACCCAACGCGCGGCGCCGCCGCTCCATTCCGCGGCGCGATCACGCGGTCAGCGCGCGCAGCGCCGCGAGGGCCTCCATGATCGACAGCGACGGGACCACCGTGCGCAGGTAGGCGAGGGCGTGGGGCTGCGCGCGATCGGCGATCACCCGCAGCACCGAGCGCTGCGAGGGCGTGAGGTCGGCGACGGTGGCGGCGATCGCCAGGTCCTCGCGCGTGAGCTCGCGACCGAGCGCCGCGGCGAGGGGGGAGCGAGAGGCGTCGAGCTCGGGCATGGCGAATCGACGAGCGACCACGCGGATGTGACCGTACCAGCCGGCGGCCAGCGCGATCGTGCTTGCCTTCCGCCGGCACGTATTGAATGATGACCGTCATGAGATACCCGGACGGCCACAAGGAGGCGGTGCGCGAGAAGATCGTGCGCGTGGCCTCCGAGGCGCTGCGCCGCCACGGGCTGGAGGCGGTGAGCATCCCGGCTCTGATGAAGCAGGCCGGGCTGACCCACGGCGGGTTCTACGCCCACTTCAAGAACCGCGACGAGCTGGTGGCGGAGGCGGTGCGGGCTGCGGCGGACGAGACCGGCGGGGGCGCGCTCGCGCCCGAGCTGTCGCTCGCCGAGTCGCTGCGGCGCTACCTGTCGATGGGCCACCTCGAGCACCGCGAGGAAGGCTGCGTGCTGGCCGCGCTCGGGACCGATGGTGCGCGGCAGCGCGCGCCGGTGCGCCGCGCGTTCGCCGAGGTCGCGCGCGGGTTCCTCGCGCGGATCGACGCCAAGCTGCGCCCCGGGCGCGCCGAGGGCGCGCGCCCGAGCGACGCGGCGCTGGTCCAGGCCTCGACGATGGTCGGCGCGGTCGTGCTCGCGCGCCTGGTCGACGACCCCGCGCTCGCCGAGCGCATCCTCGCCGCGGCCCGCGCGGCCTGACCCGCGCCGGACGCGCGGCGCGGCTCGCCTTGCCGAAAGGAATGATGATCATCATGCAAAAGAACCCGGATGACCTCGCGGTGGACCCCGCGACGCCGCGACGCCTCGCCGATCATCCGACCGCGATCGCGGCGCGGGCGCGCGGGCCCGCGGTGGCCGAGCCGCTGACCCTGGCCGCGGTGCGCGCGCTCGCGCTCGCCGCGGGCGCCGACGATGCCGGCGTCGTCGCGCTCGATCACCCGGACCTCGCCGAGGAGGTGCCGCACGTGCGGCGCGCGATGGCCGACGCGCGGTCGCTGGTCGCGATCGTCGTGCGCATGCACCCCGACAACGTGCAGAGCCCGCAGCGCTCGGTCGCCAACGTCGAGTTCCACCGCGCCAGCCACGACGTCGACGAGATCGCCCACAAGCTCGCGGTGGCGCTGGCGGCGCGCGGCCACCGCGCGATCAACCCGGCGATGGCGTTCCCGATGGAGATGGCGGAGTTCCCCGGGCGGACCTGGGTCGTCTCGCACAAGCGGGTCGCGGTCGCGGCGCAGCTCGGCCGCATGGGCCTGCACCGCAGCGTCATCCACCCGCGGTTCGGCTCGTTCATCGTGCTCGGCACGGTGATCACCAGCGCGGCGATCGCCGGCGAGACGGCGCCGCTCACCTACGATCCGTGCGTCAGCTGCAAGCTGTGCGTCGCGGCGTGCCCGGTCGGTGCGATCGAGCCCGACGGCGCGTTTCGCTTCTCCGCCTGCTACGACCACAACTACCGCGAGTTCATGACCGGCTTCGGCGACTTCGTCGAGGAGGTCGCCGACAGCAAGGATCGGCACGAGCTGCGCCGCCGGGTCTCGCAGAGCGAGACCGCGTCGATGTGGCAGAGCCTGGCGTTCCGGCCCAGCTACAAGGCGGCCTACTGCCTCGCGGTGTGCCCGGCGGGCGAGGACATCATCGGGCGGTTCCTGCGCGATCGCGCCGGCCACCTGCGCGACACGGTCAAGCCGTTGACCGAGCGGGTCGAGACGGTCTACGTGGTCGCGGGCTCCGACGCGCAGGCGCACGTCGCGAAGCGCTTCCCGCACAAGCACGTCCGGGTGGTGCGCTCGAGCCTGCGCCCGGCGAGCGCGCGCGCGTTCTTCCGCGCGATCCCGCTGACCTTCCAGCGCGGCCCGGCGCGCGGCTGGAAAGCGACCTTCCACTTCGATCTCGCCGGCGCCGACGCGGTGCAGGCCACCGTGCGCATCGACGACGGCCAGCTCGCCGTCCAGGACGGGCTGGTCGGCGACGCCGACATCGTGGTCCGCACCGACGGCAACGTCTGGCTCGAGATCGCGACCAAGGTCCGCAACCCGGTGCTCGCGGTGCTCACCGGCAAGCTCAAGGTGCGCGGCGATCGCGCGCTCCTCGGCAAGTTCGCCGCGTGCTTCCCCCGCTGACGATGGAGAGGTCTTCACGATGACGACCACGCTGACCACGACGACCACCACGACGACCATCGCGCCTGCGACCCGCCTCGAGCGCCGGCTGCGCGCGCGCTACGGCCCGTGGGCGGTGGTGACCGGCGCGTCCGACGGCATCGGCCGCGAGTTCGCGCGCACGCTCGCGGCCGCGGGCCTGCACCTCGTGCTGGTCGCGCGCCGCGGCGAGGTCCTGGCCGCGCTCGCCGAGGAGCTCGGCCGCGCCCACGGGATCCGCACGCGGGTGCTCGCGCTCGACCTCGCGCAGCCGTCCGAGGTCGCGGAGCTCGGCGTCGCGACCAGCGATCTCGACGTGGGCCTGCTGGTCGCCGCCGCCGGCTTCGGGACCTCGGGCCGCTTCGTCGACGCCGCGCTCGACGCCGAGCTCGCGATGATCGACGTCAACTGCCGCGCGGTGGCCGCGCTCGCGTACGCGTTCGGGCGGCGCTTCGCGCAGCGCGGGCGCGGCGGCCTGGTGCTGATGAGCTCGCTGCTCGCGTTCCAGGGCGTGCCGCGCGCCGCCAACTACGCCGCGACCAAGGCCTACGTGCAGTCGCTGGCCGAGGGGCTGCGCCTCGAGCTCGCGCCCGATGGCGTCGACGTCGTCGCCTCGGCGCCCGGGCCGATCCACAGCGGCTTCGCCGCGCGCGCCGCGATGACGATGGGCAAGGCGCAGACGCCGGCCGCGGTCGCGCGCGCCACGCTCGCGGCGCTCGGCCGGCGCGGCACGGTCCGCCCGGGCTGGCTGTCGAAGGTCCTCGAGGGCTCGCTGTCGATGCTGCCGCGGCGCGGGCGCGTGCGGATGCTCGCGCGGGTGATGCGCGGCATGACCGCGGGCGATGCCTGAGCGATCGCCGCTACGGCAGCCGGCGCTTGTAGCGCTGGCCCCACTCGCACATGCCGAGCAGGATCGGCTCGAGGCTCGCGCCGAACGGCGTCAGCTCGTACTCGACCCGCGGCGGGACCTCGGCGTGGACGGTGCGGGTCAAGAGGCCATCCTCCTCGAGCTCGCGCAGCTGGAGCGTCAGCATGCGCTCGGTGCAGTTGGGCACCTTGCGGCGCAGCTCGCCGAAGCGATGCTTGCCGTCGAGCAGCCAGAACAGCACGACGCCCTTCCAGCGACCGCCGATGACGCTCAGGGTCGCCTCGACCGCGCAGTTCGAGCGGCGGTCGTCGCCCCGGCGCTTACTTCCCTTTTCGGTAGTACCGGCCGAAATTGTGCGTACTTGCGGCATCCGGGAAACGATACAGGATGGCGGGCATGAAGGCATTCGAGCTCCGCCCCGGTCATCCCGATGACGCCCTCACCCTCGTGACCCGCCCGTCGCCCGCGCTCGGCCCCGCCGACGTCCGCGTCCGCGTCCGCGCGGTCTCGCTCAACTACCGCGACCTCGCGATCCTCCGCGGCGCCGCCAGCCGGACCGCGCCGGTCGTGCCGCTGTCCGATGGCGCCGGCGAGGTCGTCGAGGTCGGCGCGGCGGTCACGCGCTGGCGGGTGGGCGATCGCGTCACCGCCTCGTTCTTCCCGACCTGGCACCACGGCGAGCTGTCCGAGGCGGCCCACGCCCAGGCCCTCGGCGGTTCGCGCGACGGCATGCTCGCCGAGGAGGTCGTGCTGCCCGAGGCCGCGTGGGTGCGGATCCCGGCGCACCTGTCGTTCGAGCAGGCGGCGACGCTGCCGTGCGCCGGCGTGACCGCGTACCAGGCGCTGTTCGAGGCGACCCACCTGACGCCCGGCGACACCGTGCTGGTGCAGGGCTCGGGCGGCGTGTCGATCTTCGCGCTGCAGCTGGCGCGGGCGGCGGGCGCCCGGGTCGTCGCGACCTCGAAGAGCGCGGCCAAGGCCGAGCGCCTGCGCGCGCTCGGCGCCAGCGACGTCATCGACTACCGCGCGGTCCCGGCGTGGGGCGCGGCGGTGCGCGAGCTCACTGGCGGCGTCGATGTCGCCGTCGAGGTCGGCGGCGCCGGCACGTTCGATCAGTCGGTCCAGGCGCTGCGCTTCGGCGGCACGATGAGCCTGATCGGCGTGCTCACCGGCGCGCGCGGCGAGGTCGATCTGCACGCGATGTTCCGCAAGCGCCTGAAGGTCGCTGGCGTCTACGTCGGCTCGGTCGAGATGGCCGAGCACTTCGCGCGGATCCTCGCCCACACGAGCATCGAGCCGATCATCGATCAGGTCTTCGAGTTCGCCGACGCGCGCGCGGCCTACGCGCGGCTCGCGACCGGCGAGCACTTCGGCAAGCTCGTCGTGCGGGTGTGATCAGCCGCCGGCGCCCAGCTGGCACGTGCCGCTGACGCAGCGGAGCGGCGCGCAGCACTGCGAGTCGCTGGTGCAGGCGTCGCACTTGCCGGCGACGCACGCCTGGTTGCCGCAGTCGCGGCAGCTCGTGCAGCCGTCGTCGGGCGGCGGCGGGCACTCGTCGCCGATCGTCGTGGCGCCGCGATCGTAGTGGATCGTCGTCGGGCCGCTGGCGTCGTAGGTCTTGGTGAAGACCGAGCCGTACATCGTGAGCGCGTTCGAGGTCGAGACCTTGCCGTAGCCGGCCCAGAACAGGCCGTTGAGGTTCGAGGTCGAGCTGAGATCGACCGCGTTGGCCAGGTTGCCGCCGGTGCCGACGCAGCTGCCGTTGCTGCAGACACCGGTGCAACAGTCGGCGTTGGCGCTGCACGTGCCGCTGCCCTTGCAGCTCGGGCTGCCGAAGTACATCCGCGACAGCCGCGGGTACGCCGGCGAGCCGACCGCGACGTTGGCCGACGACTTCATGACGCCGCCGACGAAGACGTCGAGGGTCGCGCTCGGGTCGAGGTCGAACTGCAGGTTCTGGCTGCCGACGATGCTGCCGCCGATGTAGAGGCCGGTGTGGCCGTGCACGACCAAGGTCATCGTGTGCGAGGCGTTGATCGACGTGAGGTAGTAGTTGCCGCACGGCAGGTCGAGGCGCACCGAGGTCGCGGGCGCGACCAGCGCGTTCGGCGACAGGCCGATGAGGCCGTTGTCGTTGGCGGTCGCGAAGTGCTCGACGATCGCGCGCACCGGGATCAGATCTGGCGCGGTGCAATCGCAGGCCGGCGCGACGGTCACCGCGGTGCTGATGCACGCCGCCGGCGCGAACGCCGCGGGCAGGCCGGCGCACGCCGGGATCCGCAGCGTGCCGGCGACCGTGCCGCCGCCGCCACCGTTGGTCGAGACGGTGCCGCCGATGTTGGCGTTGCCGGTGATCGTCATGGTCTTGCTGAGCGCGAGGCCCGCCGCGTCGTTGAAGCGCTGCTTGACCAGGGTCGCGCTCTTGACCTGCATGCCCGCCGCGCCGGCGATCCACAGATCGCCGCCGACCGTCACCGCCGCGGTGTCGGTCAGCGTGCCGTTGGCGGCCACGCCGCCGCCGACGCCGCCGGGCACGTACGGCCCGACGGTGCTGTCGAACGCGTCGGTGAACACGGTCTGGCTGAGCGGTCCGATGTCGCCGCACGCGCACAGCGCGAACCGGAACGACACCTGGCCGAGGTTGCCGGTGCACTCGTCGCCGGTGTCGGTCGGGACCACGATGGGCGGACCGCCGCCCTCGCACTTCGCGGGATCGGCGCCGACGACGATCACCGGCACGCAGGTGCCGCTCGAGCAGCCGGTGCCGCCGGGGCAGACGTGGCCGCAGGTGCCGCAGTTGTCATCGTCGTCGGCCTTGTTGACGCAGGCGGTGCCGCACGCCGACAGCGGCGCCGGGCACGCCGGCGTACAGCCGCCCGACACGCAGAAGCTCCCGCTCGGGCAGACGTTGCCGCACGCGCCGCAGTTGTTGCGATCGACCGCGGTCGGCGTGCAGCTGCCGCCGCACAGCGTCTCGTTGATCGGGCACGAACAGGTGCTCGCGCTGCAGAACTGATCGCCCGGGCACGCGGCGCCGCACGCGCCGCAGTTGGGCTCGCTGGTCGCGAGGTCGACGCACACGCCGTTGCAGTTGACCTGGCCGGCGGCGCAGCACTTGCCGCTGTCGCAGACGTTGCCCGCGGGGCAAGCGTTGCCGCAGGCGCCGCAGTTCTGCGTGTCGACATCGGTGTCGGTGCACAGGTTGCCGCACGCGTCCGGCGACCACGCCGGGCAGCTGCAGGCGCCGCCGCCGCACACGCCGCCGATGGCGCAGTCGGTGCCGCACGCGCCGCAGTTCGACGGATCGGTGTCGGTCTCGGTGCAGGTCGTGCCGCAGGTCTCGCGCGGCGCCGGGCAGGTCGGCGTGCAGCCGCCCGCGTCGCAGAACTCGCCGGGCGCGCACGCGTGACCGCAGGCGCCGCAGCTGTTGGTGTCGGTGTCGAGATCGACGCAGGCGCCGTTGCAGTTGGTGGTGCCGAGCGGGCAGCACAGGCCGGACTGGCAGCTCGCGCCGCTGCCGCAGCTCGTGCCGCACGCGCCGCAGTTGGTGTCGTCGACGTCGGTGTCGGTGCACGTGCCGCTGCAGAGATCGGGCGCCGCAGCGGGGCACGAACAGCTGCCGCCCTGGCAGGCGCGCCCGCCGGTGCACGCGGTGCCGCACGCGCCGCAGTTGGCCCCCGACGACGACGGATCGACGCAGACGCCGCCGCAGTTGATCGTGCCGGGGCCGCAGCACACGCCGCTCTGGCAGGTCTGGCCGGCGCCGCAGCTCGTGCCGCAGGTGCCGCAGTTCGCGGGATCGGTGTCGTTGTTGGTGCAGGTCGACCCGCAGAGGTCCGGCGTCGAGCCGGTGCAGCCGCAGGTGCCGCCGAGGCAGACCTCGCCGCCGGTGCACGCGGTCTGGCAGGTGCCGCAATGATCGGGGTCGCCCTGCGGATCGATGCAGTCGGCGCCGCACAGCAGGCGCGGCGGATCGCAGGTCGGCGAGCAGCCGCCCGGCGTGCACGCGTTGCCGGCGGGGCACGCGGCATCGCACGCGCCGCAGTTCGCGGGATCGGCGGTCAGGTCGACGCACACGCCGTTGCAGTTGGTCTGGCCCGCGCCGCAGCACACGCCCTGCTGGCAGGTCTGGCCGGCGCCGCAGGTCGTGCCGCACGCGCCGCAGTTGCCCGGGTCGCTCGCGGTGTTGGTGCAACCCGACGGACACACGCTGGGCGCGCTGGCCGGGCACGCGCACGCGCCGCCGGTGCACACGCGACCGCCGCCGCAGGTCGCGCCGCACGTGCCGCAGTTCGCGGGATCGCTCGACAGGTTGCGGCAGGTGCCGCCGCAGGCATCGAGCCCGGCGGCGCAGCAGACGCCGCTCTCGCAGGTGCTGCCCGCCGCGCACGTGATGCCGCAGCCGCCGCAGTTCGCGGGATCGGTGTCCTGATCGACGCAGCCGCCGGCGCAGGCGTCGGGCGCCGCGGGCGGGCACACGCAGCCGCCGTTGGTGCAGAGCTGACCGGGGCCGCACGTGGTCGCGCAGTCGCCGCAGTGCGCGGGATCGGTCGCGGGATCGATGCAGTCGGTGCCGCACACCAGCCGGTTCGACGGGCAGGTCGACTGGCACTGGCTGTTGACGCAGGCGTCGGTGGCGCCGCACGCGATGCCGCACAGGCCGCAGTTCTCGTCGTTGCTGCGGATGTCGACGCAGGCGCCGTTGCAGTTGACCGTGCCGATCGGGCAGCACAGCCCGAGCTGGCAGTCGTCGCCGGCCGGGCAGTCGATCCCGCAGGCGCCGCAGTTGTTGACGTCGGTGTCGGTGTCGGTGCACCCGGTCGCGCAGCTGTCGGGCGCGGCGGCCGGGCAGCCGCAGCCGGTCGAGCCGCAGGTCCGACCGCCGGTGCACGAGATGCCGCAGCCGTGGCAGTTGCCGGGATCGGTGGAGAGATCGACGCAGCTGCCGTTGCAGTCGACGAGGCCGACCCCGCAGGTCGCGGCGTCGACGCCGGCGTCGGGCGCAGGGGCGGCGTCCGGAGCGGCGTCGACGGTGCCGGGGGCGGCGTCGACGGCCGCGTCGGTGGTCGCGTCGGGCGCGGCGTCGGGCGCGAGCGGGTTGGCGTCGGGGGCAGCGTCGGGCGGCGCGGCGTCGGGGGCGCCGTTGGGCGCGAGCGGATCGGCGTCGAAGGTCCGGGCGTCGATCAGCGCGTCGGCGGTGTTCGCGTCGGCGACCACCGCGGCATCGCCGGTCCCCGGGTTCGCGTCCTCGGGGCTTCCCGACTTGTGGCCGCAGGCGGCGACAAGTCCGAGCAACGCCACAAGACGCACCACCCCCCACGCGCGGTTGGCCCTCATCAGGACGCTAGTGGGGGCGGGGGACGCGGCGGTGGCAGCGCGCCGGGTACGCGTGGGGTAGTCAGAGGACGGTGGCGAGGCCGGCGCGCACGCGCTCGCGGGTCGCGAGGAAGTCGTCGACCGCGGGGTGAGCGCGGGCGAGCGTGCGCCAGCGCCGCCGGCCGCCGAGCGAGCAACCCCAGTCGGCGCGCGTGCGGAAGTCGTCGAGGGCGGTCAGCGCCAGCCCGCGCGACGCGAACGCCAGCTCGATCGCGGCGCACAGCGCGACCCGATCGAGGGTCACGTGGCGCCACAGCAGATCGAGATCGAACAGGTCCTTGGCGCGCCACCGGCCGCGGCCGAACTCGCACAGGCCGTGGAGCTTCCAGCCGACCAGCGTCTCGGGCGCGCACGCGAGGACCGGGCCGACATCGGCGACGTCGATCGGTCGCGGCGGCACGCACATCGGATCGCCGACCGCGAGATCGAGCTGGAAGGGGAAGCTGTGGACGTCGCCGACCGAGCCCATGAGGTGCGCGCGCAGGCCGGGCGACGGACTCTCGGCCCAGATGAGCTCGAGCCGCCCGACGACCAGCGTCGTCGCGGCGTCGTCGACGGCGGCGATCGCGCGCACGGCGGCGCCGAGCGCGGCGGCGTCGAAGCTCGCGGCGTCGCCGGGCACGAGGTAGTCGATGTCGACCGGTGGCCGCGCGTCGGGGCACCAGGTCGCGGTCGCGATGCTGCCGCGGACGATCCAGCCGTGATCGCGCGCGCGGGCACGGCGCAGCCAGCCCGCGAGCAGCGCGGCGCGCGGCTCAGTGCCAGCCGCGATCGAGGGCCAGGTTCGAGTCATAGACGGTGTACTCGCGGACGCGGCGGGTGATCGCGACCGGCTGGGCGGCCATCGCGGCCTCGAGCGCGGCGAACCGCGCGTCGGCCGAAGCGCGGCCAAGGCCGGGCAGGCGCAGCGTGACGTAGCGCTCGTGGCCACCGTCGGGGCGCTGGCGCCGGGCGTTGCGCGACATCCACCCGCCGTGCGCGGCGGCGGCCGCGCGGATCGCCGCGAGGTCGCCCTCGGCGGGGATGACCAGCTTCAGGTGGTACTCGAAGTAGCGGCCGGGCTCGGCCTGCGCGGCGGCGTCGGTCTCGGGGATGTCGCGGTTGCGCGGCAGCGCCTCGATCTTGGTGCGCACGACCTCGAAGCCGGCGGCGAGGATCGCGCGCGCGAGCTCGTGGACCTGGTCCTGCACGACGCGCAGCTCGCCGCGGTGGACCGACGCGGTCATCGGCTGGGTCACGACCTCGCCGGTCGCGAGCTCGATCGCGATGTGCTTCACGCCGAGCTGGTCGCAGACGTCCGCGAACCGGAGGGCATCCTCGGCGCTGCACCGCACGGTCACGTGGGCCTCGAACGCGCCGCCGAAGGTGCGGCCGCGCAGGTGATCGGCGAGATCGAGGTACGGGCCGTGGCGCATGTTGACCAGGTAGGTCGCGTCGCCGAGCTCGGCCAGCGTGCGGTGATAGCCGTCGGGGATGAACACCCGGTCCCAGCCGCGGCCGCCGGTGCCGCGCGGCGCCGCGGCGATCGCGCCCTCGAGCGCGCCGCTGAAGACGCGGATGTCGTCGTCGGCGGGGCCCTCGGCGAGCGCGACCACGACCCGCGTGATCGCGGGTTGCCCGCCGTGGCGCGCGCACACGCCCTCGTCGCCGATCGCCTCGAGCAGCTCCTTGACCATCGCCCCGCGGACCAGCGCGCCGTCGAGCTCGACGCCGGTGTTCTCGACGAAGCAGCGCTCGCCCAGCGCGGCGTAGGCGGCACGGGCGCGCCAGCGCGCGGCGGCCTCGAGGTCGAGGTCGCGCGGCACCGGTGGGCCGAACCGCGACAGCTCGACGTCGATGTCGGCGAGCAGCCGCCGCATGTCGTCCTGTCGCGCCTGGTTCGGCGTCGCGAAGATCACGCGCGTGGTCATGGCGTGGCCTCATCGTGCCACGAGTTCCACACGTGATCGGCGCCGCTGTGATCGGCGAGGTAGATGCCGTCGCGCTTGGTCGGCCGCACGCGCTTGGCCAGCACCACGACCTCGTCGCCGCGCTCGAGGCGGTACATCACGCCCTCGGCGGCGTCGATCGCGCCGTGGTGGCCGTGGACGCCGAGGCGTGCATCGGCTTCATCGACCGGCAGCGCGCCGCCGTCGTGCAGCACGGTCGCGATCGGCAGGCGCGCCGCGGTCGCGCGCGCGATGGTCTCGGCGAGCGGCCAGCGCACCGCGTCGGTGAAGCCGTCGATCGCGACCGCCGGGCCGTGGGGCAGCGCGTAGCGGGTGCCGTGGGCCAGCGCGAGCCACTCGATCATCAGGCGCTCGCCAGGCGCGAGCACCGCGGCGAAGCGCGCGGCGCGGGCCTGGACCCAGGCCGCGAACGCGCGCCGGCCGTCGTTGCGCGACAGCGCGCACGGCGCGCCATCGCGGCCGCGCGCCTCGATGCCGGCGTCGGTCGCGACGATCGCGACGCACGTGCCATCGAGCTTCTCGCTCACGATCACGCGATCGCCGTCGCGCGCCTCGGCGACCATGCGCGCGACCAGCGGCGCCGGCGCGAAGCGTTCGGCGGGCCCGACGCGCGAGCCCGGCAGGTGCGGGATCTTGGCGTAGAGGCGCATCGGCCGATCATACGTCGCCGCGCGGCTACCAGGTCTCGCCGAACGGGCGGGCCTCGACCTCGAACGACCACGCCGAGCGCGGCTGGGTCGCGAGGTGCAGCGCGGTCGCCGCGATGTCGTCGGGCTGGAGGAAGAACGCGTCCGGCTTGTCGGGCATGCGCGCGCGGGTGGCCGCGAGATCGATCACGCCATCGACGATGATCAGCGCGACGTGCACGCCGGTCGGCCACAGCGCGCGGGCCAGCGACTCGGTCAGGCTCTTCTGCGCGGCCTTGGCCGGCGCGAACGCCGCGGACTTCGCGCCGCCGCGGCGCGACGCGGTCGCCCCGATCACGATCAGCGCGCCGTGACCCGCGCGCTTCATCGCCGGCGCGGCGCGCTGCGCGACCAGCAGGAGGCCGGTGGCGTTGGTGCGCACGCCCAGCTCGAGATCGGCGGCGCTGATCTCGTCGAACCCGCCCCAGCGCGCGTTGCCAGCGTTGTAGATCACGACCTCGGGCGTGCCGAGGTCGCGCTCGATGCCGTCGAAGGCGGCGCCGATCGAGGTCGCGTCGGTGACATCGCAGCGATACGCGCGCGCGCCCGGGAGCTCGGCGGCGAGCGGATCGGTGTGCTCGCCCCGGCGCGCGAGGAGCGCGACGCGGTAGCCGGCGGTCGCGAACCGGCGCGCGAAGGACGCGCCGTTGCCAGGGCCGACTCCAACGACGACGCAGACGGGAGATGCGCTCATGCGCGAAGCGTACCGGCGGATCGCCTGGCCGGCGCGCAGCCGGGCGCGCGATAGTGGGGTGTGTCCGATCGCCATCGAGGTCCGCAACCGCGCGACGCGGAGGTGTTCACGCCCGCGCTGGTCCCGGCGCTGCGCGCCGCGGTCGCCGATCTGAGCTGGCTCCTCGGTCGCGACTACAGCGAGACCGCCGCGCTCGCGCTGGTCGGCGATCGCTACCAGCTGGCGGCGCGCGCGCGGCTCGCGGTCAGCCGCATGGCCGGCGCCGAGGCCGCGGTCGCCGGGCGGCGGGCGCGGCGGATCGAGCTCGCGGCGCTGCGCGGTCGGCCGCTGGCGATCGATGGCTTCAACGTGCTGGTCACCGGCGAGTCGGCGCTGGCGGGCGCGCTGGTGCTGCGCGGCCGCGACGGCGCGCTGCGCGATCTGGGCTCGGTGCACGGCGGCTATCGCACCGTCGACGAGACCGATCGGGTGATCGCGGCGCTCGTGGCCCTGCTCACCGCAGCGGCGCCGAGTTCGGTGCGCTGGCTGCTCGATCGGCCGGTGTCGAACAGCGGCGCGCTGGCGGCGCGGCTGCGGGCGGCGGCGCCGGCGTGGACCGTGGAGCTCGTCGACGCGCCGGATCCGGCGCTGGCCGCGATGGACGCGGTGATCGCGACCTCGGACTCGTGGATCCTCGATCGCTGCCAGGCCTGGATCGATCTCCCGGCGGCGCTGATCGCCGCGGGAGATGTGGATCCGTGGCTGATCGACGCGGGCTGACCGCGCACGGATCAGCGCAGCGCCGCGTCCAGATCGGTCAGCGCGGCGAGCACGCGCGCGCCGGTCGCGGTCGGGTGAGCGTGGGCGGAAAGCGTCGCGAGGCCGGCGCCGTTGCCGTCGAGCACTTGCTGTCGGCGCCGCGCGAACCAGGGCGAGCGCGTGATCGGATGATCGATCGCGGTCAGCTCGCGGTGGAGCCACGCGACCGGCACGAACGCGTGGACCGCGAGCAGCACGCCCATGAGCGGGCGCGGATCCGGACGCGCGGGCGAGGCGACGCGCTCGACGGGATCGTTGGTGAGGATCGGATCGAGCCACGACAGCAGGTTCAGCTTGGTGTGCTGGGTCTCGTGGACGATCGCCTCGGCCATCGTCAGCGCGTTGGGGTGCAGGCTCAGGTACACGAGGCCGGGCGCCTCGCGGTACGAGCACGACAGGTGCCGTTCGGCGTCGAAGCCGATCGGCACGATGCGGCGGAGCGTGGTCGCGAGCTCGGCGGCGAGCGCCGGCAGCGCCGCGTCGATCATCACCAGTGCCTCGTCGATCGCGTCGCGCCAGGCGTCGATCGAGCGATCGCCGAGATCGAGGGCGTTACCGTCCTTGTCGGGGTGCGCCTCGAGGGTGCGGAGCGGGTTGCGATCGAGCGTCGCGAGGCGCAGCGCGGGATAGCGGTCGGCGATCGGGTGCAGGTGATCGCGGTGGTCGACGGCGGCGCCGAGCGGCCACGCCAGCGCGCCATCGACGGCCGCGAGCAGCGCGCCGAGGGTGCGCGCGGCCTCGTCGGTGTGGTCGGTGCCGAGCGCGAGGGCGCAGGTCTGGATGTCGAGGTCGCCGAACGCGGCGGCGAGCCGGGCGCGCGCGGCGGGATCGCGGGTGGCCAGCGCATAGGCCCGCGACTGCTGCGCGGCGAGCGCCTGCGCGAGCGCGTTCGATCTCCCAGGTAGACGTGGCGGCCGCGGGTGGTGCCGAGGGTCTCGCTGATCACCCGGGTGGCGCGCCCCGAGGCCGCGATCGCGGTCGCGGCGGCCTCGTCGCCGCACGCGTGCGCCCACGCCGGGCCGAGCGCGAGCTGCGGGAACGCGCGTACGTCGACGTGCAGCGCGCGATCGATCAGGCGGTCGTCCGCGTCGTGGCGAGTCGCCAGGAGCAGCGGCAGCTCGCCGAGGAGCAGGCCGCGGGCCTCGAGCAGCGCGAGCAGCGGCCCCGCGGACTCCGCGCGCGCCTGGATCGGCGTGATCCGCGCGTAGCGCTTGAAGGCGACGAGCTCGCCGTCCACGAGATCGATCGCGACCAGCGCCACCTCGGGTGCCGGCAGCGCGATGCCGAGGGCGTGCGCGGCGGAGGCGCGGTGCGCGTCGCTCGCGGTCTGCAGGTAGAGCTTGGTCCGGAGTCCGGACGCGGTCGCCGCGGCGCCGACGTAGAGCACGCGATCGGCGGCGAGCCAGGCATCGGCGAGCGCGGCGAGCCCGGCGGGGATCGCGAGCGGCGCGAGCAGCGCGCGGGTCAGCGCGCGGGCGTCGTCGGGCGGGGCGGGCCGGCGCAGCGGCGACGGATTCACGAGCACCCGCCACTCGTCGGGGGCGCCGAGGGCCACGCTGGGCTCGACGACACGCGGATCGAGCTGGCCGCTGGCGAGCGCGGCCTCGATCGCCGCGGCGAATCCTCGGGCGGGCGGCGGCGGCGCGGTCCAGTCGATCGCCGAGGGTCGCGGCGCTTCGCTGATCGTCGCGCCACCCGCGAGCATGCGCGCCAGTCCGCCGTCGTCGCGCTCGCGCAGCCGTGCGGCCAGCGCTGCCAGCAGCGGGCGCGCCGCGATCGTGGTGGTCTCCGGCCACGGCGGATGCGAGATGTCCAGGCTCGCGGTCCGCGCGAAGCACGCGCGCGCGTCGTCGCGCGGGCGCAGATCGATCGCGAGCCGCTCGCCGCTGATCGCGAAGCGCAGGCGCAGCCCGCCGGCGATCCGCTCGGGCGCCAGCGCCGTCGCGCCGCCGATGAGGTCGCCCTCCGCGAGGCCCACGAGCGCGAGCAGCCGCGCGCCGTCGTGCGCGTCGAGCGGCGCCGGCGCGCGCACCTCGGGCGCGTGCGCCCACGAGTGATACGCGGCGATCGTCGGTGCGTCCGGCGTCCGGACCTCGCGCGCGAACGGCACCAGCGCGTCCTCCTCCCAGCCGAAGCGCCGCACGTACGCATCGGACAGGCCGGTGCAGCCGTCGGCGACCGCGGCCGCGCACACGCCCTCGTAGAGGCAGCCGTACTGCGGATACGATTGCCAGAACGCGTCGTCGATGACGAGCCGCGGCTGCGCATCCGATTGCAGGTGCGCGAACCGCCCGAGCAGGCAGCGCGGGAAGTACTTCACGGTCACCGGCAGGCCGCGCGCTTCGGCCGCGGCCAGCGCGGCGTGCACGTGCGGCGCGGCCTCGGTGACCCGCACCAGCAGGCGGCGCGCGTCAAGGGCGTCGACGCGCGGCACGTAGCCCCACAGCTCGGCCGCCGCCGCGCCGCGGTCGTGGGCGAGCCCGAGGATGTCGGCGAGCGCGTGGACGTTGGTCGCGCACACCACGGTGTTGGTGATGATCGTCGCGCCGGCCGCGCGCGCGGCGTCGAGCCCCGCCAGGATCGCGGAGAAGCTGCCGGGCCGCTGGGTGATCGCGTCGCAGCGCGCGGCGTCGGCGGCGTGCAGCGACACGAACAGCTCGTCGACGCCGAGCGCGACCAGCCGTGCGGCCAGGCCATCCTCGGCGAGCCGGCTGGCGTTGGTCTGGATCCGCACGTGCTCGACCGACGGCACCGCGCGCGCCAGCGCGATGAACGCGGGCAGCTCGCGATCGAGCGTGACCTCGCCGCCCGACAGCACGATGCGGGTCACGCCCTCGGTGACGCGCGGATCGGTCAGCAGCTGGCGTGCCTCCTCGAGCGACACGCCGCGGTAGCGCCCGGCGAGGCCGTCCTCGACGTAGCAGAACGTGCACGCGAAGTTGCAGCGGAACGCGAACGACAGCAGCAGCTCGCGTCCCGGTCGCAGCGGATTCGCCCCGGCGCCCGGGCGGTGCACCCGCTCAGCTGGTCGCATAGATCGCGCTCCGGGTGGGGTGGGCCGCGCCGGTCGCGCGATCGATCGCGACGTCGATGCCCACGTCCCACGCGAGGTGACCGTAGCGCGCGCGGCGCGCGTCGAGGTTGGCCCGCAGCGCCGCCGGCCAGGCCATGCGCCCGAGGAACCACGCGAGCTGATCGGTGTCGACGCCCGACCAGTACACGCCATCGGCGCTGCGCTTGTTGGCGATGCAGATCCGGCGACAGCGGTGCAGCTCGGGCCAGAGCAGCGCCGCGACCCCGACCGCCGGCGTCCCGAGGTGCACGCTCGAGCGGACCCGCGCCAGCAGCGCGCGCACGTCCTGGCGCGGATCGTGGAACGTGTAGAGGTTCGCGAGCTGCAGGCCGCCGTGGGTCAGCGTGTAGCTGCGGCTCGCGCCGGGCTCGTCGTCGCCGTGCACGTAGTAGGTGAGGGTCGGCGCCGCGAGGCCGCGCAGCACGCGCGCGTCGAGCTGCAGGCTGACCATGTGGTGATCGATGCGCGGCGGCGCGGCGCGGCGATCGACCGGCGGGATCACGTCGGCGAGCGCGCCGACGATCGCGTCGACCTGGGCCTCGGGGCGCGCGCGGCCCGGGTCGTAGACGTAGAGCTCCCAGCCGAGCTCGCCATCGGCGCACTTCACGCCCCAGACGGTGCGGCCCAGGCCGAGCAGCGCGCGCAGCCGATCGATCACGCGCACGCCCTCGTCCTCGACGCCGGCCAGCGCGAACGACTCGATCAGCAGGTTGACCGCGCGCAGCCCGCCGGTGGGATCGCGGCGCGGCGGATACGGCGCGAGCACGTAGTCGCGCAGGATCTCGTCGGCGCGGGCGTCCTCCTCCAGGCGGCGCGCCAGCGGTGGTGCGATCGGCGCGGGCGGCGCCGGGGCGCGGCCGAGCACCGCGTCGAGCGCATCGATGCGCGCGAGCTCGAGGTGGCGGCGCGTGGTCACGTCGCCGAGGGTACCAGCTCGTCGGCACCGACGGGGATCCACCCGTGCAGCGCCGGGCCGACCGGGCCGACCTCGAGCGGCACCTGCTCGGTGGCGCAGCGCGCGGCGAGGGCGGTCACCGCGGCGGCGGCGGCGGCGAGATCGGCGAGGCCGATCGCATCGATCGCGACATCGAGGCGGAGCTGCGCGTCGAGCGATCGCGCGATCTCCGCGTACGCGGCGAGGTCGACGATCGCGGCGTGCAGCGGCGCGCGGATCTCGAGGATCGCGCCCGCGGCGCGCAGCGCGCGACACCCCGCGAGCGCCTGGGCGTGGGCCCCGTCGACGCGGCTGACGCGATCGGCGGTGCTGGCGTCGGGCGCGAACAGCTTGATGCTCGCGGCGGAGAGGCCGGCCGCGGTCGCCGCCTCGGCGTACGCGCGATACGCGAAGCGGCGGCCGTTGCTCACCACGCCGGTCGGTCCGGTGGTGGCGCGCCGTGCGACCAGCGCGAGGAGGTCGTCGCGCATCGTCGGCTCGCGACCCGCGAACACGATCGGCCCGGCATCGCAGGCCGCGAGCCGGGCGCGCACCGCGTCGGCGTCGTCGGGCAGGTAGCGCTCGCGATTCGGACAGGTCGCGCAGCCGTTGTTGCACGCGCCGGTGAGCCGCACGACCTGGGCCCGCCGCTGGCGGCCGCGCGGCGGATCGCCGGGGCCGCGGCGGTGCGCGAGTCGATCGGTCACGCCGATCAGCGCGTCGAGCCCCGCCGCGATCCGCGCGCGCTCGGCGGCGATCGCGGCGGTGTCGCCGCGCCAGGTCTGCGCGAACGCGGCCACCGCGTGGAGCTGCGCGGCCTCGCCATCGCGGCCGAGGCGCGCGCGCAACAGCTCCGCCAGCTCCCAGGCCAGGCGGGTGCGCGCGTCGAGGAACCGCCACGGGCGCTCGCGGTGGTAGCCCTTGCCGCGACCAGCGCCGCGGTCGCCGTCGTCCCACGCCTCGGTCAGCGCGCCGTCGCGGGCGGCCGCGTGATGGATCGGGAGATCGGGGTAGAGCCGCAGCCGGTTGCGGCCCAGCTCGTCGAACAGCTCGACCAGGCCATGGGCGCGGATCGCGGCGATCGTGTCGGCGAGATCCTCCGGCGTGGTCCAGGGGTTCCACAGGATCAGGCTGTGGCCGCGGGCGTCGGCGTAGTGGAACGCGGGGTGGGCACGGGCCAGCGCGCGCATCGCGGCGACGGCGGCGAGCTGATCCTCGACGGTCACGCCCTTGTTGTAGCGGGCCAGCTCGGCGTCGCTGAACGCCTCGAAGCCGGTCAGGTAGACCTCGAGGGAATGGCCAGCCGAGGTCGCGGCGGCGATCGCGTCGTCGAGTCGCGCGCGCTCGCGCACGAGCGTGTCGCTGCGCGCCGCGAACAGCCAGCGCACCGGCGGCACCCCGGCATCACCGGCCGCGCCGATCAGCTCCGCGAGGTAGCGCAGCGACGCCTGATCATCGAGCACCAGTTCGCGGGTCGCGGGCGCGCCGCGCAGGATGTGCTGGGCCTGCGCGACCAGCGACGCGACCACCTCGGCGTCGACGCGCCGGGCGTAGTCGCCGCCCATGCTGCAGAACGCGCAGCCGCGGCGCGCGACCTCGACGTCGTCGGGCAGGCGCAGGCCGCGGTACAGCGGCTGCGTCAGCGGATCGGCGGCGTACGGGCAACCGGGGTTGCCGAAGATCGTGCGGCGCGTGATCACCGGTGGCGGTCCGAGCGCGATGACCTCGTGATCGAGGACCGGCGCGAGCGGGCGCGCGACCAGCGGCGGCAGCGGCGCGCCGGCGACCAGCTGCTCGTCGATGATGCGTGACACGCCCGCGAGATCGGCGAGATCGCCGCCGGCCGCGCGCCGCGCGACCAGCGTCCGGAACGCATCGGCGACCTGCCAGATCGATGACGCCTGGCGGGTGTGGCCGGCGCGGGTCGCGCCGCGTACCGCGCCGACGAGCAGATCGACGCCGTCGATCGCCTCGATCGAGTCGCCGCGCGCGACCAGCGCGATCATCGCGCCCGCGCGCCGCGCGCGATACGCGACCAGCGGCGCGGGATCGAAGATCCGCTCCGCGACGATCAGCTCGAAGTCGCCGTCGTCGAGCCAGGCCGCGAGCCGATCGGCGACCGCGGCGTCGCCAGCGCTGCGATCGCCCTCGTAGTAGACCCGCGCGATGCGCGCGACGTGGCCGTCGGCGCGGGCGTCGGCGCATAGCTGGCCGAGGAAGGTGTCCGGGAAGAACCCGTCGTCGCGCTGGCCGTACGGGAGCACGAAGCCGACGCGGAGGGACACGCCGCGAGTATACGCGCCGTGCCCCCGGCCCCGGACGGGTGTTGCGGACCCGGGCGCGGGTCGATCAGCCGGGGCAGTTCTGGCTGACGTCGATGCGGGTGCACGGGTACGCGCTCCACCGGCCGCCCGCCGCAATCGTGAGCTGGTTGTCCTGGAGCGCGCGGACGGTCTGGGTGGTGAGGGCGAGGGAGGGATTGGACTTGCTGTTCTTCTTCATGCCCCGGTAGCGTGGCCTCGCGTTCGACGTGACCAAAAAAAATCAGGCGCCGGTGTGATCGGCGCCGAGGGCCGCCACCAGCGTCGGGCCATCGAGGTCGCCGTCGCCGACCCGGACCGTGCGGCCGACCAGCTCGGGCAGCTCGCGCGCGGTGACGCCCGCGGCCGGATCCGGCTCGATGGCCAGCGCGTGCGCGATCACCACCCCGGTGGCGAGCGAGCCCTCGCCGCGGATCGCCAGGCCGCGGCCGCGGTGATCGACGATCTGGAAGCGCGCGGCGAGATCGCGCCACACGGCTGCGAACCCCGGTGACCGCTGATCGAGCTCGGCGCACAGCGCCTGCGCGAGCGCGATCGTCGGCGCGCAGGTGAGCGCGCACGGCGTGTGCGAGATCAGCGCGAGCGGCGCGTTGAGCCACTGGGTCCAGGGCGGCGCGGGTGGCGCGTCGATCGATGGCAGCAGCGCCAGCAGCGAAAGGTCGTCGCGTCCCTCGGCGGCGAGGAACGCGTCGACGCAGCACGGCGGATAGCCGAGGGCCGCGCCCAGCGCCCGGGCCGGCGAATCGCGATCGCGCGCCTGGAGCGCTGCCTCGGCGAGCGCGAGGCCGTCGTCGAGCGCCGCCGGATCCATCGCCGCGAGCAGCACCCGGCGACCGTCGGGATCGATCGCGCCGGCCCGCGCGACCGTCGCGCCGCTGGCCTCGAGCCATGCGCGGTCCGCGCGCTCGCTGTCGTCATCGAAGCACTCGCGCTTGGCGATGCGGCGCGCGCCGATCCGCAGCCCGGCCAGCTCTGGGTCGAACGGCCAGATCGATCCCGCGGCGATCCGCGGCGTGCCGGTGCGCAGGCTCGACGGCCAGCGGGGCAGGGCACGGCCTCCGGGCGCGAGCCGCGCGCGGGAGAGGCGCGCGCCCGCGGCGATCGCGATCGCCTGCAGCGCCGCGATCGCGTCGTCGAGGTCGAGCGCCGCGCGACCGGCGAAGGCGCGGCCGATCGCGATGACCAGGTCGCGCATCGGGCCGGGCGCGAGCTC
>JAIOQA010000451.1 GCA_021413675.1 Deltaproteobacteria bacterium | reverse complement strand
CGCTGCCGCTGGCGATCGGCCGGCTCGCCGCGACCCGCGCCGAGCTGCGCGCGCTCGCGGTCCGCGACGTCGTGGTTGTCGACGGCGGCGGCGCGATCCTCGTCGGCCGCGGCGCGGTGCCGGTGGCCCTTGCGATCGGCGCGGCGCGGGTTACCGTGCGGGGCGCCTACGCGCGAGGCCAGATGGACGAGACCCTGGGCGACGACATGACGATCGAGGTGGCCGCCGTCGCAGGCGCGGTCGAGCTGTCGCTGCGGCGCGCGCTCGAGTTGACGCCTGGCGAGGTCCTCGGGCTCGGCCGGCCGCTGGGCGGGCCGATCGAGCTGCGCGTCGGCAGCCGGGTGATCGCCCGCGGCGAGCTGGTCGACGTCGACGGCGAGCTGGGCGTGCGCATCGTCGAGGTCACGGCCGCACCGACGAGGTGACTTGTCGGGCTCACGCCTTACGTGCTAGCTGGAGGCGCCATGCCGGTCTACGAGTATCGATGTACGACGTGTGAGCGCGAGTTCGAATACCAGCAGCGCATGAGCGATCCGCCGCGGGACGTCTGCGAGAACTGCGGCGGCCCGCTGGAGCGGATCATCTCCCGCACCGCGTTCCAGCTGAAGGGCGGCGGCTGGTACAAGGATCTGTACGCGTCGACCAAGCCCGGCGAGAGCGGCGGCGCGTCGTCGACGAAGAGCGACAGCGCGGCGGCGCCCGCGCCCGCCGCCTCGAGCGACAGCGGCTCCAGCGCGCCGGCGCCTGCGGCCGCGGCGCCCGCGCCGAGCACCTCGGGCGGATCGTCGGGCAGCTCGGGCTCAGGCGGATCCGGATCCGGCTCGGGATCGTCGACGTGAGCGCCCGCATCCTCGACGGCAACGCGCTCGCGGCGCAGGTCCGCGGCGAGGTCGCGGTCCGCGCCCAGGCGCTGCGCGCGCGCGGCGTCGTGCCGGCGCTCGCGGTCGTGCTGGTCGGCGACGATCCGGCCTCGGCGGTCTACGTGCGCGCGAAGACCAAGGACGCGCGCGAGGCCCACATCGACGCGATCGATCACCGCCTGCCGGCGTCGACCAGCGAGGCCGAGCTGCTCGCCCTGATCGCGCGGCTCAACGCCGATCCGGCGGTGCACGGCATCCTGGTGCAGCTGCCGGTGCCGGCGCACATCAACGCCGACCGCGTGATCGAGGCGATCCGCCCCGACAAGGACGCCGATGGGCTCCACCCGGAGAACCTCGGGCGCCTCGCCCAGGGCCGGCCGCGGTTCGCCGCGTGCACGCCGTCGGGCTGCATGCGGCTGCTCGCGCATGGCGGCGTCGAGATCGCCGGCGCGCGCGCGATCGTGATCGGCCGCAGCGTGCTGGTCGGCAAGCCGGTCGCGCTCCTGCTCGCGAACGCCAACGCCACGGTGACGCTCTGCCACTCCAAGACCCGCGACCTCGCCGGCGAGATCGCGCGCGCCGACATCGTGGTCGCGGCCATCGGCCGGCCGGAGTTCGTGCAGGGCGAGTGGATCAAGCCGGGCGCCGCGGTGATCGACGTCGGCATCAATCGCCTGGCCGACCGCCGGCTCGTCGGCGATGTCGCGTTCGCCGCCGCCGCCGAGCGCGCCGCGGTGATCACGCCGGTGCCGGGCGGGGTGGGGCCGATGACGCGCGCCTGCCTGCTCGACAACACCGTGCGCGCGGCCGAGCTGTTCGCGAGCTAGCGACGCGGATCGCGATCCGGGTTTCGTTCAAGACCGCCGCCGCGATCGCGGGCACAACCGGGCCATGCAGGTCTCGCGCGTGTTCGTCACCGGTGGCAGCGGGTACGTCGGTCGCAACCTGATCCGCGCGCTCGTCGCGAGCGGCGTCGAGGTCGTGGCGCTCGCGCGGAGCGAGGCCTCGGCCGCCGCGGTCGCGGCGCTGGGCGCGCGCCCGTGCCGCGGCGACGTGCTCGATCGCGCCGCGCTCGTCCTGGGCATGCACGGCTGCGACGCCGTCGTCCACGCCGCCGCCGACACCGATCACGGCCGCGGCTCGGCGGCGCAGGATCGCATCAACATCCTCGGCACGACCACGGTGTTCGAGGCGGCGCGCGCGGCCGGCGTGCGCCGCGCGATCCAGATCAGCACCGAGGCCGTGCTCGCCGATGGCCGGCCGCTGCACCAGGTCGACGAGACCCATCCCATCCCCGCGCGCCACGCCGGCAACTACTCGCGCACCAAGGCGCTGGCCGAGCAGGCGGCGCTGGCCCAGCACCGCGATGGCCTCGAGGTCATCGTGCTGCGGCCGCGGTTCGTCTGGGGCCGCGATGACTCCACCGCGCTGCCGCAGCTGGTCGCGGCGGCGCGCGCGAAGAAGCTGGTGTGGATCGACGGCGGTCGCTACCTGACCTCGACGACCCACGTCGCGAACCTCGCGCGCGCGGTCGAGCTCGCGCTCGCCAGCGGCCGCGGCGGCGAGATCTACTTCGTCACCGACGGCGAGCCCGTGCCGTTCCGCGACTTCGTCGAGCAGCTGCTCGCGACCCGTGGCGTGGCCGCGCCGACCCGCGCGGTGCCGCGCTGGCTCGTGCGCGTCGCGATGGCGGTGGGCGGCGCGCTCGCGTGGCTGACGCGCGGCCGGGTCGCGCCGCCGATCAGCCGCCAGGAGTACGGCACCGTCGCGCACGAGATGACGATCGTCGACGCCAAGATCCGGCGCGAGCTGGGCTACGCGCCGGTGGTGTCGCGCCAGGCCGGGCTCGCCGAGCTGCGCGCCTGATCGTCGATCGCGCGCGGCCGGCGCAGGAGCGCGGTCGCGGGGTGGCCGAGGAAGCGCCGGAACGAGCGCGCCATGTGGGCCTGATCGGCGAAGCCGCCGTCGGCGGCGCGCTCGACCAGGGTCGGCGCCGTCGACACCATCGCGCGCACGACCCGCGCCCAGACCTGCCAGCGGCGCAGCGGGATGCCGACCTCGCGCGCGAACAGATCGGAGAAGTGGCCGGCGCTCAGGCCCGCGGCGCGGGCGAGCTCGGCGAGCGGCACGCGCTCGCCCTCGGCGCGCAGCCGCGCGAGCGCGGCCTCGATGCGCGGATCGAGCCGGGCCGGCGCCGCGCCGCCGATCGCGCGGATGAGCTCGGGCGCGGCCGCGCGCAGGCTCTCCGGCCGCTCGAGCTCGGAGCGCAGCGCGTGCACGGTGTCGACGATCCGGCCGGCGGCGAGCGCGGTC
>JAIOQA010000518.1 GCA_021413675.1 Deltaproteobacteria bacterium | reverse complement strand
CCGGCGCCGCAACCGTCTCCGCGGCGATCGGCGCATCGGCGATCGCGTCCACCGGGACGCTGACCGCCGGCTCGGGAACGTCGAGATCCGACAGCGCGTCGAGCGCCTCGTCGGCGGAGCGCCCGACCTGCGCGGGCGCCGCGGCAGTCGGGGCCGCCGCGGCCGCGATCGGCGGCGGGATCGTCGACGGACGCCCGCCAGCGGACGGCGGTGGGACCGGCAGCGTGCCGGTGCGCGCCGCCGGCGGCGGCCCGCCCTCGGCGTCGTCGTCCCACCAGTCCGCCGAGTCGTCGTCCTCGTCGTCGTCGTCGCTCAGCGACACCGGCGGCGGCATCGGCCGCATCGCGACCGGCGTGCCCGGCACCACCGGGGTCACCAGGTTGCGCTGGATCGGCGGGATCGCCGGCGCGCTCGGGCGCGCGACCGGCGCCGAGGGCGCGTGCGCGACCGGCGGCGGCACCGGCGTCACCTGATCGCCCGCCAGATCCGAGAAGTCGTCCTCGCCGATCTCGCGGACGGTGCCGCTGACCTCGACCGGCGCGGCCGCGGGGGCCTCGTCGTCGTGCGAGATCGCGATCGACATCTCGTCGTCGTCATCGTCGCTGGCCGCGACGATCGGGCCGCTGGTCGCGGGCGCGGCGGTGCGGCGGACCACGTGCGGGCCGGCGCGGCGGCCGGACGACGACGGCGTGTGCCCGGCCTCGGCGGCGTCGTCGGAGCTGCCGCCGATCTCGATGTCGTCGTAGAAGTCGTCGTCGGCGCGGAGCTCGACCTCGCCGCCGGGGCGCTCGGCGAAGAACGCGGCCGCGGCGGCCGAGGCCGCGGCGCTCTCCTCGCGCTGGCGCAGCGCCATCGCCTCGATCTGCCCGATGTCGGCGACCCTGGTCGCGTCGCCGCTCGAGAAGTCACCGCCGCCCGACGACTCCTCCTCGAACTCCTGGCGCCGGCGGCGCTGCTCGAGATCGTGGCGGCGCACGATCGCGGGCCCGCGGACCTCGGGCGCGTCGGGGCGGCGCGCCTCGGCGAGCGCGGCCATCGACGGATCGACGACGCGGGTCGCGCCAGCGTTGGCGGCGCGGCGGCCCTGCCCGGTCCCGGTGTCCCCGGCGAAGCTGCCGCCGTCGTCGAACGCCGCGCTCAGCGCGGCGAGATCGGCGACGCGCGTGGCCTCGGCGCCGGGCCGCAGCGCGGCCACCACCGGGATCGGCTGCGCCGGCAGATCGCCGAACAGCTCGTCGTCCGTGGGGCCCGACTCGAGCCGGATCGCCGGCCGCGCGGCGGAGGTCAGGACCGCGTCGTCGTCCTCGGCGTCGGCCGGCGCGCTGGCGCGCGGCAACGTGTGCGCCGGGCGCAGCGGCTTGAGCGGCAGGATCTTGGTCGGCGCGTCCTCGGCGCCGAACGGGCGGATCGGCCCGGTCGTGCGCGGCACCGGCACCGGCGCGCGCAGCTCGGCCTCCTCGGGCGGCGGCGCCAGCGGCGGCGGCGTGCCGAGCAGCGTGCCGAGCGCCTCGGGCTCGCCCGCGACGCCGAGATCGGAGAAGTCGGTCTCGTCGCGCTCGTCGCCGCCATCGCCGAACGGCGACTCGGGCGCGGCGCGCGGGGGCGGCGGCGGCGGGATCGTGCGCGGCTTCACGCGCGCGACCGGCTCGTGGACCGGCGGGGGCGTGGTCGGGGCGTCGTTGCGGCGCGGCGCGGCGGCCCGCACCTCGATCACCGGTACCGGCGCCGACTCGGCGCTGCTCTCGAGCGCCGCCTCGATCTCGAACTCGGGCTCGGACTCCGCCGGCGCAACCTCGATCGGCGCGGCCTCGATCGCCGCGGGCGCGATCGCCGCGGCCTCGATCGCGATCGGCGCGGCCTCGATCGCCGCGGCCTCGATCGCCGCGGCGGGCGCGTCGCTCGCCGGCTTGCCGCCCTCGGCGGCCGCCTCGGCCGTCGCGGCGTCGGTCTCGTGCAGCGCGTCGAACGTGCGATCCCACGCGTCGAGCTCGGCGAAGATGTCCTCGTCGCCGAACAGCCCGCTCTTGTCGTTGTCGCTCACGCGGCTCCTCCGATCGCGCAGCCGAGCGCGCGGCGCAGCGCGCAGTGGGCATCGGAGACCGACCACGCGCACAGATCCAGGGCAGCGGGGCTATCGGCGAGCGCGCGGCCACCGCGGCCCACGTCGAGCATCGCCAGCGCGACCGCGAGGTCGCCCGCGAACAACAGGCCGGCGCGATGGCCCGCGGCCTGCGCCGCGCGGCGCCAGCGCGTGACCGCCTCGGGCGAGTTGATCTCGCGCAGCCGCCCGACCAGGCCCGACAGCGCGCGCTTGTCCTTGCGCGCGAGCTGCTTGCCGAGCAGGCGCACGCGCTCGGCGACCGCGGCCTCGTCGGCGGCGATCGCCTCGATCAGCGGCGCCGGCACGGAGACCTCGGCGACCTTCAGCGCGGCGGCGACCCACCAGGCGCCCTCGCCCTCGCGCAGCTCCGACAGCATGCCGGTGCCGTCGGCGGCGTGGTACGCGGCGCGCCCGAGCTGCCAGCGCGCGGCCGGGCTCGCGCCGGTCGCGACGTCGGCGCCGAGGCAGAGCGTGGGCGTCTCGCCCGACAGCACGCGCGCGATGCCGTTGCGCGCCTCGCTGATGTAGACCTCGGCGTCGGTCACGCCCATCGTGAGCAGCGCGGCGGCCAGCGCGTCGTGCTTCTTGCCGAGCTGCTTGAGCGCGACCTTGTCGCCGCGCGCGAAGCCGAGCTTGCCGGCGTCGATGCCCGCGGCCGAGGTGACCGCGGCGGTGATGATCCGCCAGATGTCGCCGACGACGCTCTGATCGTCGGCCGGCCGCAGCGCGGCGCGCTTC
>JAIOQA010000517.1 GCA_021413675.1 Deltaproteobacteria bacterium | reverse complement strand
CCAGCACGTTGCCGGGCTTGAGGTCGCGGTGGATCACGCCGGCGTCGTGGGCCGCGGCGAGACCGGTGCAGACCTGGCCGATGATGTCGAGGCAGTCGACGATCGGCACCACGCCGCGGGTCGCGATCAGCTCGGACAGCGTGCGCCCGACGACGTACTCCATCGACAGGTAGAGCAGGCCCGGCCGGGCCTCGCCGAGATCGTGGATGCGCACGACGTTGGGCGAGCTGACCTTGCGCGCCGCCGCGGCCTCGCGCTTGAAGCGCTCGACCATCGCGGCCTCGTCGGAGGCCCAGGCGCTCGAGATGATCTTGAGCGCGACCAGCTCGGTCAGCACCTCGTCGTGCGCGAGGTAGACCGCGCCCATGCCGCCCTTGCCGAGCAGGCGCTGGATCCGGTAGCGGTTGGCGAGCACCTCGCCGGGCACCAGCCCGGTGCTCGACACCGGGCGCGGGCGCGATGACGGCGGCGCGGTGACCGTGGCGTCGATCATCGGCGCGACCACCGGCGCGGCAGCCGACGCAGGCGTGACGGCCGCGGGCGCAGGCGGGGTCGCCTCGGCCGCCGGCAGGGCCGCGACCCGCGACTCGTCGAGGAGCCGCGCGATCTTCTGGTTGAGCTCGAGGTCGACGCCGCAGACGATCGTCTCGAGGTTCTCGATGCGCTCGACCAGCAGCTTGCGCTCGGCGCGCAGCGCCTCGAGCTCGGCCGGCGGCGTGCGGTTGCCCGCGAGCAGCTCGGCGCGGCGCCCCCGCTCCCGCGCGTCGATCCAGCCGTGGACCAGCCGCCCGCCGCTCACCAGGGCGACGATCGCGACGACCATGGAGAACGGGTCCATGCGTCCTTGTATCGCCCCATGCCGCGTTGCGCCACTCCGGGCGCCGTCACAGGCGGCGGCACGGCGCTCTACCAGGGTGATGCGCCAGGAACCCGCCACCGAGCCCCTGCCCGACCCGTTCGCGCCGCACCTGGCGCCGCCGCGGCCCGCGCCGCCGGCGCCGCGCGACGAGCCCGCGCCGGACGTCGATCCGTTCGGGCTCCACCTGCTCGACGCGCCCGCGCCCGCCCTTACCTGAGCGCGACCGGCGCGTTCGACTTCTGCAGCAAGTACGTGCGGATCAGCTGATCGAGATCGCCGTCGAGCACGGCGTCGATCTGCGCGGTCTTCATCTCGGTGCGGTGGTCGTTGACCTGCTGGTACGGGAACAGCACGTACGAGCGGATCTGCGAGCCCCACTCGATCTTCAGGCGCGCGTTGGCCGCGGCCTGGGCCTTCTCCTCGCGCTTGGCCAGCTCGAAGTCGTACATCTTCGAGCGCAGCATCTTCATGGCCATCGCCTTGTTCTTGTGCTGCGAGCGCTCGTTCTGGCACTGCACGATCAGGCCGGTCGGGATGTGCGTGATGCGCACCGCCGAGTCGGTCTTGTTGACGTGCTGGCCGCCGGCGCCGCCGGCGCGGTAGGTGTCGATCCGCAGATCGCCCTCGTCGATGTTGACCTCGATGTCGTCGTCGATGTCGGGGGTCACCGTGACCGCGGCGAACGAGGTCTGGCGCCGGCCCTGGGTGTCGAACGGCGACACGCGCACCAGCCGGTGCACGCCGTCCTCGGCCTTGAGGAGGCCATAGGCGTAGTCGCCGGTGACCACGAAGGTCGCGCTCTTGATGCCGGCCTCTTCCGCCGGGGTCTCGTCGAGCAGCTCGTACTTCCAGCCCTTGCGGTCGCAGTAGCGCAGGAGCATGCGGAGCAGCATCTGCGCCCAGTCCGAGGCGTCGACGCCGCCGGCACCGGACTGCACCTGGACGATCGCGCCCGAGGCATCGAGCTCGCCCGACAGCATCCGGCGGAACTCCATGTCCTCGAACGCCTTGCGGACGGTGTCGAGCTGGGCCTCGGCCTCCTTGGCGCTGGCCTCGTCGCCGGCCTCCTCGGCCAGCTCGAGCAACACCTCGGCGTCCGAGATCGCGCGGACCTGCGAGTCCCAGATCTTCACGACGTTCTCGAGCTGCTTCTTCTCCTTGAGGAGCGTCTGCGCGCGCTTGGGGTCATCCCAGAAGGTAGGCGCGCCGGAGAGGTGCTCGAGCTCCTCGAGCTTCAGTCGCTTGACGTCGAGGTCAAAGCAACCCCCGGAGCTGCTCGGTCTGGCCCGAGAGCTCCTTCAGCGCGCCGCGGATGCGATTGGTATCGACGGTGTCGAGCGGCATGGTCCGCGGTCTATACCTTGCTGCGCCGCAGCCTGACAAGCGCCGCCTCGTCCGGGGCGCCAAGGGCCACCGGGTAGACGCCGGTGAAGCACGCCGAGCAGTAGCCGGTGCCGTCGGCCTTGGCGCCGACCGAGGCCATGAGGCCGTCGTGGCTCAGGTAGGCCAGCGAGTCGCACGTGATGTAGCGGGCGATCTCCTCGACCGTGTGCGAGGCCGCGACCAGCTCCGAGCGGGTCGGCGTGTCGATGCCGTAGAAGCACGGGTGCGTGGTCGGCGGCGCCGAGATCCGCATGTGGACCTCCTTCGCGCCGGCGCCGCGCAGCATCTTGACGATCTTGCGCGAGGTCGTGCCGCGGACCAGCGAGTCGTCGACGACGATGACCTTCTTGCCGTCGACGATCGAGCGGACCGGCGACAGCTTGAGGCGCACGCCGAAGTGGCGGATCGAGTCCTGCGGCTCGATGAACGTGCGGCCCACGTAGTGCGAGCGGATGAGGCCCATCTCGAACGGGATGCCGGCCTCCTTGGCGAAGCCGATCGCCGACGGCACGCCCGAGTCGGGCACCGGGATGACGACGTCGGCGTCGATCTTCGACTCCTGCGCCAGCCGGATGCCCATCTTCTCGCGCGCGCGGTAGACCGACTTGCCGTTCACGAGGCTGTCGGGCCGCGCGAAGTAGACGTGCTCGAACACGCAGAAGCGCTCGGCGGCCGCGGGCATGATCCGGTGGCTGGTGATGCCGCCCTTCTCGATGACCACGACCTCGCCGGGCTCCACGTCGCGGATGAACTCGGCCTCGATCAGATCGAACGACGAGGTCTCCGAGGACAGCACGTAGGCGTCCTTGACCCGGCCGATGACCAGCGGCCGGAAGCCGTTCGGATCGCGCGCGCCGATCAGCTTGTTGTCGTCGGTGAGCAGCACCAGCGAGTAGGCGCCCTCGACCTGGCGCAGGGCGCTGATGAGGCGCGAGACGCAGTCGGCCTCGCGGGCCTCAGCCATCAGGTGGACGATGACCTCGGTGTCGCTCGAGGTCTGGAAGATCGACCCGCGGTTCTCGAGCCGGATCTTCACCGAGGTCGCGTTGACCAGGTTGCCGTTGTGGGCGATGGCCACGCCGCCGAGGGCGTAGTCGAAGAGGAACGGCTGGGCGTTCCGCAGCTCGGAGCTGCCCGCGGTCGAGTAGCGCACGTGGCCGATGGCGGCCCGCCCGGGCAGCTTGGCCAGGGTCTCGCGCGTGAAGATGTCGGAGACCAGCCCCATCTCGACGTGGCGCCGGAGCGAGGGGTCACCGGCGACGACGCCGGCCGACTCCTGACCGCGGTGCTGGAGCGCATGGAGCCCCAGGTACGCGATGTTGGCAGCCTCGTCGTGTCCCTGGATGCCGAAGATGCCGCACATGGCTGTCCGTCTATCACGTTGCAGTCGGGCCGGCTAGGCACACAGATCGCCCGCTGCCGTCGGCAATCGGCACACAGATCGCCCACTTCCGTCGGCAAAGGGTGAGCGGGAACTTGTGTGCGATGGCCATCTCGCCTAACAATTCCAGAGCCGTGGCACGAGTTCTCTGGCGCGATGCGCAAGGTATCGAGGGCGCCCTCGATCTGGGAGCGCAGGAGATCCGCGTCGGGCGGTCGATGGACTGCGCCATCCGGACCGACGACGCCATGGTCTCGCGCCACCACGCGCGCCTGTACTGGGGCGGCCAGGGCTTCGTCCTCGAGGACCTCGGGTCCGCGAACGGCGTCTACTACCAGGAGCAGCGGGTTCAGAGCCACCTGCTCAAGCACGGCGACGCGGTCCGCTGCGGCAGCCTGTGGCTGCGCTTCGTCGACACCGCCCAGCTGGGCAACGACGGCGGCGGCAACGGCGGCGGCATGCAGCCCCAGGCGAACCAGGCCCAGCCGCTGATGCAGCACCCGGGCATGGGCCCGGTCAACAACGCCGGCCCGACCGGCCACGCGATGCAGGCGGTCTCCGCCCAGCAGCTGGCCGCGGTCAACGCCCAGATCCCGCAGCAGCCGCAGCAGCAGCCGGGCCCGCCGCCGCCGCAGGCGCAGGTCCAGGCGCCGCCGCCCGCGGTCTCCGACACCAGCGCCGCCGATCACGAGGAGATGAAGCGGCTCCGCCGCCGCATCGATCAGCTCCAGTCCGAGCTCCGCATCATGCGCGGTGGCAAGCCGGGCATGAACGCCGAGAAGGCGCGCAAGATGGAGGACCTCGAGAAGGAGATGGCCGGCCTCGAGGAGGAGCGCGACACGCTGAAGGCGAAGGTCGCGACGCTCGAGGAGCAGCTCCGCAGCGAGGGCGCCAACGTGAAGGTCCAGCGCGCCGTCGAGATCCGCGGCAAGGCCGCCGAGATCGTCACCGCGCTCAACGACCTGCTGTCGTCGCTGCGCATCGAGGTGATGGCGGCGGAAGGCGAGTTCGATCAGTACTCGCACACGATCCCGCGCGCGTCGTTCGAGCTGATCCGCCAGTCGCTGCGCGAGTCGGCGGGCAACGTCGACCAGGCGCGCGATCTGCTGCGCCAGCTCCGCGAAGTCGCGGGCTGACGCGCCCGCGGCGGGTCGTGGTCATGCGCCGCTGATCGCGGCGCCGGCCCGCGGCTACAGGTGGCCGGGCAGGTAGTCGAGCGTCAGCCAGAGAACGCCGTGCGCTGCGGTCAGCACCAGCGCGAGCCACAGCGTCGCGACGATGCCGTCGATCTGCAGCCACTTCTTCTTCTCGACGGCGCGCGCGGTCAGGAACAGGAAGATGCCGTTCAGCGCGAACGGCAGGATGAACGCGAGCGAGCCGAAGGTCGCGATGTTGATGATCGGCTTGCACAGCCAGTAGAGGCCGATGTTGAGCAGGCCGAAAAGGCCAGCCACCAGCGGGATGGACCAGCGCGGCTCGATCTTGATCTTCGGGTTCTTCCGGGCGGCGAACCAGAACACCAGGGTGAACGCGATCAGGCGCGCACCGAGCTTGAGCAGGATGGTGGTCATCGCGCCTTCACCATGACACGGGCGCGGAAAGCGGGAAAGCCGCGGCCCAAGGTCGCGGTCTGCATCCGCTGGGGTAGCTGTCGGATACGATTGTCAGCGTGTGATTACAATCATGCGGACAATCGTACGGAAGTGGTTACAATTGTCTCATGACGACCTCACTCACTGCGCTGGGAACGGCTCGGAGTGGTGGCCATCTACCCGGGATCATGGGGCGTCCGCTCCTTCGCTGGGAGCGGATCGCGGCGGTCTCGTCCCTGCTGGCGGCGCTCTGCGCCCTGCCCTTGCCCCCCATCTCCCACGCGCCCGAGATCGCCGCGACCCTCGCGGTCGGCGCGGTCGCCGCGCTCGGCGGCATGCGCTGGGGCATCGCGGTGCTCGCCCTGACCGACGCGCTCCTGTTCGCCAGCCTGTGGCCGGTCGCGACCGGGGACTTCAGCGCGATCGAGCAAGGCCTGGCGACCGCGGCCTGCCTCGCGGCGATCCCCGGGCTGCTCTCGATCCGCCGGTCCGCGCCGCACGCGATGGCGCTCCTCGGCGTGCGCCGCGCGCCGCGGACGCTGCGCCTGGCCCGGGTCGCGCTGTGCGCGGTCGCGATCGCGGTGATCGCCGCGCCGATGATGTTCTGAGCGACCGGATCGCCGTCGCGGATCGCCGACGTCGATCTGCGTGACCGGGCGCCGGACAGCCGCGAATTCGGTTGGCGCCGGTTGCGCCGCGCGGTGGCCCCCGCGAACATCGTCGGCGGAGGGAACCATGGCCGAAACCGACGTCGTCGCGAACCAGGAGCGCATCCTGGCGAATCAGGCGCAGATCACCGCCAACCAGGAGCGGCTGCTCGCCAACCAGGAACGCATCCTCGCCAATCAGGACCAGATCGCGAGCAACCAGAAGAAGCTCGATCAGGTCCTCGCCAACCAGAAGAAGATCGAGGCGAACCAGGCCAAGATCACCGGCAACCAGAAGAAGCTCGACGCGATCCTGGCCAACCAGGCGAAGATCGCCGGCAATCAGAAGAAGCTCGATCAGGTCCTCGCCAACCAGAAGGCGATCGCCGGCAACCAGAAGAAGCTCGACCAGGTGATCGCCAACCAGGCCAAGATCGCCGGCAACCAGAAGAAGCTCGACGACGTGATCGCCAACCAGAAGGCGATCCTCGGCAACCAGAAGAAGATCATCGCGAAGAAGTAGTCGCGACCTGGCCGCGCGCGATCCTCGCCGGGCCGCCGAGCGCTGCGTCGCGCGAGGAGCCCGCCTGTTGGCGCTCGCCAGCGGTCGCCGCGTGAATCGTCCTCGCGTCGCGCGCGCGACGCGCGTACGGTCGTCGTCGATGAGGCGAGCGCAGCGAGCTGGCTCAGGTCCGGCAGACATCGGGAGGCGCGTCCTCGCGCGGGCCGATCGATCGAACAAGAACCTGGAGGCGCGAGCCGCACAGATTCTCCGGCGACCACTCGCGATCTTCGCGTGCGCGATCGCGGCGTGTTCCTCGCGCGTGCCCGGCGGCCCGGCTCCGGGCACGACCGCAGACGCCGCCGCCGCGGTCGACGCCACCGTCGATGCGGCGGTCGATCGCGGCCCGCACCCGGTGGTGCTCGTCCACGGCCTCGATGGCTTCCAGCACATCGGGCCGATCGACTACTTCTACGGCGTCGCGGCGGCGCTCACCGCCGATGGCGTCACGGTCTACGCGCCCGCGCTCGATCCCTACAACTCCTCGGAGGTGCGCGGCGCGGAGCTGCTCGCGTTCGTGCGCGGCGTGATCGCCGAGACCGGCGCGGCGCGGGTCGATCTGATCTGCCACTCGCAGGGCGGCCTCGACTGCCGCTACGTCGCCTCGGTGGCGCCCGATCTGATCGCGCACGTCGTGACGATCGCGGCACCGCACCGCGGCACGCCGATCGCCGACATCGCCGCCGAGGATCTGCAGGGGCCGACCAAGCAGGCGGTCGACGCGCTGCTCAACCTCATCGGCGCGGTGGTCTCGGGCCAGCCCGATCACGACGCCGAGGCGGCGCTGGTCACGCTGTCGGCGAAGGGCGCGGCCGCGTTCAGCGCCGCGTACCCCGATCGCGCGGGCGTCGCGTACTTCTCGATCGCCGGCCGCTCGGGCCTCACGCGCGCCGATGGCGACTGCACACCCGACGCGATCGTCCCGTTCGTCGGGCAGCTCCCGAACGACGACGCGCTCGATCCGCTGCTCGACGCATCGGCGGTGATCCTCGACAACGCGCTCGCCGGCCACGACGCCCACGATGGCCTGGTGCCGGTCGCGTCGGCGCGCTGGGGCACCTTCCTGGGCTGCATCCCGGCCGATCACCTCGACCAGTTCTGTCAGATCGCCGGCGACTCGCCCGGGCCCGGTAACGCGTTCGACTGTCGCGGCTTCTATCGCGCGATCGCCGCGTGGCTGCGCGACGGCACGCCGGTCACGCTTCCGTAAGCGCGTATCGAAGCGCCTCGGGATGCCGCGCGACTCGCCCCGAGTCGGTCAGCCGACCCAGACGCGCGCGTTCTGGAACATGCGGAGCCACGGGCTGGCCTCGCCCCAGCCCGCCGGGTGCCACGACAGCTGCGCCGTGCGGAACACGCGCTCGGGGTGCGGCATCAGGATCGTCGCGCGGCCATCGGGCGTGGTCAGCGCGGTGATGCCGCCGGGCGAGCCGTTGGGGTTCTGCGGGTAGCGCAGCGCGACGGCGCCGGCGCCATCGACGAACCGGCCCGCCACCAGGCCGGCGCCCTCGAGCGCGGCCTGCGCCGCGGGATCGAGCTCGGCCCGGCCCTCGCCGTGCGCGACCGCGACCGGCAGGCGCGCGCCTGCCATGCCCGCGAACAGGATCGACGGCGACGGCAGGATCTCGACCATCGTCAGCCGGGCCTCGAACTGATCGGAGCGGTTGCGCACGAACCGCGGCCAGCGCTCGGCGCCCGGCACCAGCTCGCGCAGGCCCGCCATCATCTGGCAGCCGTTGCACACGCCGAGCGTGAACGTGTCGGGCCGCGCGAAGAACGCCGCGAGCGCGGCGCGCGCCCGCGGGTTGTAGAGCGCCGACTTGGCCCAGCCCAGACCGGCGCCGAGCACGTCGCCGAACGAGAACCCGCCGCACGCGGCCAGGCCGCGGTAGGCGCTGAGGTCATCGCGGCCCTCGATCAGATCGGTCATGTGGACGTCGACGGCGTCGAAGCCGGCGCGCGTGAACGCCGCCGCCATCTCGACCTGGCCGTTGACGCCCTGATCGCGGAGGATCGCGACCCGCGGCCGCGCGAGGCCGTGCGAGACCGCGGCCGCGACGTGGCGCGCCGCCGGATCCTGCTGCGGATCGTAGGGCACCACCGCCGACAGCCCGACGCCCTCGAAGCGATCGGCGTGCTCCTCGTCGGCGCAGCCCGGATCGTCGCGCAGCGCCTGCATGCGCTGGGTGACGTGCGACCACGCGCGGCGCAGCTCGACCAGCGACAGATCGACCAGCGTCTCGTCCGACGACCGGACAATCAAGCGCGGTACCGGCGCCGGCGCGCCGATGACGTGCGCGACCCGCGCGAGACCGTGGGCCGCGAAGATCGCCGCGACCCGGGCGCGCGCGCCGACCGGCACCTCGATGACCGCGCCCAGCTCCTCGGCGAACAGCGCCGCCGCCGGATCGCCGCCGAGCGCCGCCAGATCGACCGCGAGGCCGGTGCGCGACGCGAAGCCGATCTCGGCCAGCGTCGCGAGCAGGCCGCCGTCGGAGCGATCGTGATAGGCGAGCGCGAGGCCGGCGGCGCGCAGCTCGCGCATCGCCGCGAACAGCCCGCGGAGCAGCGCCGGGTCGTCGAGATCCGGCGGGACATCGCCGAGCTCGCTGAACACCTGCGCGACGCAGCTGCCGCCGAGGCGGTGCTGGCCGCGGCCGAGATCGACGAGCCAGAGCTCGGTGTCGCCGCGGCCCGAGAGCTCGGCGGTGAGCGTCGCGCGGATGTCGCCGACCGGCGCGAAGCCGGTCGCGACCAGGGACATCGGCGAGGTCACCGAGCGCGCCGCACCGTCGTTCCAGACGGTGCGCATCGACATCGAGTCCTTGCCGACCGGGATCGCGATGCCGAGCGCGGGCCCGAGCTCCATGCCGACCGCGCGGACCGCGTCGTAGAGCTTCGCGTCCTCGCCGGGGTGGCTGGCCGCCGCCATCCAGTTGCACGACAGCTTGATGTCGCCGAGCGCGGCGACGTCGGCGGCGCAGATGTTGGTGATGACCTCGGCGACCGCGAGCCGGGCCGAGGCCGCGGCGTCGAGCAGCGCCACCGGCGGCCGCTCGCCCATCGCCATCGCCTCGCCGCGATCGGTGTCGAACGCGGCCGCCGTCACGGCGCAGTCGGAGACCGGCACCTGGTAGCGACCGACCAGCGAGTCGCGGCTGATGAGCCCGCCGACCGTGCGATCGCCGATCGTGATGAGGAACGACTTGTCGGCGACGGTCGGCAGGCGCAGCACGCGCAGCGCGGCGTCGTGCAGGTCGCGATCGTCGAGGGAGAACCGCGCATGCGGCGCGTTCAACCGCGCGCCGCGGCGGACCATGCGCGGCGGCTTGCCGAGCAGGACCTCGAGCGGCAGCGCGACCGGCGCGTCGGCCAGCAGCGGATCCGCCACATCCAGGCGGCCGTCGTCGGTGGCGTGGCCGAGGATCGCCCACGGCGCGCGCTCGCGAGCGCACAGCGCCGCGAACTCGGCCTCGCGACCGGGCGCGAGCGCGAGCACGTAGCGCTCCTGGGCCTCGTTGCACCAGATCTCGACCGGCGACATGCCGGGCTCGCCCGACGGGATCGCGCGCAGATCGAGGCGCGCGCCCTTCTTCCACTCGTGGACCAGCTCCGGCATCGCGTTCGACAGGCCGCCGGCGCCGACGTCGTGGATCGAGACGATCGGCGAGCTCTCGCCCAGCGCGCAGCAGCGGTCGATGACCTCCTGGCAGCGGCGCTGGATCTCGGCGTTGTCGCGCTGCACCGAGGCGAAGTCGAGATCCTCGTGCGAGGCGCCCTGCGCCATCGACGACGCGGCGCCGCCGCCGAGGCCGATGAGCAGGGCGGGCCCGCCGAGCACGACCAGCGGCGCGCCGACCGGGATCGCGGCCTTCTCGACGTGCATCGCGCGCACGTTGCCGAGGCCGCCGGCGATCATGATCGGCTTGTGGTAGCCGCGGACCTCGCGCCCGCCGCCGGGCGCGGCGACCTCGAGCTCGAAGGTGCGGAAGTAGCCGAGGATCGCGGGGCGCCCGAACTCGTTGTTGAACGCGGCGCCGCCGAGCGGGCCCTCGATCATGATGTCGAGCGCCGAGGCGATGCGGCCGGGCTTGCCGTGGTCCGTCTCCCAGGGCTCGATCGCGTCGGGCAGCCGCAGGTTCGAGACCGTGAAGCCGACCAGGCCGGCCTTGGGCCGCGCGCCGCGGCCGGTCGCACCCTCGTCGCGGATCTCGCCGCCCGAGCCGGTCGCCGCGCCGGGGAACGGCGAGATCGCGGTCGGGTGGTTGTGGGTCTCGACCTTCGCGAGGATGTGGATCGGCTCGACGTGCGCGCGCCAGACCCGATCGGCGTCGGCGAAGAACCGGCCCGCGGTCGCGCCGGCGATCACCGCGGCGTTGTCCTTGTAGGCAGACAGCACGCCGTCCGGCGACGCCTCGGTCGAGCGCCGGATCATCTGGAACAGCGAGCGGTCCTGCTTCGCGCCGTCGAGCCAGAGCTCGGCGTTGAAGATCTTGTGGCGACAGTGCTCGCTGTTGGCCTGCGCGAACATCGTCAGCTCGACGTCGGTCGGATCGCGGCCGAGCTCGGCGTAGGCACGCGCGAGGTAGTCGATCTCGTCCTCGGCGAGCGCGAGGCCGGCGCGGGTCGACTCGGCGGCCAGTGCAGCGCGGGCGGCCGCGACATCGCGGCCGAGCGGCACGTGGCGCAGCGGCCGCGGGGCCTCGAGCGCGAACAGCTGCGCGGCGTCGGCGAGGCGATCGAGGACCGCCTCGGTCATGCGATCGTGGAGCGCGGCGACGAGCGCCGCGCGATCGGCGACCTGCCCTTCCACCGACCACGCCACGCCGCGCTCGAGCCGGCGCACCGCCGCGAGGCCGCAGATGCGCGCGATGTCGGTCGCCTTCGACGACCACGGCGAGATCGTGCCGGGCCGCGGCACGACGAACAAGGCGGGCGCGGTCGGGACAGAGCCTGTGAGGCTTTCGCCTCCGGGCTCTTCTTCGATCGATCCGCCCCGTCGAGGACGACGGTCCGGATCTCCTCCGGAAGCGGAGAAGATCGAGTTTGATGACAAACTCTGGGTGCCGATCGCGCCGTAGGCGAGCAGCCGGTCGAGGAGCGCCGCGCCAGCCTCATCGAGCGGCGCGGCGAGATCCGCCAGGTGGACGTAGTGCGCGGCCAGCGCGGTGACGCCGGGGTTCGCGCGCTGGACGCGGGCGGTGGTCTTGGCGAGGCGGGCCGCTCCGACGGCCGCGGCGCCGAACGCGGTCCAGAGGCTCACGCCGCACCACCGCGGCGGTGGGCGAGCGTGGCGGCGATGCGGGTCTGCGGGTCGGCGGTGTCGGGCACGAACGGCCGGCCGGTCACCAGCTCGTAGCTCTGGATGTAGCGGCGCGCGGCCTCGACGCGGATGTCGTCGGGGAGCGGCGGCGGCGGGCCCTCACCGCGGTAGCCGCCCACGTCGACGAACCAGCGGCGCACGAACTCCTTGTCGAGGCTGCGCGGCTCGTCGCCGCGCGCCAGGCGCTCGTGGTAGTCGCTCGCGTGCCAGTAGCGCGACGAGTCGGGCGTGTGGATCTCGTCGATGACGACGATCTCGCCGTCGGGCGCGATGCCGAGTTCGTACTTGGTGTCGGCGAGGATGAGGCCGCGCTCGGCGGCGCGGCGCTGGCCGAAGTCGAACAACGCGGCGGCGATCGCCGCGGCGCGCTCGAAGTGCTCGGGCGTGACCAGGCCGCGCGCGAGCAGCTCTTCCTTGGAGGCGACCTCGTCGTGCGCGCCGTGCTCGGCCTTGGTGGTCGGCGTCAGGATCGCGTCTGGCAGCCGCTCGTTCTTCTTCATGCCCTCGGGCAGGCGGTGGCCGCAGTACACGCGATCGCCGCGCTCGTAGGCCCGCCAGATCGACGTGTCGGTGACGCCGGTCAGGTACGCGCGCATCACGAACTCGGCCTTGAGCGGCACGCACTCGCGCACGATCATGACGTTCGGATCGGGCACCGCGATCATGTGGTTCGGCGCGACGTGCTTGGTCTCGTCGAACCAGTAGTGCGCGAGCTGGTTCAGGACCTGCCCCTTGAACGGGATCGTCGCGAGCACGCGATCGAACGCCGACAGGCGATCAGTCACGACGATGATGCGCTCACCGCGCGCGCGATCGCTGTAGTTGTCCCGGACCTTGCCCTCGTACTTCTCGCCGAGGAAGTCGAGATCCGTGCGATCGAGGGTGTGGGGGAGCTGGGCGCGGAGGATCTCGTCTTTGCGGCGGTCGTCCATGGTGCTCCTCGGAGGCAGGCGTCAGGTCGGTGGCGCGTCGTCGGCCAGCGCCCGCGCCAGGATAGCGGGGGCGTGGCGGAGGTGGTGTCCCAGATCGAAGCAGGCGTCGAGCTGCGCCGCGGTCAGCCGCGTGCCGACGTCGGGGTCGGCGCCGAGCAACTCGCGGAAGCGGTTGCGGGCGGCCAGGCCCTCGGTGCGCATGGCCTCGAACGCCGCGAGCGCGCAGCGCTGGACCATGACGTAGGCGGTCTGGCGCGCGAGCCCGGTGTTGACCAGCGCGAGCAGCACGGCCTCGGAGAAGAACAGGCCGCCCGAGCGATCGAGGTTCTCGCGCATGCGCGCGGGGTGCACGACCAGGCCGGTGACCAGGCCGGTGCAGCGGTGGAGCATGAAGTCGGCGAGCATCGTGGCGTCGGGCATCGCGACGCGCTCGACCGACGAGTGCGAGATGTCGCGCTCGTGCCAGAGCGCGACGTCCTCGAGGCCGGCGCCGGCGTAGCCGCGCAGGAGCCGCGCGAGGCCGCACAGGTTCTCGCTGAGGATCGGGTTCTTCTTGTGGGGCATCGCCGACGAGCCCTTCTGGCCCTTCCCGAAACCCTCTTCCGCCTCGCCGACCTCTGTGCGCTGCCAGTGGCGCACGCCGAGCGCGATCTGCTCGATCGCGGTGCCGAGCAGCGCGATGGCGCTGAACACCTCGGCGTGGCGGTCGCGCGCCACGATCTGCGTGGCGACGGTCTCGGCGCGCAGCCCGAGCGTGCCCAGCGCGGTCGCCTCGATCGACGGATCGAGGTTGCCGTACACGCCGACCGCGCCCGCGATCTTGCCGACGGCGATGGTCTCGCGAGCGGCGACGATGCGGACCCGCGCGCGGCCGAGCTCGGCGTGCCAGCGCGCGAACACCAGGCCGGCGGTGATCGGCTCGGCGTGGATGCCGTGCGAGCGACCGATGGTCGGCGTGCTGGCGTGCTCGCGGGCGCGCTCGGCGAGCGCGGCGCGCAGACCATCGATGCCGGCGACGATCGTGTCGAGCGCGCGCACCGTCTGGATCGCGAGCGCGGAGTCGAGCACGTCCGACGAGGTCATCCCGAGGTGGA
>JAIOQA010000446.1 GCA_021413675.1 Deltaproteobacteria bacterium | reverse complement strand
CTCGGGATTGCGCTCGACCGCATCGACCTCGGGAAGCCGCAGCAGAACGGGCGCCATGAACGCATGCACCTCACGCTCGAGATCGACACGTGTTCGCCGCCGCGTCGGTCGCTCGGGTGGCAACAGCGGGCGTTCGATCGGGTCCGCCGGATCGACAACGACGTGCGGCCGCACCAGGCGCTCGACCTCGCGACGCCGGCCAGCCTCTACGTGCCCTCCGCGCGCCGGCTTCCGGATCAACTGGCTCCCCTCGCGTACCCGTTCGCCGAGTGCCATCGCGTTCGTGCTGACGGCACGATGGAGTTGCTCCGCTTCCGTGGACAGGTTGACTACGCTGCGTGCGCAACCTGCGCTTCGTACTTCTGCTCGTACGCCTTCGGCGTCAAGTAGCCGAGGTGGGAATGCCGCCGGTGGCAGTTGTAGAAGCTGCCGATGAAGTCGTTGATCGCGACCTGCGCCGCCAGGCGCGTGGGCCACGACTCGCGATGGATGAGCTCGGACTTCAGCGTCGCGAAGAAGCTCTCGACGACGGCGTTGTCCCAGCAGTCCCCGCGCCGGCTCATGCTGCACGCGATGTCCTCGCTGGCGAGAACGTGACGGTAGAGACCGCTGGCGTACTGGGTGCCGCGGTCGGAATGGTGGACGAGGTCGGCCGTCGTCGCACGCTCGCCCAGGGCGCGCGCCAGCGCCTCGAGGGGCAACTCGGTGCGCATGTGATCAGCCGTCGCCCAGCCGACGACGCGCCGTGAGAACAGGTCGATGACGACCGCCAGGTAGAGCCAGCCCTCCCAGGTCCAGACGTACGTGATGTCGGCGACCCAGACGCGGTTCGGCACGCTGACGTCGAACTGGCGCTCGACGACGTTCGCGGCGACAGGGAACTCGTGCCGCGAGTCCGTTGTGCAGCGAAACCGCCGTCGGGTGATGCCCGCGAGGCCGGCGAGGCGCATCAAGCGCGCGACGCGGCGACGCCCGACGGTGCGCTTGAGCGCGTGCAGGTCTTCGCGGATCCGCGGGCTCCCGTACGTGCCACGGCTCTTCGCGTGGACGGCGGTGATCACCGTCGAGAGCTCGGCGTCGCTTGTCGCGCGCTGCGACGGCGCGCGCGTGCGCCTCGCGTAGTAGCCGCTGCGCGAGACCTCCATGACCCGGCACAGGATGCTGACCGAGTAGTGGGCCTTCTCCGCGTCGATGAACACGAACCTCAGGTGCTCTCTTTCGCGAAGAAGGCCGCCGCATTTTTTAGGATTTCACGTTCCTGCCGCAGGACCTCGTTCTCTCGCCGCAACCGCGCCAGTTCCTCGCGCTCGACGGTCGTCAGCGCGCCCGCCGAGCCTTGCCCGGCATCGACCACCGCCTGCTCGACCCAGCTGCGCAGCGCTGATTCGGTCAGGTCGAGATCACGCGCGATCTCCGCGATCGTCTTCGGGCTCTCGCGAACCAGCCGGACGGTTTCCGCCTTGTACTCGGCCGTGTACTTCCGCCGCTTCCGCTTCGTCATGGGCATCACCATTGTGAACTCC
>JAIOQA010000445.1 GCA_021413675.1 Deltaproteobacteria bacterium | reverse complement strand
GCTCGGCGCGCTCGCGGTGGTCATCAACATCAACTCGGTGTCGTTCATGCCGGCGTTCGGGCTGGCGTCCTCGGGCGCGATCCTCGCCGGCGCGGCGATCGGCCGCGGCGATCACGATGGCGTCTGGCCCAACGTGCGGCTCACGCTGATCGCGACCGGCACCTGGATGGTCGGCATCGGCGCGCTGTACTTCATCGCGCCGCGCACCGTGCTCGGCTGGTTCGCGCCGCCGGATCAGGCCGCCGCCATGATCGAGATCGGCGCGCCGATGCTCCTGGTGTCCGCGGCGTGGCAGGCCTTCGACGCCGTCGGCCTGACGCTCACCGAGACCCTGCGCGCCGCCGGCGACACCACCTGGACCGCGGGCGCGCGCCTGGTGCTGGCGTGGGCGGTGTTCGTCCCGGCGGGCCTGATCGCGGTCAAGGTCCTCGGCGGCGGCGCGGTCTCGGCGCTCCTGTGCCTGGTGCTCTACCTGGGTCTGCTCGCCACCGCCCTGGCCTGGCGCTACCGCTCGGGCGCGTGGCGCCGGATCCAGCTCATCGAGCCCGAGCTGGTGTGACGGCGTCGGCCCGCCTGTGCTAACCACGTCGCCGATGGTTGAAAAGCGCCGCATCGTCGAGGTTCTCGCCACCCCGCCGGGCACCCGCGTCACCGTGCAGGGCTGGATCCGCACCCGCCGCGACTCCAAGGCCGGCCTGTCGTTCCTGGCCGTGCACGATGGCTCGTGCTTCGACGCGATCCAGGTCGTCGCGCCGCAGGAGCTGCCGAACTACCAGGCCGACGTCCTGCGCATCACGACCGGTTGTGCGGTCAGCGTCACCGGCGAGATCGTCGCGTCGCAGGGCAAGGGCCAGGCGGTCGAGATCCGCGCCGAGGCGATCGAGGTCGTCGGCTGGGTCGACGATCCCGAGACCTACCCGATGCAGCCCAAGCGCCACACGATGGAGTACCTGCGCGAGGTCGCGCACCTCCGGCCCCGCACCAACGTAATCGGCGCCGCGACCCGCGTGCGCCACACGCTGGCGATGGCGGTGCACCGGTTCTTCCACGAGCGCGGCTTCTTCTGGATCCACACGCCGATCATCACCGCGTCGGATGCCGAGGGCGCCGGCCAGATGTTCCGCGTGTCGACGCTCGACTCCTCGAACCCGCCGCGCACCGCCGACGGCCGCATCGACTGGAACCAGGACTTCTTCGGGCGCGAGGCCCGCCTGACGGTGTCGGGCCAGCTCAACGTCGAGACCTACTGCATGGCGATGAGCCAGGTCTACACGTTCGGCCCGACCTTCCGCGCCGAGAACTCGAACACCCGGCGCCACCTGTCCGAGTTCTGGATGATCGAGCCCGAGATCGCGTTCGCCGATCTCGCCGCCGACGCGCAGCTCGCCGAGGACTTCCTCAAGTACATCTTCCGCGCGGTGATCACCGAGCGCGCCGACGACCTCGCGTTCTTCGACAAGTTCGTCGACGCCGGGACCTCGGCGCGACTGCGCGCGCTCGTCGATTCGACCTTCGCGCGCATGGACTACACCGACGCGATCACCGAGCTGACCAAGAGCGGCAAGAAGTTCGAGTTCCCGGTGTCGTGGGGCATGGACCTGCAGTCCGAGCACGAGCGCTTCCTCACCGAGGAGGTCATCAAGGGCCCGGTCGCGGTGATGAACTACCCGAAGGGCATCAAGGCCTTCTACATGCGCCAGAACGACGACGGCAAGACCGTCGCCGCGATGGACGTGCTCGCGCCCGGCATCGGCGAGATCATCGGCGGCAGCCAGCGCGAGGAGCGCCTCGATGTGCTCGACGCGCGCCTCGACGAGATGAAGCTGCCCAAGCACGACTACAACTGGTACCGCGACCTGCGCCGCTACGGCACCGTGCCCCACGC
>JAIOQA010000447.1 GCA_021413675.1 Deltaproteobacteria bacterium | reverse complement strand
CCGCCGCGCCCGCCAGTCCGGCCGCACGGCGAGGTGCCGCCGGCCGCGCCCTGCGGCTGACCGCACGACGAGCAGAACCCGCTCGAGTCCTCGCACCCCGGCGTCCCGGTCTGGCCCGGATCGCCCGGCGCGCCGGCCGAGCCATTGCTGCCCGGCATGCCCGGCCCGCCGGTGCCCGGCGTGACCACGACATTGTCGAGCTGGATCATCTTCGAGCCGGTGATGAGCACCGCGATCGTGCTCTCGCCGAACCCGGTCGCGTTGGCGCTCGTGATCGTGAGGCCATCGAGGATCGTCGGCTGCATGATCGCGTCGAACCGGACCGCGACGATGCCGCCATCGATCTCGGTCACCTCGGTGCCGCGGGTCCAGGTCGCATCGAAGCCGCCGTAGATCGAGACCCCGCCGACCATCGTGATCGACTCGGCGTACGTCCCGGCCGCCACGAACACCGCGGCGTGAGGCTCGGCCTGGGCGGCCTTGGTGACGCCGACTGCAATTGATGCAACCGGCGCGTCCTTCGTGCCCGCATTGGAGTCGTTGCCGCCCGCGGCGGTCACGTAGATCGCGCTGCACGGCAGGCCATTGCAGTCGGTGTTGCCGCCGTCGCCGCCGGGGCTGGCGTCGACGCCCGACGACGATTTGCTCGAGGCACAGCCGATCGCACCGATCATCAGCACCGCAACGACGAGGCGCGTTCCGCTCATTGCCGCGATAGTAGCCCATCTGATCGGGCCGCCGCGTGGCGCGGATCGCGCCCGGACCGCTCCAACGCGGTGCGCGATCGAGCGCGGCGCCTGGTGCGCAGGACGTCACGCACCCGGCCCCGCGCGGCCAATCGCCGCAACCCAGCGCGCGCCAGGCGAGATCGGCTCTGGTCAACACACGTGAAAGAGGCGAGGATCCGCGCAGGAGGGAAGATGTCCAGCGCGCTCCACCAGGTGCGGCGTATCGCCGTGCCTTCGTTGATTCTCGGCCTGCTTGCCCTCGCGGCCTGTGCCTCCAGCCATACCACCGGTCCCGGCGACGACGGCGGCGTCACCGACGCGGTCGTGATCGCCGATGCCTCGGGCAAGCCCTTCGGCGAGCCCTGCACCGACGGCCTCGAGTGCGCCTCGGGCACCTGTTATCAGGCCAACCCGCCGGCGCCCGGCATCTGCACGAACATGTGCGACTTCGACTGCCCCGAAGGCTACGCGTGCAAGACCGTGTCGCTCGGCGGCTTCGACAACCGGGTGTGCGTGCCCGCGGTCGACACCTTCTGCCAGACCTGCACGAACGACGAGGACTGCGGCGACGACTCGGACGCGTGCGTCCAGCTCACCGACGGCAAGTTCTGCTCGATCGACTGCTCCAACGATCCCACGGTGTGCGCCACCGGCTTCACCTGCCAGACCGTCCCCGGCCAGGCCGGCGAGCTCGCCAAGCACCAGTGCATCCCGCTCAACGGCGTGTGCTGCATCGACGGCGACAACGATCGCCACGGCGTCGGCGGCGGCTGCCTCGGCGCCGACTGCGACGACACCAAGCCGACGGTCTACAACGGCGGCCGCGAGGTCTGCGACAGCCTCGACAACGACTGCAACACGCTGGTCGACGACAACCCGCTCGACTGCGCGGCGCCGCTGTGCGAGCTCGGCGCGCTCGGCTACTACGCGCGCGCCGGCGACGTGTGCAACGGCACCGCGTGCGTGCAGCAGCCGGCCTCGCTCTGCGATCTCTACACGTGTGATGGCGGCGGCGAGCTCGGCGATCTGTGCGCCACCCTGTGCGATGGCGAGATCGACACGAAGTGCATCCCGGCCGCGCACTGCGACAACTCGGGCTGTCTCGCGGACGTCGGCGATGGCCAGGCCTGCGACGAGGACTCCGACTGCACCTCGAGCCACTGCCAGAACGGCTTCTGCTGCGGCCAGGGCGACTGCTGCCAGCAGGCCTCCGACTGCCCGACCTTCGGCTCGTTCCAGCCGATCTGCGACGCGCCGTCGTCGTGCCAGGGCTCGAAGGGCGCCGCGGTGTGCAGCACCGCGTTCACCTGCACGACCCAGAACGGCGTGCCCGACGACTCCGCCTGTGTCGCGACCACCGAGGCCAACGACTGCGGCTTCTACAAGCCGATCTTCTGCACCGGCGCCACCAGCCAGACCGCGCCGCAGTGCCCGACCACCTGCACGACCCACGCGGACTGCGACGACAACGCGTTCTGCAACCCGCAGACCCACACGTGCCAGGCCGATCTCGACGACGGCCAGGCCTGCGCCACCGATGATCTGCGCTGCGTGAGCGGCCACTGCGGCAACGGCTTCTGCTGCGCCAACGGCGACTGCTGCGCGACCGCGACCGACTGCCCGAGCTCGTACGCGCGCGCGCCGACCTGCACCTCGCCGAGCGCGTGTGACGGCGACGCCGACGTCGCGGCCTGCTCGCAGAACATCTGCAACACGGTCGCCAACGTCGACGACGACTCGGCGTGCGGACCCACGACGGTCGCGTCGACCTGCGGCTCGTACAAGTCGATCAACTGCACCGGCTCGGCGACCCAGACGGCACCGCAATGCCCGGACGCGTGCACCTCCGACTCCGACTGCGACGCCAACGCCTACTGCAACGCGTCCGGCGCGTGCGTGCCCGACGAGCCCGATGGCGGCTCGTGCACCGGCGCGCAGCAGTGCCAGGCCGCGCACTGCCAGAACGGCTTCTGCTGCGCCAACGGCGACTGCTGCGCCCAGGACAACGACTGCAACGCCTACGACGTCCCGTCGTCGTGCAGCGACACCGCGAGCTGTCAGGGCACGCGCGTCGACGGCGTGTGCAGCACGGCCCACGCGTGCGGGCCGACCACCGTGCCCGACGACTCGGGCTGCGCCGGGCTCACCTCCAGCGACTGCGGCCCGTACCCCGCGGTCGCGTGCTCGAACCAGCAGACCCAGACCGCGCCGAGCTGCTCGGCCGCGTGCCTCACCGATGGCGAGTGCGATCCGTCGGCGCACTGCAACGTGAACAACCACGTCTGCGATCCCGACCAGGGCCAGGGCGGCTTCTGCCAGAACCCGCAGGACTGCGGCTCGGGGCTCACCTGCGTCGACAGCGTCTGCTGCAACACGCCGTGCAACGGCTCGTGTCAGGCCTGCGATCTGGCCGGCTCGGTCGGCACGTGCACCAACGTGCCCAACGGCCAGGACCCCGACAACGAGTGCGGCGGCGTGAGCTGCGCCGGCTACTACTACGGCTGGAGCGGCGACAGCTGCCAGCGCAAGGCCGACGTGCCGTCGAACGTGGCGTCGTGCAGCGGCGGCGGATCGTGCCGCACGCAGGCCACGGAGTGCTCGGCGTACAACGTCGCCGGTCCGGTGACGGCGACCTGCGATGCGGCCTGCCAGGATCCGACCGGCGGCACCTGCGCCGGGACGATCGCGGGCACCTGCAACAACGTCAACCCGGGCACCCAGACCTGCGGCACCGGCGCGTGCCAGCGCACCGTCAACCAGTGCGCGAACGGCGCGCCGCAGACCTGCGTGCCGGGCAACCCGACCAGCGAGACCTGCAACTACATCGACGACAACTGCGACGGCACCGCCGACAACGGCGCGTTCAGCGACACCTACGAGCCCAACGCGAGCTGCGCGGCCGAGCGCACGCTCGCGACCGTCGGCAGCAAGAACGGCGTCGACAACTCGGCGTCGTACTCGAGCATGACGGTCTACGGCTCGGGCGACTACGACTACTACGCGATCCCGCTGACCGAGACCGACAACTCGTGCGGCTGCGGCGTGTCGTTCGACGAGGACTACACGCTGACCGTGCAGTTCACGGTGCCGGCGGCATCGGGCGCCTACGAGGTCTGCCTCAACACCAACGACTACTGCAACTGGCCCAACGGCTACTGCTTCAACGTCGCCGCCGGCAACACGATCACGATCACCCAGAACCTCGACGGCGCGTGCCCGGGCAGCGACAGCTACACCAGCTACCTGCGGATCCACGGCACCAACTCGCCCGGCTTCGAGTGCCACCCGTACTCGCTCAGCTACAAGTTCGAGTCGGGCTTCTGCCGCTAGCCAGGGCGTTGTGAAACACTTCCACCTCGGATGATGGATCGGGGTGGGCGCCTGGAGAGCGGCGGTGCGCGGTGGCGCGCCGCCGCGCTGCTCGTGATCGCGGCGTGCGGCGCGGCGTGCGGCGGCGGCCCGTCGGACGCGGAGCTGACCGCGTGGCGCGCCGAGACCGAGGCCGCCAACCAGGCCGCGGTCGCCGCCTCGACCCACAAGCTCGCCGACGAGCCCGGCCACGTGCTCACGATCAGCGGCCAGACCCGCGGCGGCCGCTTCTCGCTCGACTGGGCCGCGCTCGGCGCGCTCGCCACCACCCACGTCGTCACGACCGAGCCGCAGGACCCGACCCGCAAGGGCGTGAAGATCGACTTCCGCGGCGTGCTCGTCCGCACGCTGCTCGCGAAGGTCGGCGCGAAGCCCGAGGCCACCGAGGTCACGTTCGTCGCGATCGACGCGTTCCGCGCGCCGGTCGCGACCGCCGACGCGCAGCGCTTCGACATGCTGCTGGCGCTCGAGGCCGACGGCAAGCCGCTCCCGCGCGACCAGGGCGGGCCGATCTTCCTGGTGCACCCGCACAGCACCCAGCCCGAGACCCAGACGCTCTACCCCGATCGCTTCTGGTGCTTCTACGTCACCGACATGATCGTCGGCACCGAGGCCGCGAGCCTGACGATCGGCGACCGCACGCTCGACGCCGCCGCGCTCGACGCCCTGCCCCAGCACGAATGGACCGGGCCGGTCCGCTACAAGTCGTTCTGGCCGGGCGCGCCGGTGCTCTTGCGCGGCGTGCTGCTGCGCGACGCGCTCGCCGCCGCGGGCGCCGCGATCCCGCCGGGCGGCGGCGTGACCGTGAAGGGCAAGGCCGCGATCCACCACGACCCGCGCGATCCGCGCACGATCGTCGGCGGCGCGGTCGCCAGCTGCGACATCCTGCTCGCGACCCGGTGGGCCGAGACCACGGGCGCCGAGCCGGTGCTGATCCCCGCGCGCCTCGGCGGGCCGATCGTGCTGGCGATCCCGAGCGCGTGCGCCGACCGGCTCGGCGATCCGTACTGGATCACGTTCGTCGAGGAGCTGGTGGTCACCGGCCACCGGGCAGCGCCATGACGATCTCGCGCTGGCGCTCGATCAACACGCGGCTGATGGTCGCGACCACGCTGCTCATCGGCGCGATCATCGGCGTCGTCGTCTGGCAGTGGACGACCAGCGTGCGCCGCGATCTGCGCGACCAGAAGCTGACGGAGGCTCGCTCGCTCGCGACCTCGCTGGCCAACGCGTTCATGAACGAGCTCGACGACGACAACTGGAGCCAGATCCGGGTCGGCGCCGATCTGCTGCTGCAGGACGATCGCGACTTCGTCTACGTGCTGTTCCACGACGACCGCCGCGACGATCGCATCGTGGCCGCGGCGCCCTCGGATCAGGCCGAGCGCTACGTGCCGGATCTGGTGCCGGTCGCGATCACCCGCGCCGCGCTCGCCGCCGAGGGCGGCCGCACCCGGCAGCAGGACACCTGGCTCCTGCGCGACGTGGTCCAGGGCGGCGAGACCCGCGCGCGCCGCGGCGACGCGATCGTCGAGGTCGCGGTGCCGGTCCAGGTCGCGTCGGGCCGGCGCACCGGCGTGCTGCGGGTCGGCATCTCGCTGGCAGCGGTCGAGCGCGCGGTCGGCGGCGCGGTCTGGGTCGCGCTCGGCATCGGCGGGCTCGCGCTCTTGCTCGGCCTGATCGGGGCGGCGTTCCTCGCGCAGAACGTGTCGGCGCCGATCCGCCGCCTCGGCGCGAGCGCCGCGCAGATCGCGAGCGGCGATCTCGGGCACCGCGCCACGATCGGCCGCGCCGACGAGATCGGCGAGCTGGCCGGCAAGTTCAACGAGATGACCACCGCGCTCGAGACCTCGTTCGGCCAGCTGCGCCGCACGCTCGCGATGTTCGAGCGGTTCGTGCCGCGCAAGTTCCTCGCGGTGATCGCGCCCGAGGGCATCGAGCGGATCGAGGTCGGCGTCGGCGCGCCGCGCAAGATCGCGGTCCTGTTCTCGGACATCCGCGGCTACACCAAGCTGTCCGAGGGCATGCCGCCGCTCGAGGTCTTCAACCTCCTGAACGAGTACCTGGCCGGTATGGGCGAGGCGATCAGCACCGCCGGCGGGTTCGTCGACAAGTACATCGGCGACGCGATCATGGCGCTGTTCGACGACGCCCACACCGACGGCGTGCTCGACGCGGCGCTGGCGATGCGGCGCACGCTGCGGACCTTCAACGCCCAGCGCGCGACCCGCGGGCTACCGCCGATCGACGCCGGCATCGGCATGCACGGCGGCGACGTGGTCATGGGCACGATCGGCTTCACGTCGAAGATCGAGTCGACCGTGGTCGGCGACGCGGTCAACACCGCGTCGCGGGTCGAGGGCATGACCAAGGACTACGGCGTGGCGGCGTTGTGCACGGACGAGATCGTGCGCGGCCTCGCCCACCCGGAGCGCTACCAGCTGCGGCTGATCTCGGCGGAGGTCGCGGTCCGCGGCCGGGCCCAGCCGATCGCGCTCTACGAGCTCCTCGACCCCGACGACGCGGTCAGCGCTTCCTGAGGCGGGCCGTGAGCAGCACGCCGTCGTCGCGCACGCCGCGCGCCGCAGCGGCGTGGAGCGCGGGCGTGATCGCGGCGATCATCGCCGCCAGCGCGGGGTGATCGGCGAAGTGCAGGCGCGCGATCGTGTCCGCGAGCGCGGCGGCGTCGGCGATCGATGGCGCGCACGCGACGCCGATCGCGAGCGGGGTCAACGCGACCGCGAAGCCCGCATCCGCGAGGACCTCGGCCGCGAGCGCCAGCAGCCAGCCGTGGTGCGCCGGCGGCATCCCGGCGATCGCCGCGGCCGTGTTGTAGGCGGCGACGAGATCGTTGGCGGGCGCGGCCTGCACGATCGCGACGGTGCCGCCGTCGCCGACGACGCGGGCCAGCTCGGCGACCGCGGCCGCGGGATCCGCGGTGTACTGCAGCACCCAGGTCGCGACCGCGGCGTCGACCGCGCGGTCGCCGATCGGCAGCGCCTCGGCGCGACCGCGGACGATCGCGAGGCCCGCCGGCAGCGCGCGCAGCTGCGCGACCGCGGGCTCGATCACCGTACACGCGCCGAAGCGCGCGGCGATCGCGCGGGTGAGCAGGCCGGTCCCGCCGCCGACGTCGAGGATCACGCGCGGCTCGCGATCACGGCCTGCGAGCGCGGCGAGCAGCGCCGCGATCTCGTCCGCCGGATCGAGGCGCGCCGCGAGCTCGCGCCACGCCGTCGGATCCAGCGGCTCCGGCCCCCAGAACCTCGCCGGCCACACGACCGCGCTCGCGCACAGCGGGTGCGCGCGCCAGCTCATCGCCGATCCGACGCGTCGACCATCGGCGGCGCGCCGGTCAGCGTGCGCACGTACATCGCCTGGCTCACGATCGCGAGCAGCCGCCCGGTGTCGTCCCAGAGCGAGGCGCGCCCGATCGCCCAGCCGACCCGCGCGCGCGGGACCTCGGCGTCGACGAGGATCCACTCGCGATCGGTGTCGTCGACCACGTGCACCGTGAGATCGAGCGACGGCGCGTAGAAGCGATAGTCGCCGGGGCCGATCGCCTGGGTCATCGCGCCCGGCAGCGTGTCGGCGATCGGCGGCAACGCGAGCCGATCGAGGCCGTCGGCCGTGCGCTGCGGCGCGCGATAGCGGAACCAGCGGGCCTGGCGCGCCCGCCCGGCGGTCCAGCCCGGCAACCAGAACCGATCGCCGCGCGCCATCCGCACGTCGAACTGGTTGAAGAACCGCATGCGTGGGTGCGGGTTCGAGGGATGCGCGTCGAGGATCGACGGGCACGCGTCGGGCAGCGGCACGTCGGGCATCGCGAGCCCGCGCACGTCGGGGCCCGGGCGATCGCGACAGAACGTGGCGCTCACCTCGTACGCGCGTAGCTGGTTGGCGCTCGCGACGATCCGGACCGGCGCGGCGGCGCCACCGCGGCGCAGCACGACCACCTCGAGCTCGAGCGGGCCGGGCTTGACCGGCTCGCAGAAGATCGCGGTCGTCGAGGCGAGCCGCAGGCCATCGTCGGCGAGCTCGAGCGCGGCCGCGCGCAAGGCGGCGGTGACCAGCACGCCGCCCGACGGATAGAGGAAGTCCCAGCGGTCGGCAAGATCGAGCAGATATCGCCCGTCGCCGCGCGCGTGCGGCGTGGTGTCGACGACGAGATCAGCGGCGGGGCCGAGCGCGGGGGCCATGCGCGATCGGTAGCACACGTGACGGCACGGACTCTCGCGTAGACTGCCGACGATGCGCGCGACGGTGCTGACGTGGATCGCGATGATGGTCGGTGCGTGCCTGCGGACGCCGGGCTACCAGTGCGCGCAGGACGATCAATGCGCGCTCGGCGGCGTCGCCGGGCGCTGCGAGCCCAGCGGCGCGTGCTCGACCGGCGACCCGGGCTGCCCGAGCGGGTTTCGCTGGGCCGCGAGCGCGCCCGAGGCGGGCACCTGCGTCGCGCCGATCGGCCCCGGCGCCGACGCCCAGCCCGATGCGCCGCGCGCGACGGTGAACGAGTGCCTGGTCCAGCCCGCGCTCGCCGCGACCGCGAGCAGCTGCACCGCCAAGGTCTGCGCCGACGACGCGCGCTGCTGCACGCGCGAGTGGAGCGCGCAGTGCGTGCAGCGGGTCGAGCAGACCTGCGGGCGCTCGTGCAGCCAGCGCCTCGCGACGGTGAGCCCGGGCCTGGTCAGAGTCCAGGCCTGGACCGGCGCCGGGTTCACGACGATCTGGTCGCACGCGCTCGAGAACAGCCCGGAGCTGTCGGCGGTCGCGTGGGGCGATCTCGACGGCGATCTCGATCCGGATCTGCTCACCTGCGTCCACGGCGGCAGCGCCATCATCTGGCAGAACGGCGGGACCTGCGGCGAGATGTTCTGCCCGCTGTTCACCGCGACCGGCATCACCGACTGCGCCCACGCCGACTGGATCGATCTCGATCACGACGGCGATCTCGACGTGGTCATGGGCGGCGCCTACTGGGGCGGGTTCTGGAACAACGACAGCGGCCTGTTCGGCACGACCACCGCGGATCTCTTTCACGGCGCGTTCAACGCCGACATGGCCTGGGCCGATCTCGACGGCGACGGCGATCTCGACCTGGGGCTGGCGCAGTACGGCGCGTCCGCGTCGGTCGAGAAGGTCACGCCAGGCGCGCCCGGCGCGGTGCCGGTGTTCGGCCCGCTGTGGACCGATCCCGACCCCAGCAACAACCGCGGCAGCCACGTGTCGATCGCGTTCGGCGACGTCGACCGCGATGGCGTGCTCGACGTGCTCAGCGCGGGCGGGTTGTTCACCGACGTGTGGCGCAACACCAGCACCACCGGCGGCTTCGCGATCACCGGCACCACGCCGCTGTTCGAGGACACCGCGCACGGCGGCGACGCCACGCTGGCGGACGCCGACGAGGACGGCGATCTCGACATCCTCGAGGTCTCGGACGGCGGCAACGTGGTCATGTTCAAGAACCAGCACGCCGAGACCGGCGGCGGGTTCATCCAGACCCCGGCGTGGCGCTCGTCGACGATCTACGGCCGCGGCCGGATCGCCGTCGGCGACGTGGATGGCGATGGCCACCTCGACATCGTTGCGGGCGTGCCGCCGCTGACGACGCAGACGCCGACCGCGGTCACCACGTGGACCTCGGTCTTCCTCGCGCGGCCAGGCGCGCCATGGAAGTTCGGCACCGCGACCGACACCGCCAGCGCCGTCGACGTCGATCAGCTCGACGTCACGGACCTGGCGCTCGCGCCGGCCTGGTGAAGCGCGCGGGGTCGAGGGCCCGCTCAGAACCGGCCGAGGGCCGCGAAGCTCCAGCCGTCGCCGGTGGGCACCAGCGCGACCGTCGCGCGCTCGCCCTTGCTGCGGGTCGCCCAGCGCACGACCGCGCCGACGACCAGCGCGCCGCCGACCGCGCCCGCGACCACCGCGTAGGTGCGCTTCTGCTCGGCCTTGTCGACGAGGTCGAGGTGCGCCTGCAGGGTCGCCGCGGTCTCGGACTTGTCGATGTCGCTGCGCGCGCCGAGGTAGAGCACCAGGCCGGCCACGCCACCCGCCAGGCCGCCGACCGCGAGGCCGTCGCCGAGGGGGTCGGTGTAGAACGGCTTCGCGCGGGGCGGCGGCGGCGGCGGTTGCCGCACGATGGTCGGCTTCACGTCGGGCGTCACGTCGGGTTTCACGTCGGGCGCGGCCTCGTGCGTGATGCCGAGCTTGGCCTCGCACGCCGCGATCCCGGCCTGCGCGTCGACCGCGCCCTGGGTGCCGGGCGAGTCGGTGATGTACCGCTTGTAGTGCGCGATCGCGCCGTCGCAGTCGTTGAGCTCGGCCTCGAGCCGCGCGATGCCGTAGATGAAGTCCGGGCGCGGATCGACCGCATACGCGGAGCGCATGTCCTGCAGCGCCTCGAGGCGCTCGCCCTTCTTGTAGTGGGCCGCGGCGGAGTTCGCGAGGGCGTTGGCCTGGGCCGCGGGCGTTGGCGGAGCCGGCGGGGCCGGCTGGGCGATCGCCGCGCCACCGAGCGCGCAGAGCGCGGCGAGCGTCAGAGAGACACGCATGTCATTTCACCTTCGGGTCGGTGTTGGGCGCGAGCGGGTTGGGTGCGGGCTTCGCCGGCTTGTTGTTGGGCAACAGCGGGTTGTCCTCGACGCTGTCGGAGCCGGCGCTCGGATGCGCGGTCTCGACGTGCGCGTCGGGCTTCTTGTCAGTGGCGCCGGCCGGCTTGTCGCCGCCGGGCTTCTTGCCGGTAAACGGAGGCTTGCGCCCCTTGTCGGGCTTCGTCGAGACGGCCGGCGGCGGGGCAGGCTTCGGGGTGTCGACGACCGGCGGCGGGGCGGGCTCGACC
>JAIOQA010000444.1 GCA_021413675.1 Deltaproteobacteria bacterium | reverse complement strand
CGGCCGCTTCGACGTCGTGGTCGAAGCCTTCGATGCGCCGCTGCCCGAGGACGGGCCGTGATCGCGGGGCCAGGTCAGCGGATGTCGAAGCGGTCCAGGTTCATCACCTTGGTCCACGCCGCCGCGAAAGCCTCGACGAACGCCGCGCCGGCGTCGGCGCTGGCGTAGACCTCGGCCAGCGCGCGCAGCTGCGCGTCCGAGCCGAAGACGAGGTCGACCCGCGTGGCGGTCCAGCGCAGCGCGCCGGTCGTGCGATCGCGGCCCTCGAACAGGTCCTGCGCGGCCGACGTCGGCTTCCACGCCGTGCCCATGTCGAGCAGGTTCGTGAAGAAGTCGTTGGTCAGCGTGCCCGGCCGCGCCGTGAACACGCCATGCGACGCGCCGCCGGTGCTGGCGCCGAGCACGCGCAGGCCGCCGACCAGCACGGTCATCTCGGGCGCGGTCAGCCCGAGCAGCTGCGCCTTGTCGACGAGCAGCGCCTCGGCGGTCACCGGCAGCGCGGCCTGCTGGTAGTTGCGGAAGCCGTCGGCGTGCGGCTCGAGCACCGCGAACGACTCGACGTCGGTCTGTGCCTGCGACGCGTCCATGCGCCCGGGTATGAAGCCCACGGTCACCGCGTGGCCCGCCGCCTGCGCGGCCTGCTCGATCGCGACGCCGCCCGCGAACACGATCAGATCGGCGAGCGACACCCGCTTGCCGCCGGTGGCGGTGCGGTTGAAGTCGGCCTGGATCGCCTCGAGCGCGGCCAGCACCTGCGCGAGCTGCGCCGGCTGGTTCGCGGCCCAGCCCTTCTGCGGCGCGAGCCGGATGCGCGCGCCGTTGGCGCCGCCGCGCTTGTCCGAGCCGCGGAAGGTCGACGCCGATCCCCACGCGGTCGCGACCAGCGCGCCGATCGAGATCCCCGACGCGAGCACCCTGGCCTTCAGCGCGGCGAGATCGTGCGCGTCGACGAGCGGGTGATCGACCGCCGGGATCGGGTCCTGCCAGATCAGCGCCTCGGCGGGCACCTCGGGGCCGAGGTAGCGCGCGCGCGGGCCCATGTCGCGATGGGTCAGCTTGAACCACGCGCGGGCGAACGCGTCGGCGAACTGATCGGGGTGGGCCAGGAACCGGCGGGAGATCGGCTCGTAGATCGGATCGAATCGCAGCGCCAGATCGGTGGTGAGCATCGCCGGCGCGATGCGCTTCGACGCGTCGTGCGCGTGCGGCACGGTGCCCGCGCCCGCGCCGCCCTTGGGCTGCCACTGGTGCGCGCCCGCCGGGCTGGTCGTGAGCTCCCATTCGTACGCGAACAGGTGCGTGAAGAAGTCGTGGTTCCAGCGCGTCGGGGTGGTGGTCCAGGTGACCTCGAGGCCGCTGGTGATCGCATCGGCGCCCGCGCCGGTGCCGTGGCTGTTGGCCCAGCCGAAGCCCTGGGCGTCGAGCCCGGCCGCGACCGGATCGGGGCCGACGTGGGTCGTGGGCGCCGCGCCGTGGGTCTTGCCGAAGGTGTGACCACCGGCGATCAGCGCGACGGTCTCTTCGTCGTCCATCGCCATGCGCGCGAACGTCGCGCGGATGTCCACGGCCGCGGCGAGCGGGTCGGGCACGCCGTTCGGGCCTTCCGGGTTGACGTAGATGAGGCCCATCTGGACCGCGGCCAGCGGATTCTCGAGATCCCGATCGCCGGAGTAGCGCTTGTCGGCGCCCAGCCAGGTCGACTCCGCGCCCCAGTACACATCTTGATCGGGCTCCCACGTGTCCTCGCGCCCGCCGCCGAAGCCGAACGGCTGGAAGCCCATCGTCTCGAGCGCGACGTTGCCGGTGAGGATCATCAGATCGGCCCACGAGATCGCGCGGCCGTACTTCTGCTTGATCGGCCACAGCAACCGGCGCGCCTTGTCGAGGCTGACGTTGTCGGGCCACGCGCCGAGCGGCGCGAACCGCTGCTGACCGCGCCCGCCGCCGCCGCGGCCATCGGCGATGCGATACGTGCCCGCGCTGTGCCACGCCATGCGGATGAACAGCGGCCCGTAGTGCCCGAAGTCCGCCGGCCACCACGCCTGCGAATCGGTCATCAGCGCGGCCAGGTCCTGCTTCAGCGCGGCCAGATCGAGGCTCGCGAACGCCTTGGCGTAGTCGAAGCTCGGGCCGAGCGGGTTGGATTTCGAGGAGTGCTGGTGGAGCAGCTCGAGCCGCAGTTGCTTCGGCCACCAGTCGTGATTCGTGGTCCCGCCGCCCGCGGCGTGGTTGAACGGGCACTTCGCTTCCGTGGTCATGGACGCTCCGCCTTCGTGGTTGGGCGCTCGCACACGCGCGTGCGCGAGCGCCGCAGTCATCGATGCTCGAGAACTGCGCGCACTGTAGCCGAGCAAGTCGATCAGCGCCGGTGGCGCAACGCCACCTCACGCACGAATGACCGGCCGCGCGAGTTCCCTACAGCGGGCGGATCGGCATGCCATCCACCCGGAGCGCGTCGGTCTCCCAGTGGAGATCGTGGCGGCTGCCGGTGGCGAAGCGCCGGAGGGCCTCGGGGCTGGCGACCTCGAAGCGCACGGTCGAGTCGTCGTCGAAGCGCAGCGTCACGGTGTACGTCGCGCGCCGCCGCTCGCGCTCCTGTTCGCCCGGCGGCAGGCTGGTCGTGCGCGCGCCGGCGGGCCAGCGCACGTTCGCCGCATCGGTGCCGGCCTCGCGCGCGGTGCGCTCGGGCGCCCACGCGTACGCGGTCCAGCGGAAGGCCTCGGCGTAGCGCGGCACCTGCCGGTACCTCGGCACCTTGCGCGTGCGCCACTCGGTGCGCGTCTTCGCGACCTGCCGCGTCCTGGGGACGCTGCAGTAGCGCGTGCTGCAGCTGCGCCCGCCGCCGGAGCACACCTGGCGGCACGACGCGAAGCCGTTCCGTCGCGACGAGCACGACTGGCGGCACGTCGGCGATCGCGTGGTGCAGTCCTGCCCGCACGACTCGCGCGCGGTGTAGTGCTCGGTCCGGTAGCCGTCGGCGACCTCGACGCTGTAGCGCTCGGGCTCGTAGTGATCGACGACCGCGTCGTAGTGCACGGCGACCTCGGGGGCTGCCTCGGGCTCCGGCTCGGCGGCCGCGATCGACGCGCCGCAGGTCGCGCAGCTGGCATCCAGGCGCCGCTGATCGCTGCCGCAGTACGCGCAGCGCCAGTCGGGACCGGCGGTCGCCATCCGCATGAGCTCGGCGTCGGTGACGCTCGCCGCGCGCTCCGGGTTCGCCGGCATCTCGTATTCCTCGGAGCCGTCCTTGGGGTTCGCGCAGGCCTGGCAGACCTTGTGGCGACCGAGGTTCTGGTGCTGGCACGCGCTGCAGCGCCACGTCATCTCGATGTGGCGTTCGCCCGAGATCTCCACGCGCGCGAGCGTAGCCGACGCGGCGTCACGGCATGTGGCGAACGTCGGCATCCGCCGGATGCGCGCTGCCGCACAGGGGGCCGAGGTTCCGCGCCGAGGCGCGTGGGCCCCGCGGCGGTCGTTGGAGTTCGATGACTTCGCGCGGCACAGCGGTTGCTGTAGTCGCGGCCATGGTCCAGCGAAGTACCTCTCTCGTGGCGCTGGTGGCGGCCGGTCTCGCCGCCTGCGCGGGCGACATCGTCGGCGGCGACGATGACGGCGGCGGTGGGCTGCCGCCGCCACCGACGGTCCTCCCGCCGGTCAACGCGTGCACCGCCGGCCCGTCGACGCCAGGGCCGCAGCAGGTGCGGCGGCTGAGCGCCGTGGAGCTCGATCGAACCATCGTCGCGCTGTTCAAGGACGCGAGCGTCCCGCGACCAACGTTCTTCAACGACCCGAGCGTGCTCGGCTTCAAGGTCGACACCAGCGCGCTGCTCATCCCCGACGCGACCGCGGCGCAGCAGTCGATGGCCACGCCCAGAGCGTGCTGCCCTGCCAGACCCAGGACGCGGCGTGCGCGCAGCAGTTCGTGCGCGCGTTCGGCAAGCGCGCGTTCCGCGCCCCGCTCACCGACGAGCAGGCCGCGACCTACGACGCGCTGTTCGCGGCCCAGCCCGACTTCACCCAGGGCGTGCACATGGTCGTGCGCGCGATGCTGGTGTCGCCGTACTTCCTGTTCCGCCAGGAGCTCGGCGAGCCCGATCCCGCGAACCCCGATCGCTTTCGCCTGACGCCGTACGAGGTCGCCTCGAACCTCTCGTACCTGGTCACCGGTAGCATGCCCGACGACGAGCTGATGGCCGCGGCCGACGCCGGCAAGCTGGCGACACCGGCCGATCTCGACGCGCAGGTGACCCGGCTGCTCGCCGATCAGCGCTCGAAGGACGCGCTCATGCACTTCGTCGACGGCTGGCTCGGCCTCGATCGCGTGCTCGCGACGGTCAAGGACCAGTCGGTCTACGGCCAGCTCGACGACAACCTGCGCAAGAGCATGTACGCCGAGACCCGCGACCTGTTCCTCGACACGTTCGCGCAGAAGGGCGGGCTCGCCGATCTCCTGACCGCGGACCACACGTTCGTCGATCAGAACCTCGCCGGTTTCTACGGCATCGGCGGCAGCGACCGCGTCACGCTCGATCCGAACCAGCGCGATCGCGGCATCCTCGCCCACGCGTCCTTGCTCACCGCGTTCTCGACCGCGACCAGCTCGTCGCCGGTCCAGCGCGGCAAGCTCATCCGCACCCGCTTCCTGTGCGAGAACCTGCCGCCGCCGCCGGGCGGGCTGCCGACCGCGCTGGTGCCGCCGACCGGGCAGCCGCAGACCACGCGCCAGCGGTTCGAGGCGCACGAGCAGAACGAGCCGTGCGCGAGCTGCCACAAGCTGATCGATCCGATCGGCTTCGCGTTCGAGGGCTACGACGGCATCGGCCGCCACCGCACCCAGGAGAACGGCATGCCGGTCGACACCAGCGGCGTGCTGCGCAGCATGTCGGGCGGCGCCGACGTCAGCCTCGCGGGGCTCACCGATCTCGCCGGGGCGCTCGCCCAGGACGATCAGGTCGAGCAGTGCCTGGTGCGCTACTGGTCGTACTACGCGTTCGGATCGATCTCGTGGCCGCAGGACGGCTGCACGCAGGACGCGATCTACCAGGACGCCGCCGCGGCCGGCTTCTCGCTCGAGAGCGTGCTGCGCGCGATCGTGCACTCGCCGCACTTCACCACCCGCGTCAAGGCCTCGTGAGGAAGGACCTGCCATGACCATCTCGCGTCGAGACTTCGCCAGGGCGGCGGGCATGGGCCTGCTGCTGCTCCCGTTCCTCGGTCGCCGGCGCGCCGCCGCGGCCCCGACGCCGCCGGTGCGCCGCGTGTTCCTGCTCTGCACGATGGGCACGAACCTCGATCTGTGGACGCCGCGCAGCGCGACCGACATCTTCAACGTCGCGACCGATCCGCTGGCCGCGATCAAGGACAACCTCGTGCTGGTCGACGGCCTCATGTCGAGCGACCCGGGCGAGAACCACGCCAGCCCCGAGGCGCTCACCGGCAAGGGCTTCGCCGACAACGACAAGATCTCGGTCGATCAGTACCTCGCGCAGAACCTCACCCAGAACGACGCGTTCCCGGCGCTGCTCCTCGGCGCCAAGACCTCGGGCGGTGTGCGCATGTTCTGGGACGACAAGAAGGGCGGCAACCTCTCGGTCATCGACTCGCCGCTCGACGCCTACGACACGATCTTCGCGAACGCCGCGGGCGGCGGCGGCGATCTGGTCGCGCGAAACAAGAGCGTGCTCGACACCGGCCTCGCGGACGCGACCGCGCTGTCGAAGAAGCTGGGCGCCGCGGACCGCGCGCGCATCGATCTCTACGCCCAGGCGATCCGCGATGCCGAGTCGAAGCTGGTGCTGCCGCCGGTCACGCCGCCGGCGCGGCCCACGCAGGACGGTAGCAACCTGGTCGCCGCTGACCTCGCGCACATCGATCTCGCGATCGCGGCGATGGCCGCGAGCCTGACCCGCGTCGTCGGGATCCAGGTCGGCTCGGACCAGGCGATCCAGGTCGACACCACCGACATCAACGGCGCGCCGCTGCAGGGCGATGTCCACGGCGGGTTCATCCACGGCGGCAGCGGCAACGGCTACGCCCAGCTCAAGGCCTGGGAGCAGAAGGTCGCGCGCGACTACTTCGTCTACACCTGCAACAAGCTCAAGGCGCTGCCCGAGGCCGACGGCAACGGCTCGCTGTTCGATCACACGCTCGTGGTGTGGGCCCGCGACATGGGCGACTCGGTGAATCACAACCAGAACTCGTTCCCGTTCGTGCTCGCGTCGGGCTCGAACGCGTACCTCAAGACCCAGGCCGGCGGCCGCTACGTGCACTACAAGAGCTCGACCACCGCCGATCGCCACGAGCGGTTGTTGCTGAACATCCTGGCGAGCATGGGCATGACCAGCTTCGCCGGCTTCGGCAAGCTCACCGGCGGCGATCAGACGCCGCTCGCGGAGATCGCGAACGCCTGACCAAGCGTGTGGTCCGGCCGGCGGGTGAGGAACCAACGTGCGGTCGACGCGCGGCTTGGTGGTCGCGCGCCCGGATGGTAGAGACGCGGCCGTGCCCGACCCCGACCGCGCGAGCTCGCCCCCTGGCGCGGAGACCACCGCCGACGCGCAGACGTCGGTGGTCGGCGACAGCACGACGTCGCCGGATCACGACGACACCGCGCGCGCCAACGGCGAGCGCATCGGTCGGTTCATCGTGCTGGGCATGCTCGGCCGCGGCGGCATGGGCACGGTCTATCGGGCCTACGATCCGGTGCTCGACCGCGCGATCGCGGTGAAGGTGCTGCACCGCGGTGGCGATCCGCAGCGACTGTTGCGCGAGGCCCAGGCGCTCGCGAGGCTGCATCACGCCAACGTCCTCACGATCCACGAGGCCGCGATCGATCACGGCCAGCCGTACCTGGCGACGGAGCTGGTCGAGGGCAGCGACCTGGCACACTGGCTGCGCGAGCCGCGCGAGCCCGCCGAGATCCTCGCGGTGTTCGCTGCCGCCGGGCGGGGCCTCGCCGCCGCGCACGAGGCCGGCCTGGTGCACCGCGACTTCAAGCCGTCGAACGTGCTGCTCGGGCGCGACGGGCGTGTCCGGGTCGCGGACCTCGGGATCGTGCGCGGCCTGCCGACGCCCGAGCCGCACGGCGACGCGGCCGCGGTCGATGGGCCGGTCACCGCGACCGGCGCGATCGTCGGCACGCCGGCGTACATGGCGCCGGAGCAAGCCGAGGGCGGCGACGCCGACGCGCGCTCCGATCAGTTCAGCTACTGCGTTTCGCTCTGGGAGGCGCTGTCGGGGCGGCGGCCGTTCGATGCGCCCGGGCCGGCGCGCATGGCGGCGATCGCGCGCGGTCCGGTCGAGCTGCCCGGGGCGCGCCCGATCCCGGCGCGGTTGCGGCGCACGCTGGTGCGCGGGCTGTCGCTCGCGGCGGCCGATCGCTTTCCGTCGATGGAGGCGCTGCTCGCCGAGCTGTTCCCGCGATCGCGGCGGCGCTGGTGGATCGCGCTCGCGGGCGCGGGCGCGGCCGGCGCCGCGGTGATGCTGGCGCTCGCGAGCCGCACGCCGGCGCCGACCTGCGGCGGCTTCGAGGAGGATCTCGCCGGGACCTGGGACGCGACCGTGCGCCAGCGGCTGGCGACGGCGTTTCGTGGCGCGCACCAGCCCGCGCTCGACGCCGAGTGGCCGCGCACCGAGGGCGCGCTCGATCGCTACGCCCAGGCGCTGGTCGCCGAGCGCGGCGATACCTGCGCCGACACGCGGGTGCGCGGCGGCCAGTCGACCGAGGTGATGGATCGGCGCATGGCGTGCCTCGACCGGCTGCAGCTCGATCTCGGCGCGGTCACGCGGCTGCTCGCGAGTGGCGATCCCGAGGTGCTGGCCCGCGGGACCAGCGCGGTGCTGGCGCTGCGCCCGCCGACGATCTGCCAGCGCGCCGATGCATTCGCGCTGCGGCCGACGCCCGCGGACGCCGACGGCCGCGCGCGCCTCGCGCGGGTCGAGGCCGGCCTCGCCGAGCTCAAGGCGATGCACGACGCCGCGCGCCACAAGGACGGCCTGACCAGGGTCGATCCGGTCGTCGCCGATGCGCGCGCGCTCGGCGCGCCGGCGCTGGTCGCCGAGGCGCTGTACTGGCGCGGCATGATGCTGCGCCAGCTCGATCAGTACGAGCCGGCGCTGGCCGCGTACCGCGAGGCCGCGCTCGAGGCCGAGTCCGCGGGCGCCGATCGCCTGCGCTTCGACGTCCTCGTCAAGTCGATCGACCTGACCGGCTACTTCCTCGAAGATCGCGGTCAGACCGCGTGGATCAGCGACGAGGCGCGCGGGCTCCTCGGGCGCTTCGGCCAGCCTCCGGATCAGGTCGCGGACCTGGCCGAGACGATGGCGAACGCGCACATGCGCTTCGGCCAGCTCGATCTGGCGCGCAAGGACGTCGATCAGATGTTCGCGCTGCGCAAGGACCTCTACCGCGACGACGATCCGAAGTGGGCCAAGACCTTGCGCTCGTACGCGCGCGTCACGCAGCTACAGGGCGAGCTCGATATCACCGATCGCTACATGACCCAGGCGCTCGCGATCATGGAGCGCCACCTCGGGCCCGATCATCCCGATCTCGGCTACTACCTGAACGTCATCGGCATCCTGCAGCGCCAGCGCGGCCAGCTCGACGCCGCCGAGAAGACCTTCCGGCGGTTGATCGCGAGCGACACGCGCGCGTACGGCGCCGACAACGGCAAGACCGGCCGCACGTGGAACAACCTCGGCGGCGTGCTGTTCGATCTGGGCCGCATGCCCGAGGCCCTCGACGCCTACCAGCACGCGCTCGCGATCCACGCGGTTGCGGTCGGGCCGACCAGCGAGCTCTACGCGGGCACCGCCACCGCGATCGCGAACACGCTCCTGTCGCTCGGCCGCCTCGACGACGCGCAGGCGCGCATCCGCGAGGCGCTCGCGATCTACGCCGCGCACCCCGACGACCGCGACGTGATCGACGCCGACCTCGTGGCCGCGCAGATCGCGGTCGCGCGCAAGGATCCGGCGGCGGCGCTGGCGCTCGCCGACCACGCGGTCGCGATGGCCGATGGCGACACCGGCACGCCCACGCTCGGCATCGTGCCGCGCGCGGTACGCGGGGAGCTCTACGCCAGCGCGGGGCGATCGATCGATGCCGAGAAGGATTTCGCGCAGGCGCTGGCGATCCTCGACGCGCATCCCCAGGCGCCGATGCAGCGCGCGGCGATCGAGCTGGCGCTCGCGCGCGTGGTCGCGCCGCGGGATCGCGCGCGGGCCATGACGCTGGCGAGTGCGGCTCGCGATCGGGTGGCCGCGCTCAGCGACGCGCCGGCGAAGGCGCTGGCCGCCAGCGCGGCGGCGTTCGTCCGCACGCTCGCGCCCTGAATCGCGGCCGCGCGCCGGGCGCGGGCCTCAGGTCCCCGAGGACAGCGCCTTGACCAGCTCGTAGAGGTACTCCTGGCCCTCGAAGAGCGCCTGGACCGAGACCCGCTCGTCCTTGCCGTGCGCGCGCACGTCGAAGATGTCGGCGGCGAGCCCGCTGTGGCCGAAGGTCGGGATCCCCGCGGTGCGCAGGAACCGACCGTCGGTCGCGCCCGCCGACATCGTCGGCACCGCGGGGATGCCGGGCCAGAACTTCGCGGTCAGCGCATCGACCGCGGTCTGGAGCTCCGGGTTGATCGCCGACACGTCGCTCGGCGTCTCGCGCTGCGGCGTGGTGATGACCAGCGCGGGATCGGCGAGCACGGTGGTGAGCGTCTTCTCGATCTGCTCGACGGTCTCGCCGGGGAGGATGCGGCAGTTCACCATCGCCCGCGCGACCTGCGGCAGCGCGTTGTCGGCGTGGCCGCCCTCGAGCCGGGTCGGAACGCAGGTCGTGCGCAGCTGCGCGTTGTACGGCGGCATCGCGCTGAGTCGCGCGATCGCTGCTGGCGTCGGCTTGTCACTGGCGACCGAGGTCATGTCGGCTCCGAGTTGACCGGCCTCGAGCTTGCCCATCTTGGCGAAGAACCCGCGGGTGGTGTCGTTGAGGTGGACGGGAAAGTCGAACTTCTCGAGCCGCGCGAGCGCATCTGCGAGCTCGTAGATCGCGTTGTCCTTGCGCGGCTGCGAGCTGTGACCGCCCGGGTTGCGCGCCTCGATCCAGAAGCTCTGGAACTGCTTCTCCGCGGTCTGCACGCTGTTCGCGAACGGCTTGCCGTCGCGCACGCCGACGCCACCGCCCTCGTTGATCGCGTACGCCGCGTCGAGCAGATCCTTGTGCTTCGCGAGCAGCCACCGCATCCCGACGTTGGCCTCGTCCGCGGTCTCCTCGTCGGTCTCGAGCACGAGGATGAGATCGCGGTCGGGCTTGTAGCCCTCCTTCTTCCACCGGATCATGTTCGCGACCCACGCCGCCGCCATGTACTTGTCGTCGCCGGTGCCGCGCCCGTAGAAGTAGCCGTCCTTCTCGACGAGCTTGAACGGATCGGTGGTCCAGTCCTCGCGCCGCGCGGCCACGACATCGATGTGCGCGACCAGCAGCAGCGGCTTGCGCTTGCCGGTGCCGCGCAGCCGCGCGACCAGGTCACCGCGCTTCGGTGCGGGCTTGAACACTTGCACGTCGGCCTTCGGGAACCCCGCGGCGATCAGCCGCTTGCTCATCGCCTTCGCCGCGGCGTAGGTGTCGCCCGTGGGGGAGGTGTCGATCTCGACCAGCTCCTTGTAGATGTCGCGCATGACGCGCTGGGCGTCGGGCGGCGCGGGCTCGGCGCGGCCGGGGGCGGTCAGCGCCGCGATCATCAAGCACGTGGCCACCGAAACTGCAGCGGGATGCTTCATGGCGCGAGGGTCGCCGGGACATGGCGCGAGCGCCAGCTGAAAGCCGGCGAACGCGCTCGCGCTGAGCCGAGCGAGGCTCGGCGGCTCAGGGTCCGGATGAGATCGGGCTGCGCGTCTTCGCGCGGGCCGATCGATCGACCAAGAGCCTGGAAGCGAAGCTTCTCAGGCTCTGACTGACTGACCGCTACGCGCGCCGACGGCGGCGCCAGGCGCGCAGCCAGAAGATCCAGCCGACTACGGCGAAGCCGAGAAAGCTCGCGGCGACCACGAGGCGGAGCCGGCGCGTGCCGAAGCTGCGGTCGGTATCCAGGTAGTAGTCGACGCTCGCGCTCGCCAGCGACGGATCCTGGTAGATGCGATCGGTCCACGCCTCGTCGCGGACGCCGTCGATGCGGCGCAGCTCGCCGGCGACGCGGCCCTCGGGCAGGTCGTCGTCCTCGCCGATCGCGATCGGCAGCACGCGACCACCGACCCGGCCGAACACGATCCGCCCGCGCACGAAGTCGCCGTCGCGCAACGGCGTGAGCCGCAGCCAGCCCGCGTCCGTCACCGAGTCGAGATCGATCGAGACCAGGCGTGGCGTGTCGAGCGCGGTTGTGAGATCGCCCGCGGTGACGGTCGGGAATCCGAGCACGCCTTGCCGCAGCCACCCGAGGCTCGTCGCCGCGAGCAGCGTCACGAACGCCAGGCCGACCAGCTGAACGCGCGGGCGATGGATCCAGCGGCGGCGCGCCGGCGCACGACCGGTGGTTTGCGCGGGTGGCGTGCTCAGCGCGCGCGCCTGCGCCGCGATCGCGGCGGCGTGATCGGGGAGCGCCTCGGTGGCGGTCGCGCGGTACGGCCCGTCGTCCGCGGGCGGGGCCTCATGATTGCCGTCGAGCAGCCGCTCGGCAGCGGCGCGATCGTCGGCGCCGGCGCGGCCGCGCTTGGCCGCGGCCAGGCGCAGGAGGCCGTATGCGAGCACGGCCTCGTCGACGCTCGCGGTGCCGTAGCGCGCCACCTCGTTCGGCGATCGCCCGGTGTCGCGCGCGGTCCAGCGCGCGGCGAGGCGCGCTTCCACGACCTCGCGCTGCGCCGGCAGCATGTGCTCGGGCTCGCAGCGCGTGCCGAACGCCACCAGGTTGTAGTCGCTGCGCCGCTGCGCACGTGTGCCGCGCAGCGACCACCAGGTCCAGCTCCAGATGCTCGCGGCGACCACGACGCCGCCGGCCGCCAGCCCGAGGATGCCCGGGACGGTCAGCAGCACCAGGCCGGCCAGGGCCACGCCCCAGAACCGCAGGTAGACCGCCGCCACGCTCTTGCCGTGGAGCCTGATCGGCTCCGCGCCCTCGCCGTCGGCGCCGTGCGTGACCCAGAACGACGCGCGCGGGAACAGCGGCGCGAAGTTGAGGTGCACGAAGGCGGTCTTCGCGCACTGCCCGGCATGCTCATCGACCTGCCCGTACGCCCGCGTCCCGATGATGATCACGCCCATCGCGATCGCGTATCACGAACCGGCGCGCGGCCGCACCGGTTCGCTCGCTACAGCGCCGGCGGAACCGCGGTCGTGCCGGTCGGCGAGTTGGCGATCGCGAAGTCGAGGATCGTCGCCGGCACGAGGTTGTCGGGCCGGGCCATCGCGGTCAGCGGATCGAGGTGGGTGTAGCCGGTCGCGACGAAGGTCGTGAAGCCCATGCCCTCGGCGCGGGTCGCGCCGGTCTTCGGGCGATCGGGGCCGACCGTCTGCGCGACGCGCGCCTGCACCAGCGCGCAGTCGTCGGCGCTCTGCAGCTGCGCCGGGATGCACAGGATCGGCGCGTCGTCGAGTGCGCCGTCGAACGCGCGGAGGCCCGCGGCGGCCTGCCAGCCATCGGCGGGCACCGCGGCGCCGCCGACCGCGCCCAGATCGAGCGCGAGCCGGTTGGGGAAGTACCACTCGGCGAAGTTGGTGCGGCCGTCGCTGAACGCGTGCGCGAGATCCGCGAGGTGCGTGCGATCGTCGGGGTCGGTCGGCGTCGCGTCGATCCACGTGTAGGTCGCGGTCGACGACGCCGGGTGGCTGAGCTGCTTGCCCGCGATCGTGTTGTCGTAGAGCGCGGTCGGCCCACCGGCGGGCTCGCCCAGCGACGGCGCGGTGATGACCAGCGCGTCGGAGTCGTCGTCGAGGCCCCAGCCGAGCGCCGCGGCGTTGGTCATCGGCGGCAGCTTGTTGGCGCCCATCGACAGCTGGATGCGGAGCGCGTCGTCGCGGCCCGGATCGTCGATCACCGCGTCGGGCGAGACGAGCGCGCGCAAGGACAGGATCTCGACGCGCGCGAAGATGCCGACGCCGAACAGCGGGATCTCGAAGTAGCGCGGCCCGCTCGCGCGGATCGTGTCGACGCCGGGCTGCGAGAACAGGCCGCCCGAGGTGCCCTCGTGGTACTCGGTCTCGGTGATCGGCGTCGGCGACAGCACGCCGTCGATCAGCACCAGCCCGGCGAGCTCGTCGGCGCCGCGGCTGCCATCGGCGAAGCGCCAGGCCGCGTAGGTCTCGGCGAAGAAGCCGCCGAGCGAGTGGCCGAGCAGGAACACGCGGGCCTTGCGATCGGTGGCGGCGACCTTGGCGATCACCGCGTGCAGATCCTCGACGTGCGTGGCCAGGCCCCACTCGCTCATGTACGACGCGTCGTCCTGCGAGACGAAGCCCGGGAACGCCTGGCCGCCGAGGGTCTCGTCGCCGAAGTACCAGCCATTGGCGATCTCGGGGTTGCCCGCGGCCTCGGCGGTATTCGCGCCGCGCAGATCCTCGAGCAGGTTCGAGCGGCGATCGATCGCCCACACCTCGATGACCTCGCCGCGGGTCGCCGCGTCCTTCACGAGCTGGCGCGCGAGCTGATCCCAGCTGCCGGCCCCGCCGAGGAAGCCGGGATACGCGACCAGGATCGCGCGCGCTGGCGCCGGTGGCGTGACGTCCTGGCGATAGCGCGCGACTTGCGACGCGTTGAGCTCCGTCGGCGTGCTCGCCGAGGTCGACGGGTTGGGCGGCGGCGTGGTGCCGGGCACCGTGAAGACCTCGCGCCGCACGCCGGGCTCCGGCACCGTCGAGGCGGGGACGTCCATCGCCGTCCAGTCTTTCGGGCCGGCGTCGGGCGCGATCGGCGCGGGGCTGCTACAGGCGACGCCGAGGGCGAGGGCAGGGTAGGCGAGGAATTTCATGGGAGCCCCTGTGACGCCAGCGCGCCGCTGTCGGTAACGATCACCCCGGCCGCGCGCATCGCGGCGATCGCGCGCTCGCCGTCGCCGGGCGCGAGCTCGACCGCGCGACAGCCGTCGGCGATCAGCGTGACCTCGAAGCCATCGGCGCGGCCGTCGAGCGCGGTCCACTGCACGCAGTAGTCGGTGGCGAGGCCGAGCACGTGGATCGCGGTCACGCCCTGGGCGCGCAGCCACTCGCCCATGCCGGTCGAGCCGCGGTGGCCGTTGTCGTGGAAGCCGCTGTAGCTGTCGACGCGCGGGTTGGTGCCCTTCACGAACACCTTCGCGATGGTCGCGTCCAGATCGGCGCGGAACGCGGCGCCGGGCGTGCCCTGCACGCAGTGCACCGGCCACAGCACCTGCGGCAGACCATCGAGATCGATCACCTCGTAGGGCGATCGCCCCGGATGGTTCGCGGCGAAGCTGGCGTGGTCCGCGGGGTGCCAGTCCTGGGTCGCGACGACCAGCTCGAAGTGGCGCGTGACCCGGTTGGCCACCGCAATGACCTCATCGCCCTGTCTGACGGCGAGCGCGCCGCCGGGACAGAAATCGTTCTGGAGATCGACGAGCACGAGGGCGCGGGTCGGCACGCGGTCAGTATAGATGACCGCGCCGGTCACTTCGCGCCGATCGATGAGCGTGTATCGTCGATCGCACATGACGACCCGCCTGTTGATCATCGGGCTCTGTGCCGGGCTCGCCACCCGCGCGGTCGCCGAGGGCTGCCCTGCCGACGCCGCGGCGCGCGCGGCGTCGATCCGCGCCCACCTCGATCACGAGGCGCACAAGGCGCACCGCTGGGATCTCGGCTGGGGGCTCGGCCTCGGCGCGGTCGCGGTGGCGCAGGGCGCGATGGGCGCGGCGCGCTGGTATCCGGGCCGCGACGTCGACGACAAGGTCCAGGCCGGGCTGTACATCGGCGCGGGCAAGGCGGTGCTCGGCGCGCTGCCGCACGTGATCCTGCCGCTGAAGATCACGCGGCCGGGCCCGCCGACGTCAGACGCGTGCGCCGATCTCGTGGCGGCGTCGGCGGCGCTGGTGAAGACCGCGCACGAGGAGCGGCAGGTGTTCTGGCTCAACATCGCCGGCTCGGTGGCTCTCGCTGGCGGCGGGCTCCTGATCGCGGGCTACGGCTACGACGCGTGGCGCGAGGGCGTGGTCGGCGCGCTCATCGGCTTGCCGGTCGGCGCGCTCATCACGATCACCCAGCCGCGCGCGAGCTGGCGCGCGCACGGCCGCGGCGATTTCGAGGTCGCGGGTGGCGCGGTGACGCTGCGCCTCGACGCGGTGCAGAGCGCCGGGTTCACCGGGCTGGTCGTGCACGGGATGTTCTGAGTACAGTTTGCGCGATGCTCACGCGCGACACGCTCTTCATGCTGAAGCCCGGGTTCGAGGACCAGGGCCGGGTCTGCTTCTGTCCCTACGCCGCGCAGGTCGCGGGCTTCCTGAGTTACTACCCGCAGGTCCGGGACACGCTCGACATCGTCGAGCTCGGCTGGCCCAGGCCGCGCAAGCCACTGGTCGACCTGCTCGGCGAGGAGAACCAGGCGACGCCGATCCTCGTGCTCGGCCCCGATGCGGCGCCGGCGCCGGAGCGGGTGACGATCGCGACCCACGGCGAGTACCGCTTCATCGCGAAGACGATCGAGGTGATCCGCTACCTCGCGGCGACCCGCGGCGTGCCCGGGCCGCACTGACTCAGGTCGGCTTCGCGGGCTTCGCGGCTTTCTTCGGCGTCGCGGGCTTCGCGGCCTTCGCCGGCTTCTCCGGCGGCTCGGCCGCGGGCTCCTTCGCCGCCTTCTTCGCAGTCGCCTTCTTCGCGGGCTTCGCCGCCGGCTCGCCGAACGGCAGCTCGGGCGCGACCGGCGCGACCGCGATCGTCGCCGCGGCCACCGCCTCGACCCGCGTGAGGATCGCCTTCGCCGCCATCGTGCGCTTGTAGACGTACAGCGCGCCGGGCAAATCCTCGTCGAGCGCCTCCTCGCTGACCCGCAGCTGCTGGCCGACCGCGAACACGATGCGTTCGCCGAGGCCGCGCTGCACCAGCTCGACGCGGCGCCACACCGCGG
>JAIOQA010000443.1 GCA_021413675.1 Deltaproteobacteria bacterium | reverse complement strand
TGTCCTCCGCCACCAGCACGCGGAGCGCGAGGGTCCGGCTGAGGCCGGTCGTGCTGCGCGCGCGGGTGCGGCGCGGTGGCGCGCTGACCCCGAACGCGTGGCGCAGCGCGCCGATCAGGCGCCAGCGGCGCACCGGCTTGGGCAGCTCGATCGCGCCGAGCACCGAGCGATCGCGCTCGTCGCCGTCGCGGACCAGCCGGATCCACGCCGGCGCCGGCGCGTCCGCGATCGTCCACGGCACCGGCATCGACGCGAACACCAGCGCGTGAGGAGCGCGGCCGTCGTGGCCAGCGCGCAGGATGACCGCGCCGACCTCGGCGGTCTCGACGACGTCGCACAGCATGCCGAAGCCGCGCAGCTGATCGGCGAGCGCGGCGCGGGCCGCGGGGCAGCAGTCCACGATCAGCGCGCGCTTGCCCGCGACGCTGATGCCGCCGAAGTCATCGACGAGGTCGTCGAGCTGGCCAGCCGGGGGCAGGCGCACGACGACCGAGAAGGTGGAGCCCTTGCCGGGCTCGCTGGTCACGGTGACGTCACCGTTCATCATCCGGCAGAGCTTGCGGACGATGACCAGGCCGAGGCCGGTGCCGCCGTAGCGCCGCGACATCGAGCCGTCGGCCTGGGTGAACGCGCTGAACAGCCGGTCGAGCGTCGAGCGCGAGATGCCGATGCCGGTGTCCTTGATGTCGATCTGCAGCGCGCGCAAGCCGCGCTCGTCGGGCGGGTTCGCGTGGACCGCGACGGTCACGCAGCCCTTCTCGGTGAACTTGATCGCGTTGCCGACCAGGTTGGTGATGATCTGGCGCAGCCGGCCGGGGTCGCCGCGCAGCCGGGTCGAGACCTCGGGCGGGATCGCGGTCACCAGCTCGAGGCCCTTCACGTGGGCCGAGCGCGCGAGCAGCTCGGCGGTGTCCTCGATGACGTCGCGCAGATCGAGGTCGAGCTCCTCGAGCTCGAGGCGCCCGGCCTCGACCTTCGAGAAGTCGAGGATGTCGTTGATGACCGCGAGCAGGCTGACCGCCGAGCGCTGGACGTTCTCGGTCAGGTTGCGCTGCCGCGGCGTCAGGTCGGTCGAGAGCAGGAGCTCGGCCATGCCCAGCACGCCGTTCATCGGCGTGCGGATCTCGTGGCTCATGTTGGCGAGGAACTCGGACTTCGCGCGGCTCGCCGCGTCGGCGGCGTCGCGCGCCTTGACCAGCTCGGCGTTGGCCTGCTCGAGCGTCGTCATCGTCGAGGTCAGCGCCTCGGTGCGAGTCCGGACCTTGTCCTCGAGCGACGTCGCGGCCTGGAACAGCGAGAACGCGCTGCCCTGGAGGTCCATCTCGCGCTCGACGCGCTCCATGAGCTTGCGGTTCACCTTGGTGAGGCGCGCGACCTCGCGTTCCAGTTCCTCGACCGTCGCCATGGGATCACCTCGCGCTGATCGCGACGCCGGTGAACGTCTGGTTCACGTGCATCGCGTTGTATTGCTCGCCGTAGGTGGCGAAGCCGACCACGTTGTTCGCGGCGAAGATCGCGCCGATGCGATCGCGGACCCCGCGCTGGCCGATCTCGATCGATCGCAGGATGCAATCGCAGCCGAGCACCAGCGCCGGCGGCCCGAGCTCGCGCTCGACCTTGGCGAACGCGTCCTCGAGGTTGCCGACGATGTCGCCGCCCTCGGCGACGGTGAGCACGATGCCCTCGTCGATCGCGCAGAAGAAGCTGAGGCTCTCGTCGTCGTTGACCTTCTGGATCGAGCGCACGTAGTTCTGCCCGCCGACCCGCACCACGACCGGGTGGGCCGCGAAGATCATCGGGGTCAGCTTGTCGACGGCGAGGCCGACCATCCGGCCGTACTCGCGCGCGGCGGGCTCGCCGTTGATCTCGGTGACGATCCGCCGCGCCGGCTCGGCGCCGGTCACGACCATCTTCCCGGACGAGGGCGCGAAGTGCTCGGTCTTGAACACCCGGAACGCCGAGGGCGTGGCGATGAGCGAGAACAGCGCGCAGTCGGTGTGGAACCGGCCGCGGTGGTAGAGGTGGGTCGAGCCGAACTGGACGCCGTCGCCGGCGGAGCCGCCGATCAGCTGGATGCCGTCGAGGCTGCTGTAGATGCTCGAGACCAGCATCTCCTCCTGCATCGCGAGCCCGTCGGCGAGCAGGAAGCCGAAGCAGGTCGCGCCGCTCGGGGCCACGCCCTGGGCGCGCATCGCCGCCATCGCGGTGCGCGCGGCGGCCTCGCCGCGGGCCAGCTCGAACTCGCGCAGCCGCGGGATCAGCTCGGTGTGCACGACGACGCCGGGGCCGCCGATCGCGACGCCGGTGATCGAGCCCTCGAGGTAGCCCTGCGGGGTGATCTCGCCGGCGGTGGTGCAGCCGATGAGCGGCGCGTCGGCGCCGAACAGCGCCGCGAGCTCGGCGCCCAGCGCCGCCAGGTCATACGTCGGCGCGCAGTAGAAGATCGTGAGCGCGGGGTTCTCGCCGGCGAGTCCGGCGTGGAGCTCGCGCGCGGCGGTGCGCGGGTCGGTGGAGGTCGAGGCCGCGCGGCGGGTCTGGATCGTCATCGGAGCTCCTCGGATCAGGTTCGGCGGGTGCGGCCCACCAGGCGGAGCCAGGCGGCCTTGACGTCGCCGCTCAGCCCGAACGGCTGTGCGGCGATCAGGAAGTCGCCCTCGCGCGTCGGGTCGCACGCGGTCACGTTGACCATCATCGCGATCGACTCGGGCGGGCAGTGCAGCGTCACGTCGTGCAGCCAGCCCGGCTGCATCGCCGTCGCGCTGCGGAACTTGAACGCGTTGGGCGCGAGCGCGACCGCGCGATACGCGGCCTGGCGGCGACCCTCGACCGGAAAGTCGACCGGCCAGCCCTCGTCAGGCGCTTGCGTGCGCTCGATCGCGGACGGCGCGGATTCGCGCGAGATCGGAGCCTCGAACGCGGCCATCTGTTCTCCCACCTTCGGCATGAGCGCGCCGATCCGGAAGCGCTCGTCGTGTTCGAGGCCGGGGACCTCGGTCAGGGCGGCGATGCCGCCCGTCGAGCCCCGGTCGAGGATCGCGATGATCTGATCGACTGCGGCGACCAGCTGGACGAGGGGGCGGTAGACACGCGCGCAGCCCTGCGGCGCGTGGTGGTGCGCGATGACCTCGGTGATCGCTTCCGGCAGCTTCCAGCGCGTCGCGATGATCATGCCGAACTCGACGTGCAGCATCTCGACCAGCTCGCGCCAGGTCGCCTCGGGCAAGGTCGGGCGGGGCTCGATCGCGCTGGACTCGATGCACGCGAGCACCGCGACGCCCCCGAAGTCGTGGAGCAGACCGGCGAGGAACGCCTGGTCGGCCTGGAGCCCGCGGCGCGGCGCGAGCTCCTTGCAGAACATCGCGGACAGCAGGGAGCGCCGCCATTGATCGCGGCGCAGCGGCGCGAGCGGTCCCGGTGCGCCGGCGCCCGCGCCGAGGCTGAGCGCGAAGACCAGGCGGACCAGCTCCTCGAAGCCGAGCTTCCAGATCGCGGCCTCGAGCGTGATCGGGCCCGTGGTCCGCGCGACCGCGGAGGCGGCGTGGCGGAGCACGTTGGCGGCGAGCGCCGCGTCGGTCGCGACGATCGCGGCGACCTCGGGCAGGGTCGAGCCGTCCTGGCCGAGGCGCTCGAGCGAGCTCGCCACCGCGGGGTAGGGCGGGATGCGCAGCTCGGCCGAGCGGATCTGCTGGATCAGCTGCTGGGGCAGATCCTGCGCGGGTGTTCGAGCGGGACTGGGTGCCACCATCACCTGACGTATCGGCCGGTTCGTCAGGGCATGTACAACTCGTGCGGGCGCGATCCCGACCTGCGAGCTTCTCTGGCCTACATCGGCGCCTCGGCCGGCGGGCGACGCAGCACCGTCAGTGGCAGCTCAGCGATCCGCCTTTGATCTCGCAGGCCATGTCGCCCTTCAGCGCCTGCTCGCCGCCGGCGACCCGGAGCGTGCACCCCTTGCTGAGCGTGACCGTCGAGTGATGCGTGATGTTCGAGTGCGTGGTCGAGCTGCCGCACTCGAGCTCGTAGTCGTAGTCGTCATCGTCGTCGTCGTGCAGGGTCGGGTTGAACCCGCCGCCACCGCCACCGCCACCGCCGCCACCGCCGCCGCCGCCACCGCGACCGCCACCGCCACCGCCGCCCTTGGCGCGGGCCGCGAGCTGCTTCGCCGCCTTGCCGGTCGGCACGATGATCCCGTCGTAGCCGAGGTCGGCCTTGTCGCCGTCGAGGTAGTCGACTGACACGCCCGTCGCGGTGACCTTGGTGACGCGGCAGTCCCACCACCGCGACTTGTCGCCGTACGCGCACAGCCCGAGGGTCTTCACCTTGAGCGCGCGCTTGTCCTTCTTCGGGATCGCGAAGGTCTTGTCCGCCGGCACCGGCGTTGGCTCGCTGCCGTCGGTCCAGGCGACCACGACCTGCTTGCCGTCGTGCGCCTTGACGGTGCCGCTGTAGAACTCGCCCTCCTGCCACTCGGCCACCACCGGATCGCCCGCCGCGAACCCCGCGCGCGCCGGCGCGGTCGTCGCCACCAGCGCGCCCATCACCAGGGCCGCGCTCCCCACCACTCGCATCGCGTTCGTCGTCATCCCAGCCTCCCTCGAGATCGAAGGCGACCATCATACGATCGCGCCGCCGCCGCGGCGATCTCAGGATCCGACGAGCGCGCGCACGACGATCGCCGCCGCCTCGGGCCGCGGGTGCGCGGCCGCGATCCGCAGCAGATCCGTGGTCAGCGCGCCGCGCGCGATCGCGTCGGTCGCGAGCGGCAGCCGGTCGAGGACCAGCGGATACGCCGTGGGCAACGCCACCCGCACCAGCTCGAGCAGCACCGCCGCGCGCAGCTCGATCGGCGGCGGCGCGAGCGGCAAGGCCGCGCCGAGCGCGTTGAGCAGCCGCTTGGCGTGGCGCAGGGACGGCACCAGCGCGAGCCCGGCGCCGTCCTCGACCGCGAACAGCGCGAGCGCCGGATCCGGATCGAGCTCGAGGGCCGCCGCCAGCTCGGTCAGCGCGCCGCGGACCCAGGCCGCCAGCATCAGCCGATCGGGCGGCGGGATCGCCAGCTCCATGCCGACGATGCGATCGAGCGCGTCGGCGTCGCCGTCGATGCGCTGCAGGTTGTGCGCGAGCTGGTCGCGATCCATCGCGATCACGAAGCCGATGTACGGGAACCGGGCCCAGCGCTGGACCAGCTTGAGGATCGCGATCGCGTCGAGCGGCGGCAGCCGGTCGAGGCCGTCGATCGCGACGACGATGCGCTTGCCGATCGCGGTGGTCAGCGTGACGACCTGATCGCGCAGCGCGTCCGGGCTCTGCTCGAGCGCGCTCTTCACGTCGACCTTGACGCCGGCGAGGCGCGCGACCGCCGACACCACGCCGCCCAGCTCGAACAGCCGCTCGCGCACCTTGCCGGCGGTGCCGAGCGCGTTCTCGACCTCGAAGATCCGCGCGATCTCGCGCAGGAAGATCTCGTTGACCGCGGGCGCGTCGGCGGCGGCCCAGGCGTCGATCGCGAACGCGTGCAGATCGGCGCGGTCCGCGAACCGCTCGCCCATCATCGCGAGGATCGAGGTCTTGCCGGTGCCAGCGGCGCCGACCAGCCCGAGCACCAGCGGCTAGGCCGGGCGCGCGGTCACCAGCTCGACCAGGCGATCGGCCCACGGCGCGCGCGCCAGCGCATCGAACGACGCGCCCGCGATCGGCGTGTCGGCGTAGAACGGGATGCGGCCGCGGTCGATCATGAGCAGGTACCGATCACCAGCTCCAGATCGCGTAGCGCTCGCGCAGCGCGCTCTTGAGCAGCTTGCCGGTCGAGGTCTTGGGGATCGCGTCGATGAACTCGACCGCGTCGGGCACCTGGAACTTGGCGAAGTGCTCGCCGAGGAACGCGCGCAGCTCCTCGGGCGTCGCGGTCTTGCCCTCGCGCAGCACGACCACCGCGAGCGGCCGCTCGCCCCACTTCGGGTGCGGCACCGCGATCACCGCGGCCTCGCGCACCGCCGGGTGCGCGACCAGCGCGTTCTCGAGATCGACCGACGAGATCCACTCGCCGCCGCTCTTGATGAGGTCCTTGGTGCGGTCGACGATCTTGATCGAGCCGTGGCGATCGATCGTCACGACGTCGCCGGTGCGGAACCAGCCATCGTCGGTCCAGCGGTCGGCGGCGTCGGGCTGATCGTAGTAGCTGGCGGCGACCCACGGCCCGCGCACCTGCAGCTCGCCCGAGCGGGTGTCGTCCCACGGCACGAGGCCGCGATCGTCGACCGCGCGCAGCTCGACGGTCGGCGACGGCACGCCCTGGCGCGCGCGGGTCGCGTAGCGCTCCTCCTCGTCGCCGTCGGTCGAGCGCACGTGCGCGACCGAGCCCAGCGGGCTGGTCTCGGTCATGCCCCAGGCGTGGATCACGCGCAGGCCGTGGCGATCGAACGCGCGGATCATCGCGTCGGGCGCGGCCGACCCGCCGACCACCATGCGCGTGCCCGGCGCGAGCTGGCGCGGCGCCTTGTCGAGCTGCTCGAGGATCGCCGCCCAGATCGTGGGCACGCCGGCGGCACAGGTGACCTGCTCGGTCTCCATCAGCTCGAGCAGGCTGGGCGCGTCGAGGTAGGGCCCGGGCATGACGACCTTGGCGCCGACCATCGCGGTCGCGAACGGGATGCCCCACGCGTTGGCGTGGAACATCGGCACGACCGGCAGGACGCAGTCCTTCTGGCTCATGCCGAGGCCGTCGACCATCGCGACGGTCATCGAGTGCAGCACCGTCGAGCGGTGCGAGTACACCACGCCCTTGGGCTTGCCGGTCGTGCCGCTCGTGTAGCACATGCCCAGCGGCGCGTTCTCGTCGAGGACGGGCAGGGCGCTCCAGTCGTCGTCGCCGGTGGCGAGGAAGTCGTCCCACGGGATCGCGCCGGCCGCGATCGCGGCCTCGCGGCTGCCGACGACGATCACGCGATCGAGCGCGACCCGATCCTTGAACTTCGCGAACAGCGGCAGGAGCACGTCATCCACGATCACCGTGCGATCGCCGGCGTGGTTGGCGATGTAGGCCAGCTCGTCGGGGTGGAGCCGCAGGTTGAGCGTGTGCAGCACGCCGCCAGCGCACGGCACGCCGAAGTACACCGCGAGGTGCTCGACGTGGTTCCACATGAGGGTCGCGACCCGCTCGCCCGGCTGCATGCCCGCCTTCATGAAGGCGCGGCCCAGCCGGACCGCGTCCCGGGCAAAGTCGCCGTAGGTCGCGCGATGCAGACTACGGTCCGGACGGCGACTGATGATCTCGATGTCCGAGTACAGGGTCGCCGCCCGGCGCAGCATCGGCGTGAGCGTGAGGGGCGTGGTCATCATGGTCGCGCGCATGGCGGGATCGTCGCGCCGAACCCCGCGGCATGAAAGCGCGGCGGCGCGAAACTTGCCGGGTTGCCCCTCGGGTCCGTATCCTTCGGGGATGTCGGTCGGGGCCCGTGTTCTCGGACTCGCGGTGGCGTGCGGCGCGCTCGTCGGCGGCCCTGCGCACGCGGGCGATGGCGTGCGCTGGCTCAAGGGCCCGTACATCCAGAACGCCGCCCCCGAGGCGATCACGATCCTGTGGGAGACCGCCGAGGCGGTGCCCGGCGATGTCGTGGTCACCGGCCCCGACGGCGATCACAAGGCCACCGCCGACGACGCCCGGCGCCACGAGGTCGTGATCAACGGGCTCCAGCCCGCGACCCGCTATCGCTACAGCGTCACCTCCGGCGGCGCGACCCGGAACGGCGAGCTGACCACGCCGCCCGCGCCGGGCACCGACGCGCCGATCACGTTCATCGTCTACGGTGACACCCGCTCGAGCACCGACTCGCACCGCCGGGTGATGGAGCGGATCCGGTCGGAGGTCCCGGACTTCCTGCTCGGCACCGGCGACATGGTCGACGAGGGCGGGCGCGAGGAGCAGTGGCAGCAGTTCTTCGACGCCGAGGGCCCGCTCCTGCGCGACAACGTGCTCTACCCGGCGCTCGGCAACCACGACCGCCAGGGCCGCGGCCGCACCGCCGACACCTACCGCGCGTTCTTCGCGGTGCCCGAGAACGCGCCCGACGCCGAGCGCTACTACAGCTTCACCTACGCGCAGTCGAAGTTCCTCATCCTCGACTCGAACTCGAACAGCTTCGCGCTGACCGATCAGACCGCGTGGCTCGAGCGCGAGCTGGCCGCGGCCCGCGACGATCGCCGCATCCACCACGTCTTCGTCGTGATGCACCACCCGCCGTACTCGATCTCGCTGCACGGCGGCCAGCGCGATCTGCGCGAGCGGTGGACGCCCTTGTTCGAGAAGTACCAGGTGACCGCGGTGTTCTCGGGCCACGATCACGTCTACGAGCGCGCCGAGGCCGACGGCGTGCGCTACTTCGTCTCCGGCGGCGGCGGCGCGCCGCTGTACCCGCGCAAGGCCAAGTCGGCCGGGCTCGATCTCGCGGCGGTGAAGTACTTCGAGCGCGTGAACCACTACCTGCGGGTCCACGTCGCCGGCGATCAGATCGAGGTCACCGCCGTCCGCGTCGACGGCACGCCGATCGAGACGATCACGTGGGCCGAGCCGCGCGAGACCCCCGACCTCACGCCGCGCCCGGTCCCGGCGATCGGCGGGCCGCCGCCGCCGCCGAGCATGGCGCCCGCGCCCGCGCCGGCCGCGCCGGTCGCGCCCGAGGAGTCGTCGCTGGGCTGGACCGCGATCGATGCCAACGCCAC
>JAIOQA010000442.1 GCA_021413675.1 Deltaproteobacteria bacterium | reverse complement strand
CCTGCCGCGCCGCGATCCCGCGTCGCCGCCGCCGCTCTGGGACACGGTCGCGCCGACCGCGCCCGCGCTGCACCCGACCGGGCTCCCCGCCGGCCCCGCCGACGACGCGACGTGCGGCGCGTGCGCGTGGCGCGTGCCCGGCGCGCGCGGCGATCGCTGTCGCCAGGCCGAGGGCAAGATCGATCCGGCGTGGCCGGGCTGCGAGCGGTTCGAGGCCGCGCTGGACTGCCAGACCTGCGGCGCGTGCTGCCGGTCCGCGTACGACGCGGTCGACGTCGGCCCGCGCGATCCGGCGGTGAAGGCCCAGCCCGGCTACGTCGTCGATCGCGGCGGCGGCAAGCTCGAGCTCCGGCGCGCCGGGGATCGCTGCGCCGCGCTCGCGGGTGGCGAGCGCATCCCGATCGCCGCGCCGCCCGACTCGCCCGACGCGCCGCGCTCGACCACCACGCGCTACCACTGCGTCATCTACGACGATCGCCCGCGCACGTGCCGCGACTTCACGCTCGGCTCCGGGCACTGCCTGACCGCGCGGCGCCGCGTCGGCCTCAGCCTGTAGGCTCGTCACTCGCGGTCAGCTGCTCCGCGCCGACCTCGAAGCGGGTCTCGCCCGAGCTCGCCGCGATGCCCCACGGCACGGACGTGTCGATCGTGACGACCTCGCGCCCGTCGGGATCGCGGCGGGTCGCGACGACGGCACACGCCACCGTGACCGGCTGCGGATAGGTGCTGCGCGCGTCGAGGTCGGCGAGCGAGACCACCGGGACCTTCTCGATGAACGTCCACACCGCGCCGTGGACGTCGACGAGCGCGCACTCGACGAACCCGGGGAAGGCGTCATTCACGTAGCGGATCGCGGCCATCCGGACCGCGTTGGATCCCGCGGGCACGCGCGTCAGAAGTGGACGGTGGCGCGCGCGCCACCGCCGTCGGGCGCGACCAGCGGCGCGACCTCGACCTGATCCTTGTCGAGGACCAGCGTGAGCACGGTCGCGAGCGCGGCCGCGCCGGCGACGCCGAACCCGATGTTCGCGTACATCGCGTGCTTGGAGCCGCGGTCCTCGAGGGCGCGCGCCTCGTCGAACGTGTGGGCCGAGCTGTCGGCGTTGAGCGCGTCGAGCGCGTCGTGGTCCTTCTGGACCTGCCACGCGAAGTACCCGCCCGCGCCCGCGGCGAGCACCGTGGCCGCGGCCCAGGTCGGCCAGCGCACCACGGCGGGGATCCGATGGTGGTGCACCGGGCTCGCGGTGGCCGAGGTCACGGCCCCGGCGGGCGCGTCACCGCCGACGCGCGGCGGCGCGCCGGTGTCGCGGGTCGCCAGCTCGTCGCCGCGATCGTCGAGGATCGTGATCTGCGCGGTCAGCGGGACCTTGTCCTCGACCTCGACCCGCGCGCTGGGCAGCGGCGACTCGGTGGCGGCCCCGGCGATGCGGACGCGCAGCTTGACCGCGAGGTTGAGCGGGTCGTGGGCGTTGACCGTGAACACCGCGGCGCCGGGTTCGCGCGTCACCTCGACGTCGAAGGTCATCGCGCCCAGGCGATCGGCCTCGTCGCGGGCGAGCGCGAACGGCGCGGCGATCTTGGGCGAGACCTCGGCGCCGAGCTGGGCGCCGGGCGCGAGCAGGATCCAGCGGACGAAGTGATCGCGCGCGCCGGCGTCGTCGCCGACCGCGGCCGCGACCACGCCCGCGAGCTGATGGGCGCGCGCCAGGTCCGTGTGCGACAGCGAACCCGCCTCGAGGGCACCGGTGACCAGGCGGCGCGCCGCCTCGTAGTCGACCTCGTCGACGGCATGCTGCGCACGATCGAGCAGCGCGCTCGGGTCGTCGGCGTGGGCGCGAGTGGCGGAGAGGGCGAGTAGCGCGGGGAGCGCGAGGACGAGGACGCGACGGATCACCACGACACCTTCTTGCGCACGGTCGCACCCGGATCGACGTGGATGCGGAACGTCTTGGTGGCGCCCTTGGCGCCCACCGCCTTGATCGTGTGGTCGCCGGCCGCGATCGCGACGCCGATCAGCGGCGTCTGGCCGAGCTCCTTGCCGTCGACCGAGATCGTCGCCCACGGCGAGGCGTCGATCGAGAGCCGACCGGGCTTGGCGGCGACCGGGGCGATCGGGCGCGGCGCCGGGCGGCGATCCGGCGCGATGCGGTCGACGGTG
>JAIOQA010000441.1 GCA_021413675.1 Deltaproteobacteria bacterium | reverse complement strand
GGCCATCTTGTCGTCGGCCATCGCGGGCGCGGCCATCTTGTCGCCGGCCATCTTGTCGTCGGCCATCTTGTCGCCGGCCATCTTGTCGGCAGCCATCGCGGGTGCGGCCATCTTGTCGCCGGCCATCTTGTCATCGGCCATCGCGGGCGCGGCCATCTTGTCGGGTGCGGCCATCTTGTCGTCGGCCATCGCGGGCGCGGCCATCTTGTCGCCGGCCATCTTGTCGCCGGCCATCTTGTCGTCCTTCTTGCAGGCGCCGAAGAGCAGCGCCGCCGACGCGAGAGAGAAGATCTGGAGGGTGAGCTTGCGAGTGATCGTCATGCCCGCTCTACGCTCCGCTTCGCCGAAGTTACGGCCGCCCACGCGACTCACGCGGACCTCACGCGCCGCCGCGATCGCGCCGGTAACCGCCCGCGCGGCGGCCGTATCCATCTCATGCTGAAGACACCGATGCTGCGGATGCTGTCCTTGCTCGCGATCGCCGGTGCCGCGTGCACCAGCGGCAGCGCCTCCGCCGACTCGCCCCGGCCCGCCGCGGTCGCCAAGGGCCCGACCGAGGTCGCGATCCTCGCTGGCGGCTGCTTCTGGGGCATGGAGCACGTGCTGCTCGACGCGCCGGGCATCGTGTCGATCGACGTCGGCTACGCCGGCGGCACGTCGACGCACGTCTCGTACGAGGACGTCTCCGAGGGCACGACCGGCCACGCCGAGGCGGTGCGCGTGGTGTTCGATCCCACGCAGATCTCGTACGAGGATCTGCTCGTGCACTGGTACTTCCGCGGCCACGATCCGACGCAGCTCGACCGCCAGAACAACGACATCGGCACGCAGTACCGCTCCGAGATCTTCGCGACCTCCGACGCGCAGCTCGCGCAGGCGCGGCACGCGCTCGCGCGCGTCGCGGCGAGCGGCAAGTGGCACAAGCCGATCGTCACCCGGATCGAGCGCGCGACCACATGGGTGATCGCCGAGGCCTATCACCAGGACTACCTGGTGAAGCACCCCGACGGCTACAACGACCACTACCTGCGCGACTTCGACTTCTGAGCGCGACGCGCGATACCGGCGCCGCCACGTGAGAACACGACGGATGTGGGCGGCGCGCCTCGCGCGGGGGCCAGCGACCACGCAGGTCCGCGCGTAACTCCCTGCGATCGCGTGCGCCCCACCGGCATGCGCAGTGCAATGCGGCCGGCATGATGCGAAAGCACTCGCGCGCCTGGGTCGCGCTGATCATCGGTCTCGGTGCCTGCGGCGGCGCAGATGCGTCCGTCGACGCGTCGGACCCCGCGAGCGATGCGCGCGCCACCAGCGATGCGCCGATCGACGCCACGCTGCCGCCCGACCCGTGCATCGCCGCGGGGACGTGCCCGGCCGGCACGTGGATCAACGTCACGCCGATCGAGATGACCGTGCCCGAGTTCGGACCGGGCCCGGTGGTCGCCGATCCGCGGCACCCGACGGATCTCTACACCGCGGGTGGCGGCGCTGGCGTGTGGCGCTCGACCGACTACGGCAACACGTGGACGCAGATCAACCAGGACATCGGCTACGTGCCGATGGGCATGGTGCTGGCGGTCGCGGGCACCGAGCCCGCGACGGTGCTGATCGCCGGCAACAAGGTGCTGCATCGCTCCACCGACGGCGGCCAGACCTTCACCGACCTGCCCAACGATCTGCCGGCGGAGCTGTACTCGCTCGCGATCGATCCGGCCGATGACCAGCACCTCGTGAGCGGCCTGCACGAGGCCGATGGCGTGGTCGAGTCCACCGATGGTGGTGCGACCTGGACGCGCGTCGACGGCGCGACGTTCCCGCCGGGCGGCAAGTCCTGGTATCCGTTCTTCCTCGACACGGGTGATCCGGCGACCACGCGCACGTCGTGGTTTGCGATCGCCCAGGACGGCGGTACGCCGGTGGTCACGCGCGACGGCGGCGCGCACTGGGCGACACCCCCGGGCCTCGAGGGCCTGACCCACGCGCACGGCAACGCGCAGATCTTCCAGCGCGGCATGCGCGTGTTCGTGCCCGGCGTCGGCGGCCCAGGCGATGGCGTCTACCGCTCCGACGACGGCGGCGCGACCTTCGCGCGGGTGCGCGACGGCGTGTACTCGGTCGCGTGGGGCACGGCGACCGACGTCTACGCGATGTGGGGCTGGGCGTGCGCGGGCTGCGATCTGGGCGCGCGGTTCGCGACCGCGCCGCTGCCCGGCGACACCTGGACCGCGCCGGCCACGCCGCCAGCGCTGGTGATCGGCGCCAACCACGTCGCGGTCACGACCGATGGCACGCACGACGTGTTCGTCGGCACGATGTGGTCGACGGGCCTGTGGCGCTACGTCGCGCCGTAGCGACGCGCGAGCTACGGCCGGTGCGGCGTGCCGAGTCCGCGGCGGCGGTGCTCGGCGAGGGTGCAGGCGTCCTGCACGACCTCGATGCCTGCGGCCTCGAGCGCGGCGGCGACCGCATCGTTGCGCACGCCGAGCTGCAACCACACCACGCGCGGCTTGCACGCGAGCAGCTCGGCCTGGTGATTCGCGACCAGCTCGGAGCGCCGGAACACGTCCACCATGTCGATCGGCTCGTGTAGCTCGGCCAGCGACGCGACCACCGGCTGACCGAACAGCGTGCGGCCGGCGAGCGCGGGGTTCACGCCGAGGATCCGGTAGCCCTGCTCGTGCAGGTACGCGGGGACGTAGTTGGCGGGTCGCGCCGGATCGTCGTGGATGCCGAGCACCGCGACGGTCGGGCAGGTGGAGAGGATCTCGCTCTTGCGATCGTGCGCCACGGCGACACCGTAGCACTCGTGGGCGAGCGCTACAGCGCGGCCATCACCACGTGGCGCGCGACTGACAGGTGCACGAGCAGGATCGACGAGTAGATCACCGCGGCGCCGACCATGCCGATCGCGGCCGCGCGGCGGTGGCGCAGCCGCCACAGCAGGCCGACGCCCAGCGAGACCAGCGCCAGCTTGGTGGCCATGAAGCCGACCGGGCCGTGGGCCATCAGCCGGTCCATGAACGGGTTGCCCTCGGTCGCGACCCCGGAGCGGACCCAGACCAGCGTCATCAGGCCGTCGATCAGGTTCATCACCACCAGGGCGGCGGCGGCGAGCGACACAATACTGCGCGTGCGCTGCATGGGCACGGTGTACGACGATGCACGGCGCGGGCCACCTGGCAGTGGGTGGCAACTCGGGCCGCGGCGAGCGATACCGACGCCGCACTGGGGACCACGATCCCCGCGGGCGGGTATCCGCGACCGCGCCCTTGAGCAACGCTTGCGAGCGCCCCTACAATCGTTACTTGTCGATGGAGGAGGACGCATCGAAGGACGCCGCCACGTCCGACGCCCTGAGCGAGCTCGCGCGGCTCTGGCGGCGCTACGAGGGCGACCCCGACAGCGCGCTGCCGGCGATCACCGAGACCGCGGTCGCCGCGCTGCGCGTCGAGCGCGCCAGCATCTGGCTCATGGACGAGGGCCACGGCGTGCTCCGCTGCATCGATCTCTACGAGGCCACGCCCGGGCGCCACACTCGCGGCACGGTGCTGCGCGCCGCCGACTACCCGCAGTACTTCGCCGCGCTCGCCGCGGAGGAGCCGATCGCGGCGTCCGATGCGATGACCGATCCGCGCACCGCGGAGTTCGGCCCGGGGTACCTCGCGCCGCTGGGCATCGGCGCGATGCTCGATGCGCCGATCCGCCTCGGCCTGGGCCTGGTCGGCGTGGTCTGCCACGAGCACGTCGGCGCGGCGCGGGTGTGGACGCGCGCGGAGGAGAAGGACGGCGCGTTCCTCGCGTCGCTGGCGTCGCTGGCGCTCGAGCTGTCGCAGCGCGCGCGGCGCGAGGCGCTGCTCACCGCGACCCTCGAGTCGACCGGCGAGGGCATCCTCGCCGCCGACGAGAAGCGCGTGGTCGCGTTCAACCGGCGGCTGCTCGACATGTGGGGCATCGATCGCACGCAGATCGCCTCGCTCGCGCTGGTCCAGGACCACATGGCCTCGCTCACCCTCGGGCCGAGCGAGCTGATCGCGGCGGCCAACGAGATCTTCGCCGGTGACCTCGAGACCATCGACATCCTCGAGCTGCGCGACGGCCGGGTCTTGGAGCGCTGCTCGCGGCCGCAGGTGCTGCGCGACGAGGTCGTGGGCCGGGTCTGGAGCTTCCGCGACGTCACGTCGCAGCGGCGCTCGGAGCAGGCGCTGCGCGCGAGCGAGGCGCGGATGCGCGACCTCGCGATCCGCGACGGGCTGACCGGGCTGTTCAACCGGCGCCACCTGCTCGAGCAGCTGCAGGACCTGGTGAGCCGCGGCGAGCGGCTCGCGGTGGCGATCATCGATCTCGATCACTTCAAGCGGGTCAACGACGAGCACGGCCACGTCGTCGGCGACGCGGTGCTGCGCGACTTCGCGAAGGTCGTCACCGATCGGCTGCGGGCCAGCGACATGATCGGCCGCTACGGCGGCGAGGAGTTCGCGCTGGTGCTGCGCGGCACCGGCGCGGTCCAGGCCCGCGCGGTCATCGAGGGCATCCGCCGCGGCCTGGCCGAGCGCGAGCCGGTCGGCGGCGTGGTCCGCTACACGTTCAGCGCCGGCGTCGCCGAGCTCGGCGTCGATGCGATCGAGCCGATGGCGCTGATCGCGCGCGCCGACGAGCGGCTGTACGAGGCCAAGCACGCCGGCCGCGATCGCACGGTGTGATCAGGGCGCGTCGGGGGCCTGGGCCGCGAGGATGGCCGCGAAGCGCGCGTACTCGCTGTCGCCGTGGGGGAGGAGCTTGCATGCGACCATCGCCGCGCCGAGCTGCTCGGCGATCGCGTCGTCGTCGCACTCGAGGCCGAACTGGATGATCTCGGCCACGACCTCGGTGGTATCGGCGCGGAAGATCGTGCCGCTGTCGACGTTGTAGATCCACGCGTCGAACAGGTGGTGATCGCCGTCGACGACGCGCCAGTGATCGCAGAAGCCGAGGAAGCTGCCCTCCTCGCTCTCGGGGGCGTCGCCCGCGATCCGGTCGGCGGCCGGGCGGTCGGCGCCGTCGTACTTGCGCCCGGCGAGGGCGAGCTGCTGCTCCTGGATCGCGGTCAGCTGATCGAGCGAGGAGATCGCGCGGGCATCGACGAAGCGGGCGGACATGCGGGCTCCAGTTCGGGGTGAGGTGCAGACGCGGCGGCGGGGCGATGTGACAAGCGATCGCATCGCCGAGCGTGTCACGCCCGCCCGCGACCGCGGTACGGTGCGCGCGTGCAGATCGACGCCGAGCAGTTCGACCGGATCGTGGCCACCGTGATGAGCGGGCGCGGTGGGCCCTATCGCGAGGGCGAGCCCGCGATCACCGCCAGCGAGGCCGAGCTGATCGTCGCGATCGCGCAGCTCGCGATGGCCGCGGACGAGGTCGAGGATCCCGACGAGGCCGCGCTGTTCGACGCGGTCGTGGCCCGGGTCTACGCGACCGCGCGCCTCGACACCGCGCCGCCGACCCTGGCGCCGCTCGCCGATGGCGCGGCCCGGCTCGAGCTGGTCCAGACCCACGCGGCGCAGCTCCGAGGCACGCCCGCGGCGGCGCTGGCCTACGCGCTCGCGTTCGCGATCGTGATCGCCGACCTCGAGCTGGCGCCGCCCGAGAGCGAGCTGCTCGAGGCGCTGCGGACCGGGCTCGGGCTCGAGGAGGACGCCGCCGACGAGATCGCCACCGCCGTGGCCTCGATCGCGACCCCGGCGGAGTAGGGAATCGGGGGCCGGCCCCCCCGACTTTCAGCAATTGTCGGAGCGGAGGAATGACACCACCGCCTCGGTTCGTTGCATCATCCGACGCCATGTGTTCCCGGACGCGGCTCATCGCCGCCCTCTCGTCGATCCTCGCCTTCGCCGCCTGCAAGAGCGGCAGCTCGCCCGCCGTGGGCTCGGCCGCACCGGTCGCCAGCGGCAGCGCCGCCGGTAGCGCGAGCGCGCCGACGGGCAGTGGCTCGGCCGCGGGTGCGGAAGGCTCGGCGGCCGCGGGCTCCGGCTCGTCGGCGGCCGCGGGCTCCGGCTCGTCGGCGGTCGCGGGCTCCGGCTCGGCAGCTCCGGCCGGTTCCGGTTCGGCGGCGGCCGCGGGCAGCGGCTCGGCGGCAGCGGCGGGCTCCGGCGCGGCGGCCGCGGATCCGGCGCCGGCGGTCGCGGCGCAGCCCGCGCCGACCGGTCACGATTTCATCTCCGAGGCCAACGTCCTGTTCCGCGCCGCGGCCTGCGGCGAGGGCGACCTGCCCGACAAGCTCGACGCCGCGATCATCGACAAGTACTGCAAGCAGGTGCGCGCGGTGCAGGAGTCGTACGCCGAGCACTGGCTCACGATGGCGCGCCCGTTCTTCGCCGAGCACGTGCCGGCCAACCTGCCCAAGACCGTGGTCTACCCGTTCGCTGGCGGCGATCTCTCGACGGCGCTCACGGTCTACCCGGATGCCGACGAGATCACGACGCTGTCGCTCGAGCCCGCCGGCGACGCGCGCAGCATCGACGGCCTGCACGGCAAGGCGCTGTCGACCGCGCTCGACGAGCAGCGCCGCCTCCTGCGGTTCCTGTACACGGTCGACTTCTCGAACACGATGGATCTCATCGACTCGATGCGCGCGGGCAAGCTGCCCGGTCAGCTCATCTTCAGCCTGTCGGCGCTGCGCGTGCACGGCTTCACGCCGGTGTCGCTGCACTACTTCCGCATCGAGCCCGACGGCACGCTGCACTACCTCACCGACGAGGAAGTCGCGGCCACCGGTGATCCCAACAAGGTCACCGCCGAGAACCGCAACTACAAGTTCAGCAACATGGAGCTGCGCTTCCAGAAGGCCGGCGAGTCGCGCGTCCGCGTCTATCGCCACATCCGCTGGAACCTCGACGACGAGCACCTCAAGGGCGACGACCGCGTCATCAAGCACCTCGCCGCCAAGGGCAAGGTCGCGGGCATGACCAAGGCGGCGAGCTTCCTGCTCTCGTGGGAGTCGTTCTCGACGATCCGCAACTACCTGCTCGACCACGTCGTGTGGATGGTCTCGGACGCGACCGGCATCCCGCCGATGTTCGCCGCGCCGGCCGGCTTCCAGCAGGAGACCTACGGCACGTTCGACGGGCCGCACCTCGACGCGGGCCGCGCGGCGACGGTGTCGTGGCGCGGCCTGTGGAATGGCCAGCCCAAGCGCGACCTGGCGTTCCGCTTCGGGTACCCCGACGTGCACAAGCACCGCCACCTGGTGATCACGTCGTGCCCGGGGACGTGCGCCGCGGTGCCCAAGGGCAAGGGCAAGTAGCGCAGCGTCGGGTTGCGCGCGAACCCGATCTCGTGCGGGCCCGAGTGCTTCACTTCGTGAGCCCGAGACTCAGTCCAGCGCCTTCAGGATGATCGTCATGCTGGGCGAGACCAGCACCGTGCGCGGGCGCCCCGGCACGACGCGCGTGCAGTAGGTCTGCTCGAACGACGCGTGGGTCACGGTGATCTGCCCGGCGATGGTGCGCGCGTCGATCGCGATCGATGCGTCGGTGACCGGGTGCTCGTTCGCCATGAACCGGCGGAGCGGCGCCTCGAGCTCAGGCGCGGGCGCGCCGCGCCGCGGACATTCGCGGAGGGGCGCGGCGCCGGTGGCCTCCTCGACGACGATCGCGTCGGGCCCGGCGACCGCGTTGGCGATCGGCGCGGGATGGGGTGGGGTGCAGCTCGCGCCGAGGCCGGCGATGATCACCGCGATCGCGGGCGCGTTCACGCTGCGATGGTAGCGCGGCGCGCGGTCCGGCGTGGCGCGGCCCGGCGTGGCGCGGTCCGCGGCGTGGCCTGGGCGCGGGCGACCATCTCCGCCAGCAGCTCGAGCCGCAGCTCCTCCTGCTCGGGCTGCGCGTGGACCACCGCCGACAGCGCCTCGCCGTCGAGTACGTGGACCATCGTGAACAGCACCGTGTCGACGAGCGCGGGCGCGATCTCGCCCGCGATCGGCAGGGACCGTCCGAGCGCGGCGATCTCGGCGTGGTAGCGGGCCGCGACCGGCGCCAGTCGCGCGCGCAGCGCCGCATCGCTGCGCGCCGCGCCGAGCAGCTCGTACCAGGCGGTGTTGATCGGCGCGCGACACCCTGCGCGGAGGAGTCGCAGACAATCGAGCACCGAGATCGTGGCCAGCTGCTCGAGCCCGGCGCGGAACGCCGCGAACTGGCGCATGCGCACGTGCTCGGCCGCCGCGATCAGCAGATCGAGGCGCGAGGCGAAGTGCCGGAACAGCCCGCCGACCGACACGCCCGCGCGCGACGACACCTCCTGCACCGTCGTTCGCGTGTACCCGACCTCGCTGAGCGCGGCCACCGTCGCGTCCAGCAGCTTGCCGATCGTGTCGCCCTTGCGCTCCGCCTGCGTCCGGCGCCGCGGCGGGCGCTTCGGCGCGCGGGTCACGACGCCCCGACGCGCGCAGCCTGGGCGGGGGCCTCGGCCCGCGCGCGCTCCGGGGTTGGTTTTCCGGCGCGCAGGAACCGGCCGGTGCCGACGGTCTTGCCGTAGCCCGGGACGAACGTCCCGGCGCTGTACACGATCGTGCCGGCGACCATCGTCGCCGCGACCGCGCGATCGTTGCGGTTCACCATGCGGTTGACCCCGCCGAGCTCGGGCAGCGGCGCCTCGGCGTACGTGCACGGGTCGTCCTCGAGGCCGACGGGATCGATGATCGCGAGATCCGCGCGATCGCCGACCCGCAGGTGCCCCGCGTCGATGCCGTAGAAGTCGCCAAGCTCGCCTGAAAGCTTGTAAATCGCCTGCTCCGGCGCGAGGAACGGCGTGCCGGCCTTCGCGGCCGCGTGCACGCGGGCAAGCAGGCGGATCGGGAAGTTGTAGAACGCCATGTTGCGCAGGTGCGCGCCCGCATCCGAGAACCCGATCGTCACGCCGCTCTGCTTCACCAGCCGGTCGAGCTGCGGCGTGCGGTCGTTGGCGATCGTCGTGCGCCAGCGCAGCTGCTTGCCGTGCTCGACGATCAGGTCGAGGAAGGCGTCGGTGGGGTGGAGCCCGCGCGCAGAAGCAACCCCGGCAATGCTCTGGCCGATCAGTGATTTGTCGGGACACCCAACGATCTCGGCATCCTGGAAGTCACGGTGCCAGACGCGCGACGCGAACCGCTTCTCGAAGTCAGCGCGGAATGCGCGGCGGTAGGCCGGGTCGCGCATGAGCTGGTTGCGCGCCAGCTCGTCCTTCAAGTGGAGCGCCGCGCGGCCCGACCCGAACTCCTCGAACACGACCAGATCGATGCCGTCGGCGTAGACCTGGAACGCGGTCGGCAGGTGCTGCCAGCGGAACGCGCCGCGGCCCAGCGTGTTGGTGAGCCAGGCCAGCGGGCCAAACACGCGATGCAAGAATCGAGTCGCCTTCGCGTCGGCGGCGGCGAGCAACGAGACCTTCATCGCCTTGCGAAACAACCCCGTCGAGGCGGCGAGGAACAGGAACAAATCAACCTTGGTGTTGAGGTTTGGGATGCCCTGCAGCATCCGGCCGCGGCGGCGCAACACCTTGCCGAGCCTGCGGAACTCGCTCCACGGCGCGTACGCCGACGGCAGCTTGCGCGAGCGATAGCGATCGCCATCGAGCTTGTCCCAGGGGTTGGTCATCGTGGACAGGCCGAGGAAGCCGGCATCGAGCGCGTCTTCAAGCCCGCGCTCCATCGCCACCAGCTCGGCCTCGGTCGCCTTGCGCTTCGGGTCAGTCGCGTCGCCCAGCCCCATCACGTGCGCGCGGAGATCCGAGTGGCCCACGAACGCCGTCACGTTGGGGCCGAGCGGCAGCCGCTCAAGCGCGGCGACGTACTCGCGCGGCGACGTCCAGGTCTTGCGCTGCTCGAGTGCGGCGAGCACCTGCTCTCGCGGCAGCGCCTCGACCCGGCTGAACAGATCCGCGAGGTCGAGCGGCGGCGCGAAGATCGTGGACAGCGAGCAGCTGCCGAACATCACCGTCGTGACGCCGTGGCGCACAGACTCGCCCAACCCCGGGGCGACCAACACCTCCGCGTCGTAGTGCGTGTGCACGTCGATGAACCCCGGCACGATCCATCGCCCCGTGGCGTCGACGATCTCGGTGTCGGGGCCGGCGATCAGCGGCGTGACGGAGGCGGCCACCAGCTTGCCGTCGCGGATGCCGAGATCGCGGACCGACGGTGGCGCTCCGGTGCCGTCGAACCAAAGGCCACCGCGCAGCACGACATCGAACGGAGGGCTCATGTCGGCGACGCTATCTTAGCGAGCGAGCGCTCGCAATCTGTATTGCGAGCCGGGGCGCATGAACGGAGCGATGCGCCGGTCGCGGGGCGCCCGGGGTTAGTTGGCGAGGCGCGCCGGGGCGATCACGCCGCGCGGCGGCGGCCGTCCGTGGCACGCCCCTTCACGTCAGCGATGGGCCACGCCGCGACGGTGCCAGCCCAGGGCCGGTTGGCCGTGCGACCGGGGTCAGTGACGCCCCGCTGTCAGGCGGGCGTTGGCGCTGCGATCGGAACGTTCGCAAAGCGTCGGAGCCAGTACGTGCCGAGCGGGAAGACCGTCACGCGACCGGATATCCACCGCGCGCGCGCTTCGCGGTAAGCAGAGATGAAGTCTCGATCGCGCAACGCCGCCTCGAAGCGGGCCCAGACGTTGCGTGCAGCAATGCGCGGGCGCAAGCCACGGCGCGGCTCGGTAGTACTGGGATGACTGCGCCAGGACTGCCGGATCACAGCGCGACGGCCGAGAACGGCAGTGCCGGACCGGGCGCGCTCCAGCGCGGCATGCGCTTCGAAGGAGGCGACACGGTCGCGCAGGGTCTGGCGGACCTCATCGGCGTCGCCGAGCTCGGGCGGAATCACGAGCTCGAGGGCGACCTCGGAGGGCATCGGCCCGGCTGCGCGGAAGAAGTGGCGGGGGCGCTGGAGCAGCAAGGGCCGCTGATTGAGCAGCGCGGAGAGTCCGTTGACGCCAGGCCAGTGATGCGCACGGTCGACGAGGTGGTCCTTGACGGGGTTGGTTGCGACGTAGACGAGCTTGTCGATGACATCACTCGGCCTCGCGAGGCGAACGAGGCAAACCGGCTCACTCGACCAGAAGTTCTCCCAGCGGCCGCGCAGCGCGTTCATCGCCTTCGCGGTGAACTTGTGCAGGTGCTCGACGAACTCGATGATTCGACCGTGGCGATCAAAGACGATCGTGTGGTGGTGATTGGACATGACCGTCGGCAGGATCACGTCGATATCGTAGCGCTCGGCCGCTTCTGCAAGGCAGTACAGAAACGTTGCGTTGGTCGCAGCATCGGGCCGGAGCAGGAACTGCCGCTGCGTGCAGCGGCGAGTGAGCATGTAGAACGTGCACGGGAGTACCTGGCGGGGAAGCGACATGATTGGCGGTCTCCGGTAGCAATCGCGCGGCCAGATAGAAGTGCTCGGAACCAGGTCGTTGCAGCGCGCGAGTGGCCGACGCCCGTCCGGCCGCGTCCGGCCAACGGCCAGAACCGGACGACGGTGTTTGCGTGGACGGACGCCTTCGGTCCCCACCGGGGTTACTCCAGGGGCACCGGGGTTACTCCAGGGGCACCGGCGTGGCGTTGTCTCTCTGCGGTGACGGTGGCGGCGCGGTCCGCCTCCACGCCTCGGTTTCTTGCACGCGAGCAAGCCAGCCCTGGATGTTCGGGTAACGGGCGAGTGGGATGCGTGCGGGACCGGCGAGGGCGAACGACGCGGCGATGGAGAAGTCGGCGAGCGTGAGCCGGTCCTGCGCGATCCAACGGCCACCAGCCAGCTGCGCATCGAGAACCGGTGCGTGTTGCGCGAAGAGCGTCTCGCCGCGAGCAACCTCGGACGGATCGGCTGGCCCGCGGCCGGACAGCGGCTTCACGAAGTTCTCCACGACGAGGATCGTGTTGGCGAGCGACATGTGGGCGGCGCACCAGAAGAGCCAGCGATTCACGTCGGCGCGGCCGCACGCGTCGGTCGGATACAGGGTCTGGCCCGGTGTCTGTTCGGCGAGGTATTGCATGATCGCGCGGGACTCCCACAGCACGAAGCCGCCATCTTCGAGCACGGGAACCCGGGCGTTCGGGTTGCGCGCGACGTGCGCCCCGCCGCGATGCTCGCCGCTGGGCAGGTCGACCACGATGCGCTCGAGCGGGATCTCGAGGTGCGCTGCGACCAGCAGCACACGGCGCGAGCTGCCGGACATGGGATGGAAGTAGAGCTTCACGAGAATCCTCCTGGACCGCGTTGGGGCGATGAGTGGAGGTACGCGTCGACGATGACAGGTGTCTGTCAGGGTTATCTCGACGGACTTGCGAGAGGCCACGCTTCCGCAAAGTCAGTGAGGCCTCGCGGCGGCCACTCGGCGCGGAACCCTGCGCGCGCGGGGGCGTTCGTACTAGCATGCGGCATGAGCCAGCGGCCCCGCCGGGCGCGCACGATCCCGCCCCTCGCGATGCCGCCGTTCCCACGGCCGGTGTCGACGTGGGTCGGGCGCGACGCCGATCTGGCACGCGCGCTCACGCTGCTCGAATCGGAGACGCTGCATCTCGTCTACGGGGTTGGTGGTGTGGGCAAGAGCGAGCTGGTGTTCCGGCTGTTCGGGCTCGCCCGCGAGCGGCCGGCGTGGGCGACCGCGCCAGCGGTGCTGGTCGGCGTCCGGCCGGGCATGGCCCCAGAGCACGTGATCGCAGCGCTGCGGGCCGGACTAGGCCCGCGCCGTGCGCGCATCGCGATCGCGGGCGCGGGTGCCGCCAACCTCGATGATGACCTGGCGGATGCGGCGCGGATGCTCGACGCCGTACCGGGGTTGGTTTTTCTGGATGATATCCACCACCTGGACCCGGACGTCGCGGCGCGCATGCTGGGGTTCCTGTCGCGCCACGTGCGCGAGAGCCGGATCGTCGCGGCCTCGCGGGTCGAGATCCCGCTGCCGCCGGGCACGCCGCCGCCCGCGATCCATCGGCTCGGGCCGCTCGACCTCGGCGCGACGCGTGACCTGGTGCAGCGGTTGGCCGAGCGCATGGGCGTGGCACCACCCGACGCCGCCACGGTGTTCCGGCGTTCTGGCGGGAGCCCGTTCTACGTCCTTCGCGATGTCGCGGGCGATGCGAGCGGGCCTGGCGACGGCGGTCTCGACACGACGCTGCGCGAGCTGCGGGATGACGCGCGCGCGCTGGTCGGAGCGCTCGCCTGTGCGCGCGCGCCGCTGGCGCCCGATGACGCGATCGGCCTGGCTGGCGAACCGGCGCTACGCGAGCTCGGACGGCGCTTCCTCGTCGATGGCCTCCGCGATCAGGTGCTCGTGCACGATCTCGTGCGCGACGCGTGGCAGCGGATCGCGACGCGGCGCGAGCGCGCCACCGCACACCGACGGATGGGCGATCTCTATCGCGATCGCGCCGTCAAGGACGGCAAGGTCGCGCCCGCCGATGCCGGCGATGTCGTGCTCGCGGTCCATCACCTGGTCGCAGCCGGCGATGCCGACGACGCCTGGGAGCTGATCGAGCCGTCCTATCGCGCGGTCGCAGCCGCGGGCATCGACCACCTGCTGCTCGACGATCTCCGCACCCTCGCAGGCCTCGTGTCCGCGGCGCGCGAGCCGATCGCGCTCATGACGGCGCGCATCCTGGTCCGGCGATCGCTCATCGCGGAAGCCTCGGACGTGCTTGCCGCGCTCGGCGACCGCGGCGACGCCGCGAGCCTGCGCTGGCTCATCCTGTCGGGCGAGGTCGCGCAGCGTCGCGGCCGCCTCGGCGAGTCGGAAGCGCTGTTTCGGCGTGCGCGGGCGGCGGCGACCGCGCCCGCCGAGCACCTGCAGGCCGCGCTCGAGCTCGCCGACGTCGCATCGCTCCGCGGCCAGAACCGTGAGGCCCGCACCGTGCTCGCCGCCGCGGCGCGGGATCACGCCCCACTCGCGCCGCGCGATCGTGGCCGCTGGGGCTGGTCCGAGACCCTCAGCTACATCATCGAGGAACGCTTCGCCGAGGCTGCCGCTGCCGCGCGTGCCGCGGCGCAGGCGGTCGCCGGCGGAGGCCACGAGGATCTCGAGGTCCTGCTCGCGCTGCTCGAGGTGCTCGCTCGCGCCGAGCTCGACGACATCGTCGGTGCGACGGCGCTGCTCGATCGGCTGGTGGTCCGCGCCACGGCGACCGGTGCGCTGCGCGATCACGTGCAGTCGCTGTACCGCGGCGTCCTCGCATACTTCGCGGGCGATCTCGCGGTGGCGGAGAGCGCGCTCGATCGCGCCTTCGCGTACCTCTCCGAGCACGCCGACTACGTGATGGCCTCGATCGGCGGCTACTACCGGGTGCGCACGCACCTCGCGCGCGGCGACACCGCGGCGGCGCTGGATCTGTCGGCGCGCATGACCCGGCTCGCGACCGCGGCCGAGCTCGAGACGCTCGCGCCCCACGGGCGCGCCGCCCACGCCGAGGCGCTGTTCGCGAGTGGCAAGGTCGATCAGGCACGCGCGACCGCCGAGGCCGCGCTCGCAGCGCCGCGCGTCTGTGCGCAGGCCCGGCTCGTCGCCTTGTCGGTGCTCGCCCGCGCGGCGGCTCACGACGGCGATCTCGTCTCCGCGCGCGCGCACCTCGCGGTCGCCGAGCGCGACCCGCCGCAGATCGACGAAGACCCGGATCTGCCCGCGGCCGCCGAGCGGACATCCGCAGCGCGGGCCCGGCGCGCCGCGCTCGATCTGGAGCGCGCCTCCATCGAGCTCTGTGGGGGCGATCCGAGGGTTGCGCTGGAGGCCGCCGATCGCGCCCGCCGACACTTCGCCGCAGTCGGGAGACGCGGGCAGGAAGCACGCGCGACGATCGCTGTCGCTGCGGCACGCATCATGCAAGCGGGCCCGGACTCCGTCGAGCGCGCGACGACCGAGGTTAGTTCTGCGGAGGCCCTGGCCACCGCCACCGGCCATCGCCGGGTGCTGGCGCGTTGCGCGCTGGTGCGCGCGGCGATCGCGCGGCGGCGCGGGGACAGCGTGGCGCCGTTCGAGGAGCTCGCGGATGCGAGTTTCCCGGAGGGGCGGGCGCTCGCGATGGTCCTGGGCGCCCCGGATGTGGCGCCCGGCGTGCGCGCCACGCTCGCGGCGCTCGGCCTCGTGCCCGGCCCGCGGCTGCGCGTGATCAGCCGCGCCGGCGCGCGCGTCATCGGAGACACCGAGGTTGATTCGCTGCGCGCGGCGCACGCGATCGTCATCGAGCCGGCCCGCGCGCTGATCGCGATCGGCGGCAAGACCGATCGCGGCCGCGCGCTCCTCTGCGAGTTGCTCGCGACGCTGGTCGAGGCGGGCGGCGCGGTGGTCAGCCCCGAGGCGCTGTTCCTCGCGGTCTGGGGCGGCGTCGAGTATCACCCGCTGCGCCATCGCAACACGCTCTACGTCGCGCTCAAGCGGCTGCGCGCGGCGCTGCGCGAGCTGCGCGACGACGACGCCGAGATCGTCGAGACCGCGGCCGGCGGCTGGCGCCTCGCCGACCGGGTCGACGCGATCGTGATCCGGCCCGTCGAGACCGATTGAGCCATCAACCCCGGACCGGCGCAGCGAGTCGCTCCTCATCGGGGGAGCCGATCAACAGCGCGGAGGAACGGACCTGCTCAGCCGCGTTCGGAGGCGGAAGTCGCCCGCTCGGGTCCGCACGCGATCGGGCGGCGCGCACTCGCCCAGGCCGATCGATCGAGTGCTGTCATCGGGCGCATGACCGCCTCTGTCCGTGCGCAGGAGTTGCGCGCGTCGAACATCCCGACGCGGCAGACCTCTGATATCGTCGGCGCGATGGGTGGGGATCTCGGCGCCGAGCTCGAGGCAGCGCGAAACGAGTTGCGGGTTCTCCGGAGACTCGTCGAGCACGCGCCCGCGCTGATGGCGTACTGGGATACCGACCTCCGCTGCCGCTTCGCCAACCAGGCGTACCTCGCCTGGTTCGGGCACCGGCCCGAGGAGCTCATCGGCATGCACATGACCGAGTTGCTCGGGCCACTGTTCGAGAGCAACCGGCCGTACATCGAGGCCGCGCTGCGCGGCGAGCCGCAGCAGTTCGATCGCGAGATCCCCGACCCCGCCGGCGGGCCGCCGCGCTACAGCCACGCGCACTACACGCCGGACATCGTCGATGGTGCGGTGGCCGGGTTCTTCGTCCTGGTGACCGACGTGAGCGCGCGCCGTCACGCGGAGCTGGAGCTGCGCTCGAGCGAGGCCCGGTTCCGCGCGATCTTCGAGGCGAGTCCGCTGGCGATCGCGATCACCGAGAACCGGCGGTTCGCCGCGGTCAACCCCGCGTTCGAGTCCGTCCTCGGCTGGCGCGCGGACGCGATGGTCGGGCGCACGGCGCTCGAGGTCGGGCTGATCCTCGATGGCGAGCGCGTGGTCGCGGAGGCGTCGGCGGAGGCGGCGGCGCGCGGTGTGCTCGGCCCCACGCCGATGGTCGTCGTGCGCCCGGACGGCGCGCGCCGCGAGCTGCTGGTCTCGGCGGCGGCGGTCGATCTCGACGATCGTCCGAGCACGGTGTCGATCGCCGTCGACGTGACCGACGGACTCGCCACCGAGCGCCAGCTGCGCGCCAGCGAGGCCCGGTTTCGCGCGATCTTCGAGGCGGTCCACGACGGCGTCTTCTTCATCGATGGTCGCGGTCAGGTGGTGGAAGCCAACCGGGGCGCCTGCGCGCAGCTCGGGCGCCGCCGCGAGGAGCTGATCGGGGCGCCCGTGGGATCGATCTCGACACGCCCCGACTTCGATCCCCGCGCGGTCATCGCCAAGGTCCGCAGCGCGGGGTTCGCCGCGTACGAGACGGAGCACCGGCGCGCCGACGGCTCGACCTTTCCGGTCGAGCTCGTGCTGTCGGCGATCGGCTCGGATGTCGACGCCGGCGTCGTCGGCATCGCGCGCGACATCACCGCTCGCAAGCACGCCGAGGCCGAGCTCAGGAGCTCCGAACAGCGCTACCGGGTGCTCGTCGAGAACCTCCCGGGCATGGTGGCGATCCTGATCGACCGCGATCTGCGGATCGTGCTCATCGACGGGCCGGCCATGAGCGAGGGCTTCACCAAGGAGGGTATGGAGGGCAAGCTCCTGCACGACGCGGTGCCCGCCGAATACGCCGCGGCGTTCGAGCCCAACATCCGGGCCGCGCTCGCCGGGCGCGCGTTCTGGGTCGAGATCCCGTGGATGGGCGATCAGACGTTTCGCTACGACTACTGCCCGCTGCGCAACGACCGCGGCGAGATCGATCTCGTGCTGATCCTCGCGAAGGACGTCACCGAGCGCACCCGCGCGACCGCCGCGATCGCGGCCAGCGAGCTGCGCTTCCGCACGCTCAGCGAGGCCTCGCCCGTCGGCGTGTTCTACGCGGACCCGCACGGTCAGATCACCTACGCGAACGCGCGCTGGGCCGCGATCACCGGCCGCGGCCCCGACGACATGGTCGGCGATGCGTGGCTGACCGCGCTCGCGCCGCAGGAGCAGGCGCGCTGGCGCGAGCTCGTCGCGACCGGCGACGAGCTCGTCGTCGAGGCGCCGTTCACGCTCGGCGACCGCGTGCCGCGCTGGATCAAGCTGCGCGGCGTGCGCGTGCGCGACGCGGCTGGCGCCACGCTCGGCTTCGTCGGCACCCTCGATGATCTCACCGAGCGCCGGCAGCACGCGCTCGAGCTCGAGCAGAAGAACGACGAGCTGACCCGCTTCACGTACACCGTGTCGCACGATCTGCGCAGCCCGCTCGTCACGATCCGCAGCTTCGTCGGGTTCCTCGAGACCGACCTCGCCAAGGACGATCGGCCGCGCGTCGCGCAGGACCTCGGCTACATCCGCACCGCCGCCGAGCGCATGAGCGATCTCCTCGACGAGCTGCTCGAGCTGTCGCGGATCGGTCGCATGGTCAACGCGGCGGTGCCGATCCCGCTGCGCGATCTCATCGACGAGGCGCTCGCGATCGTCCAGGGTCGCATCGTCGCGAGCCGGGCGCGGATCGACATCGCGACGCCGCCGGTGGTGCTGGTCGGCGATCGCGTGCGGCTGGTCGAGGTGTTCCAGAACCTGATCGACAACGCGGTCAAGTTCGCGGTCCCCGGCACGGTCCCGCACGTCGAGATCGGCGCCGAGCTCGACGGCCCCGAGCCGGTGATGTTCGTGCGCGATCACGGCATCGGCATCGATCCGCGCCACCACCACAAGCTGTTCGGGCTGTTCGAGAAGCTCGATCCGACCGCCGAGGGCACCGGCATCGGCCTGGCGCTGTGCAAGCGCATCGTCGAGGTCCACGGCGGGCGCATCTGGGCCGAGTCGCCGGGCGTCGGGCGCGGCGCCACGTTCCGCTTCACGTTGCCGGGGACGCACGAGGAGACGCCGCCATGATCGAGGGCAAGCCCATCCGCATCCTGCTGGTCGAGGACGACGCCGCGCACGCCGAGATCGCGCGCCGCAACCTCGAGTCGTTCCGGGTCGCGAACCAGCTCCACCACCTCGGCGACGGCCAGCAGGCGCTCGACTATCTGACGCGCACCGGGGCGTACGCCGAGCCCGCCGAGGCGCCGCGACCCGACCTGATCCTGCTCGACCTGCGCTTGCCCAAGGTCGATGGCATCGAGGTCCTCGATCGCCTCAAGCGCGACCAGGCGCTGCGCGCCATCCCGGTCATCGTGCTGACCACCTCGGACGCGGAGCGCGACATCGCCGCGGCCTACCAGCACGGCGCGGTCAGCTACCTGACCAAGCCGGTCGAGTTCGCGAAGTTCGTCGAGTTGATGGAGGCGTTCGGGTTCTACTGGCTGGTCTGGAACCGGTTCCCGGCGAACTGATGCCCGATCCGGTCGCGATCCTGATCGTCGAGGACGACCCCGCGCACGCGACGCTGATGACGCGCGCGCTCGAGCTCGGCGGCGACCGCTACCGCGTCCAGGTCGCGCCGTCGCTCGCGGCGGGCCGGCGCGCGATCGCCCTCGCCCGGCCGGCGCTGGTGGTCGCGGATCTCAACCTCGGCGATGGGCGCGCGCTGGACCTGCTGCCTGGCGCGCCCCACGAGCCGCCGTTCCCGCTGCTGGTGCTGACCAGCCATGGCGACGAGCACGCGGCGGTCGCGACGATGCGCTCGGGCGCGCTCGACTACCTGACGAAGTCTCCGGAGACCTTCGCGGCGCTGCCCCAGCTCGTCGAGGGCGCGCTGCGCGAGTGGCGCCTGATCGAGGAGCGCCGCGCCGCCGAGCGCGCGCTGCGCGCCAGCGAGGCCCGGTTTCGCGCGCTGTTCGAGGCCGCGCCCGATGCGATCGTGATCCACGACGCCCACGGCCGCGTCACGGACTGCAACCGCGCGACCGAGGAGCTGGTCGGGCGGCCGCGGGCGGCGCTGCTCGGCGCGACGCTCCTGCCGCACGCGGCGCTGTCGCCCGAGGACGTCGAGCGCAGCGGCCAGCACGCACTCGATCTGCAGGCCGGGCGCGCGACCGGTCCCGACGTGTTCACGCTGCGCCGCGACGACGGTCGCCAGGTCGATGTCGAGTACCGCGCGGTGCCGCTCGAGCTCGAGGGCGAGACCGTCGCGCTCGCGATCGCCCGTGACGTCACCGCGCGGCGGCTCGCGGAGGAGACCCACCGCCGGCTCGAGGAGCAGCTGCGCCAGGCCGCCAAGATGGAGGCGGTCGGGCGGCTCGCGGGCGGCGTCGCGCACGACTTCAACAACGTGCTCACGGTGATCACCAGCTACAGCGAGGTGCTGCTGCACGAGGCGCCGGCGGGCAGCTCGACCGAAGCCGACCTGATCGAGGTCCAGAAGGCGGCGAAGCGGGCCGCGAGCCTGACCGCGCAGCTGCTGGCGTTCAGCCGCAAGCAGGTGATCGAGCCGCTCGTGATCGATCTCCACGAGCTGCTCGGCGGCGCGATCCGGATGCTGCGCCGGCTGATCGGCGAGGACATCCAGCTGCGCTTCGCGCCGGGGGTCGAGGTCGGCTCGATCCTCGTCGATCCCAACCAGGTCGAGCAGGTCCTCATCAACCTCGCGGTCAACGCGCGCGACGCGATGCCGGTCGGCGGGACCCTGACGATCGCGACCGCGAACGCGATCGTCGACGCCGAGTTCGCGACCGCGCACGGCGGCGCGGCGGCCGGCGAGTACGTCCAGCTGTCGGTGTCGGACACCGGCTCGGGGATGGCGACCGACGTGCTCGCCCACGTCTTCGAGCCGTTCTTCACGACCAAGCCGATCGGCCGCGGCACCGGGCTGGGGCTGTCGATGGTCTACGGCATCGTGCAGCAGAGCGGCGGCTTCGTGCGCGTGCGCTCCGAGGTCGGCGTCGGCACGTCGTTCGACGTCTACTTTCCGCGCCACATCGAGGACGCCGTCGCGGTCCCGGTCGGGGCGCGCTCGATCTTGCCCGGTGGTCACGAGGCCGTGCTGATCGTCGAGGACGAGCTCCCGATCCGCGAGTTGCTCGCGCGCCTCCTGCGGGCGCACGGCTACATGGTCGCGACCGCGAGCGGCGGAGCCGAGGCGATCGCGCTGGTCGCCGCCGGCCTGCGCCCGCAGCTGCTCGTCGCCGACGTCGTCCTGGCGGCGCTGAATGGCCGCGAGGTGTTCGAGCGCCTGCGCGAGCAGCTGCCCGGCCTCCGGGTGCTCTACACCTCGGGCTACACCGCGGACGTCGTCGCGCAGCACGGCGTGATCGATCAGGAGGCGCCGTTCCTCCAGAAGCCGTTCTCGCGCGAGCGGCTGCTCCGCCTGATCCGCGACCAGTTCGATCGAGTGGTCTTACCGCGCTGACGCGCCGCGCTGGCGCCCGTGCGGCGTCGCAGACAGACGATGTACCAACCGGGGCACCGGGCGCGGTCGGATAGTGCGCCCGGGTGTACGCCGCACGAGGGAGTCGCGGCCCACCCGGGGGAAGCATGCGTTCGCCGTACTCGCTGCCAGCTTGCATCGCGCTGTCACTCGCTGCCGCGCTCGCCGCGTGCGGTCCGTCCTCGGGCGGGCCGGGCTCGGGCGATGACGTCGTCACCGCCGAGCTCCGGATCGATCCCGGCGCGGTCACGCTCACGGTCGACAACAACACGCCCGCGACCCAGCGCTACGTCGTGACCGCGGTCGGCGCGGACGGCAGCGAGCGCGACGTGACCGCCCTTGCGACCTTGACGGTCGGCACCCCCGGGCTCGCCACCTTCGATCACGACCTGCTGACGACCGCGCCCGATCGCGGGGGCCACGCCCAGATCACCGCGACCTGGAACGCGCTGGTCGGCACCGCCTCGCTCACCGTGCTCTTGCGCCACACGATCATCGAGCCCGGTGCGCCCGGCGACGCGCCCGGCGACGCGCCCGGCACGTTCGGCGGCGCGGCCAGCGGCGGCGCCGCGCCCGAGCTGGTCTACCCCGACACCGGCGTGATCGCGCCGCCCAACCTCAACACCATGGAGTTCCACTTCCGTCCGGCTTCCGGACAGAACCTGTTCGAGCTGACCTTCACCGGCTCGACGATCCAGCTCGCGGTCTACCTGACCTGCACGCCGCTCGGCGCGGGGTGCGTCTGGTCGCCGAGCCAGGCGACGTGGGACATCCTCGCGTCCGCGGGGCGCGGCGACGAGCCGGTGGCGTACACGCTGCGCGGCCTCGACAGCACCAGCAGCGCACCGGTCGCTGGCGCCTCGGCGGCGCACACGATCCAGTTCTCGTTCGACGACGTCACCGGCGGCATCTACTACTGGAACGCCGGCGCCGGTCAGATCATGCGCTACGACTTCGGCCTGCGCGGCGGTTCGGCCGAGACCTTCCTCACCGTGGCGCAGACCGGTGCCACGACGTGCGTCGGGTGCCACGCGCTGTCGCGCGACGGCAGCCGCATCGCGGTGGGGATGGACATCCCGGGGCCGGCGTCGGTGTCGACGCTCGAGGTCGGCACGCGCGCCAAGCTGTGGACGACCGCGGCGTCGGAGTTCCCGGGGTTCCCGTCGGCCGATGGCGCCAACTTCTTCACGTTCTCCCCCGACGATCAGCTGCTCGCGTCGTCGTCGGGCACCAACCTGGTCGTCCGCAACGCCAACGATGGCACCGGCTCGACCACGGTGGTGCAGAACGCGACGATGCCCGACTGGTCGCCGGCGGGTGACCGCATCGTCTTCGCGCGCGCCGGGATGGCCGTGCCGGTCGCCAACCCGGGCGTCGGCAAGGGCAGCATCGTCAGCGTGTCGACCGCGACCTGGGGCGACGAGGCCACGCTGGTCGCGTCGAACGGCGAGAACAACTACTACCCGGCGTACGCGCCCGACGGCGAGTGGGTCGCCTTCAACCGCTCCGCCAACAGCGACTCGTTCGATCAGCCCGACGCGCGGGTCTGGGTGGTCAACGCGAATGGCGGCGCGCCGATCCAGCTCGCGGCAGCGTCGCCGACCGGCGGCGACTCGTGGCCGAAGTGGTCGCCGCTGCCGCACAGCTACGTGCGCGGCCCGGTCTACTGGCTGACCTTCTCGTCGCGGCGCGCGTACGGCCTGCGCCCGGGCGGCACCTCGCAGCTGTGGATGGTGGGCTTCGATCCCGCGCGCGCGGCGGCGGGCCTCGATCCGAGCTTCGCGGCGTTCTGGTTGCCGTTCCAGGATCCGGGCAGCGGCAACCACATCGCGCAGTGGGTCGAGCACGTCGATCGCCCGCCCTGCGATCAGGGTGAGTGCGCGGTCGGCGAGATCTGCGATCCCGACGGCTACTGCATCCCGGTCATCAACTAGCAGCGCGCGCGGCGCGTTTGCCCCCGGCGCGCCGCGCGCCATTTTGTGGCGCCGTGCGGGCGCGCGTGCGACGACCGAGGCGCCGCTCGGCGACGCCCCATGTTCGAACACCGCAAGTCGCCGCTCCTGTCGCGCCGCCTGTTCGCGCGCCGGATGGTCCGCACGCTCGGGCTCATGGGTGCGCTCATCGCCGGCGCGCTCACCATCGGTATCCTCGGCTATCGCACGATCGGCGGCCTGGGCTGGGTCGACTCGATCCTCGAGGCCAGCATGATCCTCGGCGGCATGGGGCCGGTCGCGCCGATGCGCGACGACGCCGCCAAGCTGTTCGCCTCGGGATACGCGCTGTTCGCCGGCGTGGTGTTCATCTCGTCGATCGGCATCTTCGCGGCGCCGCTGTTCCACCGGGTGCTGCACCGGTTTCACCTGGACGAGAACACGCCGTGAGGCGCGGCGCGGTCGCGAAGTACCAACCCCGGGCCTGCGCGCTGGCCGGCGGCCGGACGCTGCGGCGCTGAAGGTTGCCCGAAAACCAACCCTGCCCGAAAACCAACCCCGGGCAGGCGGTAAGGCCAGGCTGGCCGGCTACCGGACGCCTGCGCCCCCGAAAACCAACCCCGGGCAGGCGGTAAGGCCAGATTGGCCGGGCAACGGACGACTGCGCGCCCGAAAACCAACCCCGGGCGGGTGGTAAGGCCAGATTGGCCGGGCGCCGGACGCCGGTCAGTCCTCGTCCGTCGCGACGAGCAGGCCGGCGCGATCCCAGTCGATTGTCACCACGACGAGCTCGAAGGTGGCGCCCGTGAGGATGACGTCGACGCCGTAGCCGCCGAGGCTCTCGCGGCCGTCGGCGTCGAGGCGCTCCACGAAGCCCGACAGCGAGGTGAGGAACCGGGCGTCCTCGCCGAAGCGGGCGAGGAACGCGTCGACGCTCGTGGTCGCGCGGTCGCCGAGGCGGTCCCGGCCGCCGTACGCCAGCGAGTAGCGCAGCGGGTGCAGGAGCGCGCGCCGAGCGTCGCTTCGCGTGATCGGCACCCACGCGTGCGGCCCGCGCGTCGCGAGGGTGCGATCGATGCCGCGCGTGTCCTCCGCGTGCGCGGCGACCAGCGCGTCCGCCGCTGCACCGACCGCCGCGGGGTCGTACAGCGCGATCATCGGTGCGACCGCCGCGACGGTCCAGCACACGATCGTCGAGCCGATCAGGTCCGGCTGCGCGAGGATCGGCGCGGCTTCAGGAAGTGACGCCACCTCGAACCGCACATCGCGACGCTAGCATGCGCCGCGCGCGCGTCTCCGCGGTACGGTGTCAGGTCCCTGCGCTCGTCGAGCTCCATGTCCACCCGCGCCGTCATCACGACCATCCCCGCCGCGACCGAGACCCTCGGTCGCATGCTCGGCACGGCTCCGACCTCGCTCACCCCGGACGCGATCGCGGCGGTGACCGGCGACCTCGACTGGATCCCGTGCGACGACTGGGAGGAGCGCGCGGATCTCGAGCTCGCGCGCGCGACCGGCCTCCTCGAGGTGCCGTTCGCGGGCGTGCTGCTCATCATCACCGATACCGCGCTGATCGCCCGCCAGGGTGGCGTGCTCGTGCCCGCGTCGCGGCTCGCCGAGTTCGTCGGCGAGTACCCGGCGCGCTACGGCGAGTGCTTCTTCGGCGGTGACGTCATCGTCGCCGAGACCCAGGGCGAGCGAGTCTGGTTGTTCCATCACGAGGGCGCGCACGCGCTGTTCTCCGGCCGCGCCGCGACGTGACGCGCGCCTCGACGCCCGCCATGCCTGGCATCCGCGCGAGGTGACCGTGACCGCGCGACGACGAGCGCGCCTCACGGCGTCGTGCGGATCGCCTCGAACCACGGACCCAGCGCGACCTTCAGCGCAGCGGCGAGTTCGCGGATCGCGCGGACCGTGTCCGCCGGCACGATGACGTCGTCATCGTGCAGATGGCTGCACAAGTTCTCGAGCGCGATGACGCTCTCGTTGTAGTGCACCAGCTCGCGCAAGTCGTCGAGCACGCTGGCAGGCAAGAGGTCAGTCGAGGCGTCGAGGACCGCGCGCAGGCGCGCGGACGCGTCCCGGAAGGCCTGGCCCGGCGGCGACTCGTCGCGCGACACCTCAGCCGGCCCCGATCGCGGCGATCTCGTCGGGCGTGAGCTGGAGCGTGCGCGCGGCCCAGTTGTCCTCGAGGTGCGCGACCCGCCCGGTGCCGGGGATCGGCAGCATGACCTTCGACCGCGCGAGCAGCCACGCGATCGCGACCTGGAAGACCGTGCGGCCGTGGCGCGCGGCGATCTCGAGGAGCGCCGGCCGCTCGGCGCCGACCTGGCCGACGGCAAGCGGGAAGAACGGGAGGTACGCGATGCCGCGCGCCTCGCACAGGTCGAGCACCGCGTCGGGCGACTCGACGAGCGCGTGGGTCATGCGCGCGAGCTTGCCGTCGCCGCCGGTCACGTTGTAGAGGTTCTGGACCGCGACGATCGGCGTGCGCGCAAGCGCGGCCTCGACCATCGGCGCGCTGACGGTGCTGAGCGCGATGTGGCGGATCTTGCCCTCGGCCTGCAGCGCGATCAGCGCGTCGAGCTGCTCGGCGAACGGTACGCCGGTGTTCATCCAGCGCAGGTGGACCACGTCGAGGCGCTCGAGGCGCAGCGTGCGCAGGTCGTGCTCGCACCCGATGCGCAGCTCCTCGGGGCGGTTGAACGGCGCCCACGACGCGTCGGGGAGGCGCTTGCCGCCGAGCTTGCACGCGAGCACGAGCTGGCTCGGGTACGGATAGAGGGCCTCCGCGATCAGCTCGTTGGCGACGAACGGCCCGTAGTACCAGCTGGTGTCGATCAGCTCGACGCCGAGGTCGACCGCGCGGCGCAGCACGCGGCGCGCCTCGTCGGCGTCGGCCGGTGGGCCCCAGACGTCGGGCCCGGGCAGGCGCATCGCGCCGAAGCCCATGCGACAGACGTCGAGGTCGCCGAGGCGAATGCGATCCGGACCGTGACCGAACGCGGTGCTGCTCATCGCGTCAATCTACCGGGGATCGGCGGCGCACGTTTCGTCAGGTCGGGAGATCCGTGCGCGCGACGGCGGCGCGAGCGCGGTCTCGCGGGCCCGTCGATCGTAGACCGCGTCGGGGAGCGTGGTGACCTCCTCCGAGCCCGCCTCGGCGATCTGATCGAGCACGAAGCTCTCGAGCCGCGACATCGATCGCGCGCGCGCCATCGCGTCACTTCACCGTGCCGAGCACGGCGTGGAAGACGAACAGCTTCTTCGGATCGATCACGACGTCCCGCTCGAGCGGGATGTGGCCGGCGAGCTCGACGACGATGTGGTGCTTCCCCTCGAGCCACCCCGACCACGGCGTGGTCCCGAACGGGGTCACCTTCTCGTCGACGCGGATCGTCGCGCCCGGCGGATCGCTGTCGATCACGACCAGGCCGCGCAGGCGCACGTCGCCGCGCGGCCCGAGGTCCTGCTGCGAGACCGTGGCGGAGCTCGCGCGCGAGGGCACCCGCGCGAGGCGCTCGACCTCCGCCTGGAGCGCGGCGATCGCCTCCTCGATCTGGGCGCGATCCTGCGCCTGCGGGTCCTCCGCGAGGTACCGGCGATACGACGCGATGGCCTTGGCGTAGGTCGCGACGTCGCGGGTGTGCTTGGCGAGCATCTGGTAGCTCGCGCCGACGTTGTAGAGGAATTGCGGGAAGGGGCTGCTCGCGTAGGCCTTCTGGAAGCCCTGCGCCGCCTGGTCGTATCGCCCTTCGATGTAGTCCGCCTGGGCCTGGTCGAACGCCTGCTGGGCCTCGGGCAGGAACCCCTTCGCCGCGGGCGTGCTCACGTGCGTCGCCGCTCCAGCGGTCGCCGCTCCAGCGATCGGCGATCCGGACGCCAGCGGGCTCGCCGCCGCGGGGCTCGGCGCCACGGCGGTAGACGAGTCGGCGTGGAACCACCGATCGACGATCCGCTCGCCGACGACGGCGAGCACGATCGTGACGATCAATCGGGTCCAGGTGATCGTGATGCGCGGCAGGCGCCGGGGCGCGTCGGTGAGCGCCGCGAGCAGCGCGCGCATCGACGGCCAGCGCGCGTCCCGATCGCGGCAGAGGCCGCGCATCAGCGCCGCGTGCACGTGGCGCGGGACCTCGGTGCGCGCGGGCGCGGGCGCGATCTCGCCGGCGAGCACCTGCCGGCGGAGCTCGGGATACGTCGGCCCGGGGAACGGCGCGTGGCCGTAGAGCGCCTCGTACAGGGCGACGCAGAACGCGAACTGATCGGCGCGCGGATCGACGCTCTCGCCGAGGTGCTGCTCGGGCGCCATGTAGCGCGGCGTGCCCATCACCGCGCCGGTCTGCGTGAGCTTGATCGACAGCTCGAGATCCCGGCGCTCGGTGGCCTCGGGGCTGGCGTCGATGGCCGCGACCAGCCCGAAATCGGTGACCCGCACGCGACCATCGTCGCCGACGAGGACGTTGTCGGGCTTGAAGTCGCGGTGGACGAGGCCGGCGTCGTGCGCGGCCAGCAGCCCGCGCCCGGCGCGCAGGTACAGGTCGAGCACCTCGCGCCAGGGGCGCCCGACCTGATGCCGGGTGAGCGTGCCGCCGGTGACGTACTCCATCGCGAGGAAGACCCGGCCCTCGTGGGTGCCGACCTCGTGCACGACGATCACGTTGTCGTGCGACAGTTGCGCCATGCCCTGGGCCTCGCGCAGGAGGCGGCGCTGCGCGGCGCTGTGATCGGCGCCGTCGGCGTGCAGGACCTTGATCGCGACCCGGCGCCCGAGCAGCGGATCGGCGGCGAGCAGCACCACGCCCATGCCGCCCTCACCCAGCTTGGCCTTGACCTCGAAGCGATCGATCGTCGTGGGTAGCTCGGTGGTCGCGCCGCGCCGTGGCGCGCCGGCGCCCTCGGTCGTGTCGACGGCGGGTGCCGTCACGAGATCGTCCGCGTCGGCCACCGCCGCGAGGATACGCGATCGCACCCGGCGCGGCCGCGGGGCGGATGGGTCACGTGCCTGGTTCTGCCGGACCTCGCCAGGGCCGCGGCACCAGGCCCGGTACGCGGCGCATGTGCGCGGCATAGGCCGGGCGGCGCGCGACCGAGCGGCGATCGAGCAGCGGCACGCTGATGAACACGAACAGGAGCGTGATCACCGCGGCGCCGGCGAGCGCGCGCCACGCGCCAGGATCGGCGGCGAGCGCGAACAGGCCGAGGCCCCACCAGAAGCTGATCTCGCCCAGGTAGTTCGGATGTCGCGACCAGCCCCAGAGGCCGCGCGCCATGATCGCGCCGGCCGGAGGTGCGCTGCGCCGGAACGCGCGCAGCTGCGCGTCGGCGGTGGCCTCGAGCGCGATCGCGCCGATGGTCACGAGCGCGGCCGCGAGATCGAGCGGCCCGAGCGGTCGATCGATCGTCAGCGCGGGCACCAGCGCGAGCGATCCCAGATAGACCATCAGCGTCGGCATCAGGTGGATGCCGAGGAAGCTGACCGGCCAGTACAGCCGGCGGGTCTTGTCGCGGATGTCGACGTAGCGCCAGTCCTCGTGGGCGAGGCCCTGCCAGCCGCGGGCCCAGTTCCACGTGAGCCGCGCGCCCCAGGCCAGCATCAGCGCGGTGACGATGACGCCGCGCGCGGTCGGCGCCGCGCCGTTCAGCGCGAGCCACGGCGCGAACACCATCGGCGCGACGCTCCAGTACGGATCGTAGACGCTCGAGTTGTCGAGCGCGACGCTCCAGGCGAACACGACGATCGTCGCGGCGACGTCGCCGATCAGCATCGCGCGCCACGGCGGTGCCTCGCCGAGCCGGGACACGACCAGCCACGCGATCGCGCCGGCCGTGACGTAGGCGAGGGCGATCCAGCCGAACGAGGCGGCGCGCGTGCGGGGCATCGGCGCGAGCGTAGCCCGCGCGGCCCGTGCGGTGTTCTAGACTCGCGAGCGATGGACTCCAACGTCGAGACGATCGCGCTCATCCGCCACGGCCGATCGATCGCGAACGACGACAACGACGTCTACAAGATGATGCCGGATCACGTCATCCCGCTGGCGCGGCCCGACGACGATCCCGACGCGCATCGCGCCGGCCTGCGGCTGCGCGCGCTCGCGCTCGATCCCGCGCGGACCTGCTCGTGGCGCTCGCCCTACGTGCGCTGCGTGCAGACCGAGGCGCTGGTCATGCGGGCGGCGCTCGGCGACGCCTTCGCCGGCGTGCTGCGCCGCGACTCGTTCCTCCTGCGCGAGCAGGAGTTTGGCGACTGGGACGGCCTCGACGAGGCGGAGATGGCGGCGTTCGCGCCGGCGCAGTTCGCGCGGCGCACGCGCATGAGCGATCACCACGGCCGCTTCTACTTTCGCTACCCGTGCGGCGAGAGCCGCGCCGATGTCGTGCAGCGCCTCGCGCTGTTCATGGCCAAGCTGCACCGGTCGCAGTTCCGCCACCACCTGATCTTCCTGCACGGCGTCACCCAGCGCGCGTTCCGCATGGCCTGGTTCAATCGCTCGGTCGAGTGGTTCGAGGACGAGCCCAACCCGGCGAACGCGTCGGTGCTGTTGATCGCGCGCGGCACCAGCGGGCGATGGGAGGAGCGGTACGCGGACTGAGGCAACCGAAGGGCGCCGGCTCAGGTTCCGGAGGAGATCGGGTCCGTCGTCCTCGACGGGGCCGATCGATCGAACGAGAACCTGGAAGCGAACGCTTCACAGGTTCTGACCGGATCTCGACGCGCGGTCAGCGGCCCCAGTGCCGGAGCGCGTCCTCGACGGCCAGGAAGCAGGCTTTCGGCCGCGGGGCATCGGCGTCGTCGGGGAGCGCGGCGAGGGCGGCATACGCATCGCCGACCTTGGACGCGAGCGCGCGGCCGCGATCGTCGCGTCGGACGAGGGTGTCGCCGCTCAGCGCGTAGACCACCGGGGCGAGGGCGTTCGAGACCTCGTCGTTGCCCCAGGGCAGGCGCTGCCACGCGATCAGCTCGACCAGGTGATCGCCATCGAGGTCGGCGAGCCAGGGCAGCGGCGAGAGGCGGTGGGCGACCGGGGCCAGGTACCGCCAGCCGACGGTCGACGCCAGCAGGCACGCGAAGCGGGGCTGCGGTCCGTCGACGACCAGGCCGAGCGACGCGAAGTGGCCAGAGCCGGCGGGGCCCGCGATTGCGAGCACCGCCCGGCGCCCCGGCGCGATCGTCCCCGAGACGCAGTCGGCGCAGCCGTGTGCCAGCGCGACGGAGGGATCGAAGTCCCACGGGCATTCTTCGGGCATCGCCTGGCCGGGGACCATTGGCTGGAGCGCGATGGTCGGCGTCGCCGCGAGGGCAAACTCATCCCATCCGAGCGGGCACGCCGCGGCGGCCGTGGGCGCGCTGCGGACCGGCGCGATGGCGGTCACCGGCGCGGGATCCGGACCGCGCGTGTTGGCGATCGGCGTGGGCGGCGTGGCGCACGCCGTGATGACGAGGAGGAGGGCGAGCGAACGCATGCGCGATCAACGCCGCGCGCGGGCGCTCGATTCGCGCGTCACCACGCGCCGGTGTGCCAAGCGACGCCCGCGAGGATCGGCGCGACGATCGTCGACGGCGTCGAGCTGTTGGCGCTGGCGTCGAGCTGCTTGGCGTAGCCGATCCCGCCCTCGACGAAGATGTCGAACTTGATCACGCTGCTGCCGAGGTTAGTGAGCGCCAGGCCGCCGCCGCCCCAGATCGCGTAGAGCGAGCCGAGCGTGATGGTGCCCGACAGGAACGGTCGCAGCCGGCCGTGGGTCAGCATCAGGCGCACGCCGCCGGCGTACGCGATGCTGCCGTTGCCATACGCGATGCCGAGCCAGCTCTGGACCAGGCCGCGCGGGTAGCCGATGGCCAGCGTGCCGATCGGCGCCTTGTCGCCGTTGACCAGCACGCCGCCGTCGACCGCGAACAGGAAGCGCGGCGCGGCCGGCGCGTCGGGCGCGGGGATCGGATGCGCGTCGGCGGCGTGGGCATCGGCGACCAGCTCGGCGGCGAGCTGCACGGTCTTCCCGGCGCTGACCGTGGTGCGCTGGGTCGAGGTCGTGTAGCCGGGCGCCGAGACCACGACCTCGTGATCGCTGACCGCGAGGTCGCCGCGGAACGGCGCGGTGCCGACCTCCTCGCCGTCGACCTGCACGCGCGCGTCGGCGATGTTGCTGGTCACGGCGAGCACGCCGGTCGCGGCGGGCAGGCTGAGATCGACCTGCACCGGCTCGGCGTACTCGACGGTGATCGAGCGCTCGGCGCGGCGGCCGTCGAGCTCGGCGGTGATCGTGTGCGGGCCGCCGAGGCTCAGCTCGAGCGGCGCCGCGCCGCTGGGCTTGCCGTCGACGAAGATCCGCGCGCCCGGCGGCGTGGTCGCGATCGTCACCGGGCCGGGCCGGCGGCGCAGCGCGGCGATCAGCTTCTCGACCTTCGCGCGATCCTCGGCGTCGTCCTTCTCGTCGAGGTAGCGCCGGTAGTAGGTGACGGCGTCGCGCAGCTGCTCGAGGCGCTCGTAGTCGCCGGCGACGTTGTAGAGCACGTCGGGGTGCGGCGAGAGATCGTAGGCAGTGAGGTACTCGCTGATCGCGGTACGCCAGTCCTTGCGGGCCTCGGCGGCCTGCGCGCGGGCGAAGGCCTTCTTGGCCTGCGCCCGGGTGTCGGCGGGCTGCGCGACGGCGTGCGCCGACAGGGCGCACAGGATCAGGACGAGGACGAACCGCGGCACGGGCGATCAATCATACGGATTCGCCTTCTCGCCGGGGCGGGTCACGTGCGGCGGATTGGGCTCGGGCGTCGGATCGTTGCTGCCGGCGGGCGGGCGCGCGCCGCTGCCGTGATCGGCCCCACTGCCGATCGCCGGGGCGGCGCCGGTGCGGATCGGCGGGGTCGGCGACGTCGGGGGGCGCACGATCGGGCGGCCGCTGCCGCTGCCGGCATCGGCGGTGGCGCGCGCGAGCACGATCGACACCGCCTCGTCGCGGCCCGGGCGCACGTCCTTGGCCATCGACACGGTCGCGAAGCCGTCCTTCTCGACCCGCAGCTGATGGCTGCCCACGTCGATCGTGGCCAGGACGATCGGCGACGTGCCGACACGGACGTCGTCGACGAACACGCTCGCGCCGGCCGGCTGCGTGACGACCTCGAGGGTCGACGTCGGGGCGGGCGTGACTGTGGGCGTCGGCGGTGTCGATCGCGTCGGCGCGGGCGCGGTGCTGGTGTCCGCGCTCGCCTCGGGGCTCTTCGACGAACCGCTGGTCACCGCGACCACCACGCCGCCGATCGCGAGCGCGCCGACCGCGAGGCCGATCGCGATCCACCGCGCGCGGCCGCGGCCGGTGGTGGTCGCGCGGGTGGGGAGGGGGATCGAGAGCGGCGCGGGCGGTGTGTGCGGGCCGGGCCCGAGCGTCTGGCCGCCGTCGAGCCGCAGGCTGGACGGGTGGGGCAGGGCGCGCGCCATCTCGGCCGCGGTCGCGAAGCGATCGCCTGGCTCCTTGGCCAGCGCGCGCGCCACCACCTCGACCACCGCGCGCGGCACGTCCGGGCGCAGCGTGGCCAGCGACGGCGGCGCGACGTGCAGGTGCTGGCTGACCAGCGCCGCGTAGTTCGTGCCCTGGAACGGCGGCCGCCCGGCCAGCATCTCGAACAGCATCACGCCGACCGCGTAGAGATCGACCCGATGGTCGACCTCGACCAGGCCCATCGCCTGCTCGGGCGCCATGTACACCGGCGTGCCGATCACCGCGCCAGTCGCGGTCAGCCGGATCTTGCTCTCGTTGGCGGCGATCAGCTTCGAGATGCCAAAGTCGACGATCTTGACCCGGTCCTGGCCGTCGTCGCCGCGGTTCTCGACGAAGACGTTCTCGGGCTTCATGTCGCGGTGGACGATGCCCTTGTCGTGGGCCGCGCCCAGCCCGGCCAGCACCTGGCGGATGACCGCGACCGCGCGCTCGGCCGGCATCGGGCCGCCGCGCTGCAGGACCTCGCCGAGGGTCATGCCCGACAGCAGCTCCATCACGATGAAGCTGCGGCCGCTGTCGTCGGTGCCGACGTCGATCACGTCGACGATGTTGGCCTGGCCGATCTGGCTGGCGATCCGCGCCTCGCGGCGGAACCGGGTCACCGCCTCGGGGTCGTCGTCGTAGCGCTCGAGCAGGAACTTGATCGCGACCCGCTTGCCGAGCTCGACGTGATCGCCCTCGTAGACCGCCCCCATCCCGCCCGCGCCGATGCGGCGCAGGATCCGGTAACGCCCGCCGACGATCTGGCCGACGAGCGCATCAGGGGTGCTGGCCTCCGGTCGCACGCGCGAGATGGTACCAGCAAGTCGCGGTCGCGCCCGCGCGGATCAGCGGCCCGCGGTCGTGGCGCCCGGCGAGCCGGCCGGGACGAACACGATGCAGGTGCCCCAGAAGCCCTCGAGGGTGGTCGTGCTGTGGTGGTCGCCGACGACCTTGTCGCTGGCGCCGTTGATGAGCAGCGCGTCGCAGCCGGCCTTGCCCGCGTCGGCGCGCATCGCCGAGATGATCTTGGGCATCTCGTCGAAGCTGAGCTCGCTCGACTGGCGGCCCTGGATGATGCCGACCTCGACGTACGGCAGCTCGGGCACGCCGGTCGTGTAGACCTGCACCGCCGAGGCGGGCTTGGCGACCAGCGGCTGCGGCGACGGGTTGGTCGCGATGAAGCGGGTCGTGGTGCCGCACGCGGTCGCAGCGACGAGGAGAAGCGAGGCGAAGAACGAGAGGTTGGTGCGCATGACCGGGCACCTTTGCAGCGCGTGTGCCACGCCGCCGCCGTGCCACGCGTTGCCACCCGCCGCGACCGAGATCGCGCTCCGCCCCCTCCGGGGTTAGTTTTTCGGCCGGCATCCGGCCACGCGGCCCTCCGGGGTTGGTTTTTCGGCCGGAATCCGGCCACGCGCGGGCGGCGACCGTGACCGCGCGGAGACACCACACCTGGTCGGATCGCTTACGGGCGGCGGGCGTGGTCGGCGATCACGTCCGCGACCGCGAGGGTGAGGCGGCGCGCGGTCGGCAGGTCGAGGAACTCGTTGGGGCCGTGGGCGTTGGAGCCGGGCCCGAGCACGCCGGTGATGAAGAACTGGGCGTGCGGGAACTTCTTGCCGAGCATGCCCATGAACGGGATCGAGCCGCCCTCGCCCATGAGCACCGGCGGCTTGCCAAAGCGCCGCAGCGACGCGGCCTCGAGCGAGGCCTCGAGCCAGCCGTCGAGCGCCGGCGAGTCCCAGCCGGCGTTGGCGCCGGCGCCGGTGAACTTCACGCGCGCGCCGTACGGCGGATCCTTCTCGAGCAGCGCCGTCACCGTCGCGACCGCGGCGCTGGCGTCGAGCGTCGGCGGCAGGCGCAAGGACAGCTTGAGCGCGGTCTTGGGCCGCAGCACGTTGCCGGCGTTGGCGATCGCCGGGAAGCCGTCCGCGCCGGTCACCGACAGCGCCGGGCGCCAGGTGCGGTTGAGGATGAGCTCCGCCGGATCCTTCGTCACCGGCGACACGCCCTCGACCAGCGGGAACTTGTTCCAGACCTCGTCGCCCAGGACCTCGGCGCCGCGCGCCGCCTGCAGCACGCGGTCGCGCGGGATCTGCACCGACAGCTCGAGCGGCTTGATCGCGCCGGTCGCCGAGTCCTCGAGGCGATCGAGCACCGCGCGCGCCACGCGGAACGACGAGGCGATCACGCCCGAACCGTCGCCCGAGTGCACGCCTTCGTTCAGCAGCTCGACCTCGAGGTTGCCGACCACGAGGCCGCGCAGCGAGGTCGTGAGCCACATCTGATCGTAGTTGCCGCAGCCCGAGTCGAGGCAGACCACCAGGCTCGGCGTGCCGATGCGCGGCGCGAGGTGCTCGATGTAGGCCGGCAGATCGAAGCTGCCCGACTCCTCGCACGCCTCGATCAGCACCACGCAGCGCGCGTGCGGCACGTTCTCGCGGCGCAGCGCGCCGAGCGCGGTCACCGACGCGAAGATCGCGTAGCCGTCGTCGGCACCGCCGCGGCCGTAGAGCCGCTCGCCGTCCATCACTGGCGTCCACGGGCCCAGCCCCGGGCGCCAGCCGGTCATCTCCGGCTGCTTGTCGAGGTGGCCGTAGAGCAGCACCGTGTCGCCGTCGCGCGCCGTGCCCGGCACCTCGATCAGGATGACCGGCGTGCGATCGCCGAGTTGCACCACCTCGAGGGTGGCGTCGGCCGGGAGGTGATCCCGCGCCCAGCCGGCGAGCAGCTTCACCGCGGCGGCCATGTAGCCGTGCTCGCGCCACTGCGGGTCGAACATCGGCGACTTGTTCTCGATGCGGATGTAGTCGATGAGGGTGGGAACGATCGAGCGCTGGAACTGCTCGTCGACCCAGGGGCGCGCGGCGTCGGTCAACATGGGCGGCAGCCTAGCAAACTGCCGAGATACCTGCCCGAAATGACGGGGTGCACCGGGTGCCGCGCGGGGCTACACCGGCACGTGACGCATCGTATAGTGGAGCCATGGTGACCCGCCTCTCCGACGACAAGAAGTCCGACAAGCCGCGCCAGGGTGGTGAGCGGCAGACCGGCCTCGTCCTCGACGAGCGCACCCGGACCAAGAAACCACCGATGTACAAGGTGCTCCTGCACAACGACGACTACACGACCAAGGAGTTCGTCGTGTGGGTCCTGCAGAGCGTCTTCCACAAGAGCGAGGGCGACGCGATCGCGATCATGTCGCACGTCCACGATTCCGGCGTCGGGATCGCGGGCGTCTACACGTACGAGGTCGCCGAGACCAAGGTGCAGAAGACGATGCACCTGGCCAAGGCCCACGAGTACCCGCTGCAGCTCTCGATCGAAGCCGAGTAGCGGCTCCCTCTTCTCGCAACTCTCCCCGGAGCCCGACCATGCTCAGCCCCGAACTACAAGCGACGCTCCAGCGCGCGGTCTCCGACGTCCGGCGTCGCCGCCACGAGTACCTGACCCTCGAGCACCTCTTGCTCGCGATGCTCGAGGACCCGGCCGGCAAGGACATCATCAAGAAGTGCGGCGGCGACCACGAGGAGCTCCGCGTCGAGCTCGAGGACTTCCTCGAGGAGAACGTCGAGGAGCTGCCCGAGGGCGAGGAGCCCGGGCCCGAGCAGACGCTGGCGTTCCAGCGCGTGCTCCAGCGCGCCGCGATGCACGTCCAGGGCGCGGGTCGCGCGCAGATGACCACCGGCAACCTGATCGTCGCGATGTACCGCGAGCGCGACTCGCACGCGGTCTACCTGCTCGAGCAGCAGGGCGTGACCCGCTTCGACGTCATCAACTACATCAGCCACGGCGTGGCCAAGGTTGATCAGAGCGCCGGCGTGGTCCCGCGCTCGCGGCCGGCGGGCGGCGACGACGAGGACGGCGAGGAGTCGGCCAAGAACCCGCTTGAGAGCTTCTGCTCGGACCTCACCGCGCGCGCCCGCGAGGGCAAGATCGATCCGCTGATCGGTCGCGCCAACGAGGTCGAGCGGATGGTCCAGGTGCTGTGCCGGCGCCGCAAGAACAACCCGCTGCTCATCGGCGAGCCGGGCGTCGGCAAGACCGCGCTGGCCGAGGGCCTGGCGCTGCGCATCGTCAAGGGCGAGATCCCCGAGGTGCTCAAGGACGCCAAGATCTACGCCCTCGACATGGGCGCGGTGCTCGCGGGCACGCGCTACCGCGGCGACTTCGAGCAGCGCCTCAAGGCCGTGATCGACGTCCTCAAGGGCGATCCGCACGCGATCCTCTTCATCGACGAGATCCACAACATCATCGGCGCCGGCGCGACCTCGGGCGGCACGATGGACGCGGCCAACATGCTCAAGCCGCCGCTGTCGTCGGGCGAGATCCGCTGCATCGGCTCGACGACCTTCAAGGACTACCGCCAGGCGTTCGAGAAGGATCGCGCGCTGGCCCGCCGGTTCCAGCGCATCGACGTGCCCGAGCCGACGGTCAACGAGGCGATCGAGATCCTCAAGGGCCTCAAGCCCAAGTACGAGGAGCACCACAACGTCCGCTACACCGACGCGGCCCTGGCCTCGGCGGTCGAGCTGTCGGCGCGCCACATCACCGGCTCGCACCTGCCCGACAAGGCGATCGACGTCATGGACGAGGCCGGCGCCAAGGTCCGGCTCATGGCCGCGGCCGATCGCCCGACGGAGATCCGCCCGTCGCTGATCGAGGACGTCGTCTCGAAGATCGCGCGGATCCCGCCGAAGACCGTGTCGACCGACGACAAGACCAAGCTCAAGGCGCTCGACATCGATCTCAAGCGCGTGATCTTCGGCCAGGACACCGCGGTCGATCAGCTGGTCACCGCGATCAAGCTGTCGCGCGCTGGCCTGGGCAGCCCCGACAAGCCGACCGGCAACTTCCTGTTCGCGGGCCCGACCGGCGTCGGCAAGACCGAGCTGGCCAAGCAGCTCGCCGCCACGCTCGGCGTCGAGTTCATCCGCTTCGACATGTCGGAGTACATGGAGAAGCACACGGTGTCGCGGCTCATCGGCGCGCCTCCGGGCTACGTCGGCTTCGATCAGGGCGGCCAGCTGACGGATGCGATCAACAAGCATCCGTACTCGGTCGTCTTGCTCGACGAGATCGAGAAGGCCCACCCCGACCTGTTCAACATCCTGTTGCAGGTCATGGATCACGCCACGCTCACCGACAACAACGGCCGCAAGAGCGACTTCCGCAACGTCATCCTGATCCTCACGACCAACGCGGGCAGCCGCGAGATGGCGGCCGGCCGCATCGGCTTCGGCGACTCGGTCGGCGACAGCCGCGAGGGCAAGAAGTCGCTCGAGCGCCTGTTCACGCCCGAGTTCCGCAACCGCCTCGACGCGACCGTGTTCTTCAGCGCGCTGCCGCCCGAGGTCATCAAGAAGGTCGTGCAGAAGTTCGTCGACCAGCTCGACGGCCAGCTCAGCGAGAAGAAGGTCCAGCTCGAGGTCTCGGAGGCCGCGCGCGCGTGGTTCGCCGAGAAGGGCTACGACAAGGCGATGGGCGCGCGGCCGATGGCGCGCCTCATCCAGAGCACGCTCAAGGCGCCGCTCGCCAACGAGATCCTGTTCGGCAAGCTGATCTACGGCGGTGTCGCGCACGTCGACGTGAAGAACGGCGAGATCGTGATCGAGTGCGACGCGAACCCGCCGCCCGAGGACGAGGACAGCGCGAACTGAGGCGAGCGAAGCGAGCCGGCTCAGGTTCCGGATGAGATCGGGACCGTCGTCCTCGACGGGGCCGATCGATCGAAAGGAGGCTGTCATCCGAAAGGATGACAGCCTCTGACACCGCGGTCGCGGGATCGCGGTTGACAACGGTCGGACCGCGCGGCAGCGTTCGCGCGTGCTGGTCCTCGCGCTGCTCGCGATTGGCGTCCCGATCGTCGTCTGGTTCCTGTGGCGGGCCAACGAGCTGTTCTACGTCTCGGTGCGCGACGGCAAGCTCTTGCTCGTGCGCGGCCGCGTGCCGGTGTCGCTGATGCAGGCGTTCGCCGACGCGGTGATCGAGCCGACCATCGCGCGCGGCAGCATCCGCGCCTATCGCACCGAGCGCGGCGGGCAGCTCAGCTGCGGCGGCGACATCCCGGAGGGCCGGGAGCAGCGCATGCGCAACGCCTTCATGCTGTACCCGTCGGCGCAGCTGCGCTCGGCGCCGCGCATCGGCAGGCCGACCCTCGGCCAGGTGATGGGCATCGCGTGGCTGGCGTGGATGCTCGATCGCCGGTCGTGATCGCGGCGTGAGCGCGGCGGCGTCGCCGTCGGTGTAACGCGCCCGCGTGCGCGCGTGACAGTCGGGGATCCGCGCGTACCACCGATGCGTGGCGCGCGTGATGTCGCGGCGTTGGCCGCTGGCATCGCGCGTGCTCTGCGAAGCGTTCGCACCGACCGCATCCCTCACGACACCGGAGAACGACCATGAAGAAGCAGACCGAGACCAAGGCCTCCAGGAACGTCGCCGCCAGGCTGGCGAAGCTCACCCCCGCCCAGCTCGAGACCACCGCCGGCGCAGGCATCTGTTACACGTGCGGCCTCGTCCTCTCGAAGGGCTCGATCTGAGATGACGCGAACGCCGCCACGCGTGGGGCTGAACTTCCTCCCGGAAGGCGACTTCCGCGCGGCGGCGCTCCCCCTTTTCGAGGCCGGGCTGGTCGACGCGCTCGAGCGCGACATCGACTACGCCTGGGGCTCGCATCCCCGCGGCGAGCGCCGCGACGAGCCGGCGTGGGCGCTCGAGATCCTCGACGCCTATGCCGCCGACGACGCCCTCTACGGCCACGGCGTGTGGATGTCGGTGATGTCGGGCCGCTGGACGTCGCGCCAGGAGCGGTGGATCGCGCAGCTCACCGACGAGTGCCGCGCGCGCCGCTACCGCCACGTCTCGGAGCACTTCGGCTGGCTGAGCGCGGGCCCGTTCTGGCGGAACACGATGTTGCCCGCGCCGTACACGCCCGCGACCGTCGCGCTCGGCGTCGACCGCCTGCGCCGGCTCGCCGACGCGGTGGGCTGCCCGGTCGGACTCGAGAACCTCGGCATGGGCCTCGGCCCGGTCGACGCGCAGGAGCAGGGCGCGTTTCTCGGCGAGATCCTCGACGCGGTCGACGGCTTCCTCTTGCTCGACGTCCACAACGTGTGGACCCAGGCGCACAACGCCCGCCTCGATCCGCTCGCGCTCTTGCGCACGTATCCGCTGGCGCGGGTGCGCGAGCTCCACGTGTCCGGCGGCGACTGGTACGAGCCCGCGCCCGGCGCGCGGCCGATCCGCCTCGACAGCCACGACGGCGACGTGCCCGGGGATGTGTGGCCGCTCGTGGCCGAGGCGCTCGCGTGCTGCCCGGCGCTCGAGGTCGTGTTCCTCGAGCGCCGCGGGCAGACGCTGGGCCGCGAACCGGATCGCGCCGCGTATCGCGCCGACTTCCTGGCGCTGCGCGCCGCGGTCGAGGCCGCGTTCGACGTCGGCGAGGAGCGCTGCGCGTGATCGACGACGCCGACCTCGACGCGTTCCAGGCCACGCTCACCGCGCTGCTCGTGCGCCGGCTGCCGGCCGCCGCGATGGCGCACGCTCTCGCCACCGACCCCGCGTTCGCCGCGCATCGCGCGTGGGTGATGGCGTTCGACCCCGCCGCCCTCGACGTGTCCGCGATGCTCGCGGCGCGCTGGGTGAGCCGCGCCGAGGACTGATCCGATCGATCAGCGCCGCGCGAGCGGAGCGATCATCGCGACCCACCGATCCGGGCGCTTGATGCCGAGGATCCGCAGCTCGGTGTCGGCGCCGTCGGCGAGATCGTCGCCGGTGGGGCCGCCGATCGCGGCGCCGCGGCGCCAGCGCGCGACCGCCGCGTGCGCCCGCATGCCGAGCGCCGTGAACGCGCGCTCGGCCTCGCCCCAGCTCGCGAGCCCGCCGATCCGGTCGCCCGTGGCGAGCGCGATCGCGGCCTCGATCAGGTGCGCGGAGGCCGGGCCCCACGCGACCCCGAAGCGCCGGGCGCGGGCCAGCGCGCGGCGCGCGTGCGGCACGCCATCGGCGGCGCCGGCGAGGGCGCACCGCGCCTCGAGGAGGCTCAGGTTCGCGCCGACCGTCGCGAGCCGCTCGAGGCCGGCGGCGCGAAACGCGGGCACGTCGCGCGTCACCACCTCGAGCGCGGCAACCGCGGCGTCAGCGTAGAGGTGGAGCTGCGCCACGCCGAACGTGCGATAGACGCTCGGCAGCTGGTAGCCCGAGCCGGTCCACGCCGCCATGCCCTCGCCGGTGTGGTGGCGCGCGGCCCCGACCTCGTCGATCGCGAGCCACGCGGCGTTGGCGAGCCCGACGCGGAACTGCACCGCCGAGTAGTGGTCGTCGATCGCGAGCGCCTCGCTCAGCCCGGTGCGGACCCGGCCCGCGAAGTCGATCATGTCGCCGAGGTAGTAGCGCGGCCACATCGCGAACAGGCGCGCGGTGCGGCGCTCCCAGTTCGAGGCCGTCGGGCTCGCGTCGAACGCGGCGACCGCGCGATCGCAGGCCGCGGTCGCCGACGCCGCGTGGCCGGTCATGAAGTCGACGACGCCCTCGCCGAGGCCGAGCCAGCCGTCGTGCAGCGGGTCCGGCGCCTGCGCCGCGATCGCCTCGGCCTGATCGAGGAGGGCGCGCGCGCGCGGGCGGTGGCGCTCGCCCGCGGTCGCGACGTAGCTCGCCTCGAGCGTGAGCCCGCGGATCACGTCGCTCGGCGTGCCGTGATCGAGCGCCAGCCGCAGGTAGCGGGTCTGGTAGTCGAGGCCGGCGATCGGCTCGGTCGTCGACAGCGAGGTGGCGGCGGTCCAGCACGCGTCGAGGCGCAGGCGATCGGCGACCCGCGCCGTGCCGTTGGCCGGGCGCAGGCCGCGCGCCCGCAGCCGCGCGCGCGACCAGATCGCGGAGGCCAGCGAGCGCCGCCCGCCGCGGAGCCGCGGCAGATCGACGGCCTCGAGCACGTCGCTCAGCACCTCCGCCGCGCGATCGTTGTCGCCGCTCTCGAACAGCTGCGCGGCCGCGCGCTGGCGCAGCGTGAGCGCGTCGCCGGGCTTGGCGATCGCCGCGGCGGTGAGGTACTCGGTCGCCGCCTCGCGCCCGCGTCCACCGATCGCGAGCACCTCGCCGAGCGCGACCCGCGCGAGGAAGCCGGCCTTGCGCTCGAGGCCGCCCTCGAGCGCCTCCTGGTACAGGCGCGCGGCGCGGTGGACCTCGAAGCGGTTCGCCGAGGCCTGGGCGCAGGCCAGCGCCTGCTCGGCCGCCTTGCCGCGCCGCCCCGACGCGCGCCAGTGGTGCAGCACGCGCTCGGGATCCACGCCGCCGACCGCGTCGAGCGCGAGCGCGAGCTGCTTGTGCCGCAGCCGCAGCTGATCGGCCGCGAGCTGCGCGATCGCGATCCGCCGCAGCTCGTCCTGCACGATCGCGACGAGATCGCCGCGATCGGCGTACGCGACCAGCCCGGCGTCGACCAGCGTCTCGATCGCCGCGCGGGTCGCGGCCGGGGCCTGGGCGATCGCGCGCGCGGCGACCGCGAGCTCGAGCGGCCCGCCGGCGAGCGCGACGATGTCGAGCAGCGCGCGCGGGATCGGGGGCAGGGCCTCGAGGCGCACCGCGAGCAGCTCGGGCAGGGACGGGATCCCGTCGCCGGGGCCGCCGCGCCGCGCGAGCTCGACGATCAACGCGGGGTGGCCGGCGGCGGCCCGCGCGAGCGCCGCGGGGTCGATGGTCATGCCGTGATCGCGCGCGACGATCTCGGCGAGGCGCGCGCCGTCGGCCTCGGCCAGCGGCTCGACGACGAGCTCGACCAGCTCGGGGACGCGGCGATCGTCGGCGAGCGCCACCAGCGGCGCCAGGCCCTCGCGCGCGCCGATCACGAACAGCGCGAGCGGCGGCGCGGGATCGCGAAAGACGTGGGCGAGCAGGTCGAGGCTGTCGCGATCGGCGCGATGGACGTCGTCGATGACCAGCGCGACCAGCCCGGCGGTGGCGAGATCGGCGAGCAGCGCGCGGAACGCCGCGAACGCGCGGCGGCGCGCGTCGCCACCGTGATCGTGGTGCACGACCTCGCCGGTGACCGATTCGTCGATGCCGTCCTCGTCGGTGGTGCGGAGCACCGGGAACAGCTCGCCGAGCGGGCCGTCGTCGTGGGCGAGGAGCGCGGCGCGGCGATCCTCGGGCAGCGCCGCGAGCGCGCGCCGGATGCCGTCGGCGATGCCATCGAAGGCGTTGAACCGGATCGACTCGCGCGCGTGGCACGCAGCGGTGAGGCAGGTCGCGGCGAGATCGCGGCGCAGCTGCGCCGCCAGCGCGTGCGCGATCGAGGTCTTGCCCATGCCGGGCGCGCCGACGATCGCGGTGATCGACGGCGCCTCACCGGCTCGCGCGATGGCGCGCGCGAGCAGCGCGTCGCGGCCGATCAGCGGATGCGCGCGGCGACGCGGCCGCTCGTCGATGCGGCCGCCGAGCTGCGCCCGCACCTCGCGCGCGCCGGGACGGCGCTCGGGCTCGCGCGCCAGGAGGTCGAGGCAGAGCTGCTCGAGATCGTCGGGTACCGGCGCGAACACCGAGGGCGCGACCGGCGCGCGCTCGAGCTTGGCGTGCATGACCTCGAGCGGCGCGCCATCGAACGGCAGGCGGCCGGTCAGGCACTCGTAGAGCAGCACGCCGACCGCGTACCAGTCGGCCTTGGCGCCGACCTGGCCGCCGCGCAGGACCTCGGGCGCCATGTACCCGATCGTCCCGGTGATCGAGCCGTGCCGCGGGCGCGTGGCGTCGCGGTGCTCGGCCAGCCCGAAATCGAGGATCACGACGCGACCGTTGCGCTCGACCAGCACGTTCGATGGCTTGAGATCGCGGTGCACGCGCTCGGCGCCGTGGATCGCCTCGAGCCCATCGACGAGCTGGCCGAACGCCGCGCGCAGGCGATCGAGATCGATCGCGCCGCCCGGCAGCGTGCGGTCCTGGCTGTCGTCGGGGCCCGCCCCGCCGCGCACCCAGCGCACGAAGGTCTCGCCGAGGATCAGCTCCATCGTGATGAGCCACTGCCCGCGATCCTCGATCAGCTCGTCGAGCCGGACGACGTTGCGGTGGCGCACGTCGGCGAACAGCCGGAACTCGCTCTTGAGCGCGACCAGCGCGCCGGGCTCGAGCGCGTGCAGCCGCTTGATCGCGATCTCTTCGCCGGTGCGCCGATCGCGGGCGCGGCTGACCACGCCCATCGAGCCAGCGCCCAGCTCGTGCAGCACCTCGAAGTGGTCCAGGGAGGTGGCCATCCCGCGTCCGTGCCCATCGTACCCCGCGGGCGACCGGGCGCCGCGCCGGTGGACGATTTGCCGCGGGCGCCGGTCGATTCAGAGCCTGTGAGGCTTTCGCCTCCAGGCTCTTGTTCGATCGATCGGCCCCGTCGAGGACGACGGTCCCGATCTCATCCGGACCCTGAACCGGCTCACTTCGTTCGCCTCGGGCAGCGCCGTCAGCGCAGCTCGGCGCTGGTCTTGTCGAGCAGCCGCCGCGCGACGATCAGCATCTGGATCTGCTGCGTACCCTCGAAGATGTCGAGGATCTTCGCGTCGCGCGCCCACTTCTCGAGCAGCTCGCCCTCGCCATATCCGACCGGCCCGGCCAGCTCGACGCAGCGAAGCGTCACCTCGGTGACCATCCGGCCGGCCTTGGCCTTGGCCATCGACGCCTCGAGCGAGTTCGGAATGCGGTTGTCAGCCATCCACGCGGCCTTGAGCGTCAGCAGCCGCGCGGCCTCGAGCTCGGCGTCCAGCCGATCGAGCTCGGCGAGCGTCACGGGATCGCCCCCATGCACCAGCTCGCGCGTCCGCTCGAGCGCCGCGCTGGCCACGCCCACCGCCATCGCCGCGACCACCGGCCGCGTGTTGTCGAACGTCTTCATCACGCCGGCGAACGACGCCTTGGTCTCGATCTCCGGCGAGCCCAGGATATTGGCGAGGGGAATCCGACAGCTCTCCAGCACGATGGTCGCGGTGTCCGACGCCCGGATACCCAGCTTCTTCTCCAGCCGCGCGACCCGGATCCCGGGCGCGTCCTTGGGCACGAGGAACGACTTGATCGCCGCGCGCCCGAGCGCTGGATCCAGCGTCGCCCACACGACGATCGCGTCGGCGCGCTCGCCGGCGGTGACGAAGATCTTCTCGCCGTCGAGCACCCACGCGTCGCCATCGCGCCGCGCGGTCGCGCGGATCGCCGCCGAGTCTGACCCGGCGCCCGGCTCGGTGATGGCCATCGCGATCCATCGCTTGCCGAACGCGGCCTTCTGCTCGTCGGTGCCGACCGCGGCGAGCGCGGCGTTACCCAGGCCCTGGCGCGGCAACGTCAGCGCCAGCCCGACGTCGCCCCACGCCAGCTCGAACATGCCGAGCACGGTCGCCATGTTGCCGCCGTTGCGGATCTTTCCGTCACCACCGTCGTGCTTGCTCAGCGAACCCGCCGACGCGCCCGCGCCGCCGGCGTTGAGCCCGTCGAGCAGCGCCGCCAGCATGTCGAGCTCCTTGGGATAGGCATGCTCGGCGGTGTCGTACTTGCGCGAGATCGGGCGCAGCACGTTGGCGGCGACCGCGCGGGCCTGCGCGACCAGCGGCTTCAACTTCCGGGGGATCTCGAGATCGATCACAGCGCACCCTCCATGATCCCGATCGCGCGCAGGTCGCGATACCAGCGCTCGACCGGGAACTCCTTGACGAAGCCATGGCCACCCAGCAGCTGCACGCCATCGCTGCCGATGCGCATGCCCTTCTGCGCGACCTGCAACCGGGCCAGCGCGGCCGCGCGCGCGACCTCCGGCCCGTCGCCGCGATCCGCCAGCGCCGCGGCGCGCCACACCATCAGCCGCATGCCCTCGAGCTCGATCGCGATGTCGGCGACCGCGAACGCGACCGACTGGCGATTCGAGATCGGCTCGCCGAACGCGTGGCGATCGTTGACGTAGGTCTTCACGAACTCGAGCACCGCCTGCGCACACCCGACGCCCAGCGCCGCCCAGCCGATGCGCGCGCGCGCGACCAGCCCCGCGAGATCGATGGCGCCGTCGTCTCCGCCGAGCATCGCGTCGCGGCCGACCCGCGCGCCGTCGAGCACCAACCGCCCGGTCGCCGCCGCGCGCAGGCCCATCGCGGGCTCGGCGCTGACGATCACCCCCGGCGTGCCGCGCTCGACCACGAACGCGCGCGGCCCGACGCCGCGAATATCGACGATGATCACGAACAGCTCGGCGGTCGCCGCCAGCGGCACCAGCGCCTTCGCCCCATACAGCTTCCAGCCGTCGCCGTCGCGCACGGCGCCGGCCTGCGGCGCGTGCGGATCGAAGCCGACGCGTGGCTCGAGCAAGGCCAGCGCCGCCGGCACGAACGCGTCACCGGTGAAGCGCGGCAGATACCGCGCCTGCTGCGCGGCGGTGCCATATCGCACCAGCGCGTCGATCACCGCGACCGGCGCGAGCAGCGCCCACGCCAGCCCCAGATCGCCGCGCGCCAGCTCGCTCGCGACCAGCGTGTTCGTGACGATCGATCGCTCGCTGGCCACGCCGCCGTGCGCCTCGGGGATCGCCATCGGCCCGAGCGCGAGATCGCCGCTGCGCCCGAGCACCGCGCCGGGCGACGCGGCCTCGTCGGCTGCGCTCGCCGCGGGCCGCAGCACTTCGTCGGCGAACCGGCGCGCGGTGGCGATCACCAGCTGCTGCTCGTCGGTTGGCGTCAGATCGAACACGCCCGTCGGCGCCGGCCGATCGAGCCGCGCGGCGCGCTTCGGCGCCGAGGACGCCGCCGCCACGACGGTCTTCGCGACCTCGTACAGGACCTTCTCGGCCGGCTTCCGCAGGCCCAGCCGATCGGTGAGCGCGGCGCCGCCGAAGCGGGTGAGCAAGCGCAGCGGCTGCGCGGTCAGCCGCTCGAACGTCGACCGCGGCACAGGCGGAGGCGTGCTCATGATCAGATCCTCTCCAGCACCGCGGCGGCGCCCAGGCCGCCGGCGGCGCAGATGCCCAGGAGCGCGGTGCGCTTGCCGGTCGCCGCCAGCTCGTTGGCCATCGTCGTCACCATGCGCGCGCCGGTCGCCCCGAACGGGTGACCGAACGCGATCGAACCGCCGAGCACGTTGAGCTTGTCGACCGGCACCGCGCCGACCGCCCGCTCCTTGCCCAGCCGCGCCTGCGCGAACCCGTCGGACGCCAGCATCTTCAGCACGCACAGCACCTGGGCCGCGAACGCTTCGTGGATGTCGATCAGATCGATCTGGTCGAGCGTCAGGCCCGCGCGATCCAGCGCGCGCGGCATCGCGATCGCCGGACCGATCAGCAGCTGGTCGCCGGGATCGACGCCGACGTACGACCAGCTCTTGAGCGCGGCCAGCGGCCGCAACCCCAGCGCCTTCGCCCGCTCCTCGCTCATCAGCAGCACCGCCGAGGCGCCGTCGGTGAGCGGCGTCGAGTTGCCGGCGGAGAGCGTGCCGTCCTTGGCGAACACCGGGCGCAGCTTGGCCAGCCGGTCGACGCTGGTGTCGCCGCGCACGATCGTGTCGCCGTGGACCCACGCGCCCGACGGCGTCTTGACCGGCACGATCTCGTCGGCGAACCGCCCGCGCGCGATCGCCGCGGCGGCGCGATGATGCGAGCGCGCGGCCAGCTCGTCCTGCGCGGCGCGCGGGATCTCGTTGCGGCGCGCCATCTCCTCGGCGGCCTCGCCCATGACCTGGCCGGTGGTGCGCTCGGCGATCTTCGGCATGCGCGGCAGCACGTCGGTGATCGGCATCAGCGTCGACAGCAGGCCCAGCACGTCGGCGGGCGTGGCCTTGCCGAACGCCAGCGGCGCGGCCGCGTGCACCAGCTTCTGCGGCAGCTTGATCTCGGCGTTGGACGTCGAGTCCGAGCCGCCGGCGATGATGACATCGGCGTCGCCGCGCTCGATCGCCGACGCGGCGCTGGTGATCGCCTGCAGGCCCGACGCGCACGCGCGCGTGACGGTCATGCCCTCGACCGACGACGGCAGCTTGAGGTCGAGCGCGATCTCGCGACCGACGTTGGGCGACAGGCCGGGCAGGATCACGCCGCCCCACACGATCGCGTCGATCGCGTGGTGGGGCACGCGGGTGCGCTCCAGCAGGCCGCGGACCGCGGCCGTGCCGAGCGCGATGGTGTCGAGCTCGAGGAATTCCGCGAAGGCGCGCACGAACGGGGTGCGCACGCCGCCGACGATGACGGCGCGGCGGGAGGCTTGGCTGCTCATCTCAGGCTCCGATCAGGGCGCCGCCGCACACGCGCAGCGTCTGCCCGGTGATGCCCACCGACGCGGGCAGGGAGAGGAAGGTGATGGCCTGGCCGACGTCCTCGGGCAGGCCGCCCTGACCGAGCGCCGACAACCGGCGTCCGGCCTCGCGGATCATCACCGGGATCGCCGCGGTCAAGCGGGTCTCGATGAAGCCGGGGGCGATGGCGTTGACGGTGATGCCGCGCGCGGCCAGCTGCGGCGCCAGCGTCCGGACGTAGCCGATGAGGCCCGACTTCGACGCGGCGTAGTTGGTCTGGCCGACGTTGCCCGCGATGCCCGCGACCGACGACAGGCAGACGATGCGACCGCCATCGCGCAGCACGTCGGTCACGAGCGCGGCGGTGATGCGCGCGACCGCGCCCAGGTTGATGTCGACCGCCTGCTCCCACTGCGCGGCGGTCATGTTGCCGATGGTCTTGTCGCGGGTGACGCCCGCGTTGTGCACGACGACATCGACGCCGCGGTGGCGAGCGCGGAGCGTCTGCGCGATCGTCAGCGGCGCCGCCGGATCGGTGATGTCGGCCAGCAGGACCGAGCCGCCGATGTCGCGCGCGACCCTGGCGACCAGCGCGTCGTCGTCGGGCCGATCCAGGCACACGACGTGCGCGCCCTCGCCCGCGAGCAACCGCGCGGTCGCCTCACCGATGCCGCGCGCCGCGCCGGTGACCAGCGCGATCTTGCCGTCGAGCCCGCGGGTCGGTCGCGGCGGCAGCGCGCCCTTGACCGTCGCGGTGATGCGCACCGGTTGACCGGTGACGAACGCCGCGCGCGGCGACAGGAAGAATCGCAGCGCCGCGGCGGCGCGATCCTCGGCGCCATCGGCGACGATCAACAGCTGCGCGGTCGCACCGCGCTTGCCCAGCTCCTTGGCCAGCGATCGGACGAAGCCCTCGAGCGCGGTGCGGGTCGCGTCGGCGATCGCGCTCTGCCCATCGGCCGGCCGACCGATGACGATCGCGCGGCCGTTGGCGGCCAGGCGCGGCGCCAGCGCGTGGAAGTGCTCGTACAGCGCGCGCAGCGCATCGGGCTCGGCCAGCTCGCTGGCGTCGAAGATCGCGCCGTGGATCTTGCCGCCCAGCGCCGCGTCGAGCGCGGCGGGATCGAGCTGCGCGGTGCGCGCGCGCCGGCCGAAGGCCTCGGCCATGCTCGCGAACGGACCCGCGTCATCGCCGATGACGATGGTGTCGGCGCCGCTGTCGGCGAGCATGCGCGCGACCGGCATCGCGAGCCTGCCGCGACCCAGGCCGCCGACCGCGATCGTGCGATCGGCGAGCGGGCGCTCCTCCCACGGGCCGGCGGCGCGCGCCAGCTGCTGCGGGATGGGGAGGGGCAGGCCGAGCGCCTTGATGAGGCGCCGCGCCTGCGGGTGCTGTCCGAGCTGCAAGAGGAAGTCGCTCATGCCCAACTCCGATGAAGAAGAGGAAGCCGTGATCAGCCGTAGGTCGCGGCGAGATACGCCGGCCCGCCCGGCGCGTCGCCGACCCACGCGTGGCCGTCCTGCGCGTACAGCCCGACCTGCGCGGGCAAGACCAGCGGTCGCGTGAACCTGGCGTCCCACACCCGCAGGCGCGCGGCGTCGCCGGCAAGCCGCGTGCGGATCACGCCCTCGATGGCGCGGGCCATGGTCGCGAAGCCGTGCAGGATCGTGCCGCGAAAGCCCGACGCCCGGGCGTAGCGCCGGCTCCAGTGGACAGGATTGATGTCGCCGGTCACCGTCGCGAAGGCGAGCCCCGCGTCGGCGCCCAGCCGCCAGTACGCCAGCTCGGCCGCGTCGTCCGGAACCCGGACGACCTGCTTCGGCGCGCGCGGCGCATCACCCCCAGCCCCGGCTTTCGGCAGCGGCACGATCGCGAACAGGGTCGCGACCAGCGCGTCGGGCGCGCTCGCGGTCCCGGTGGTGACCCGCTGCTGCAGGACCGCGCGTCGACCGTCGTCGTCGATCGCCATCAGCTGCGCGCGCACGTGCAGCGGCTCGTCGGCGGGCAGCGGCGCGTGGATCTCGAGCCGGCAGCCGCCGTTCAGCACCCTGTGCAGCGGATACGGCACGCCGGCCAGCGTGCGCGCGGCCAGCGGGAAGCCCCACTGCGGGAACAGGTGCGGCGGCAGCACGCCGCGGTACGCGCCCGGATCGCCGCCGACGGTGCGCAGGTACGCGCGGACCAGCTCGGGCGAGCGCGGCGCCAGCGTCCGGGTCAGTTCGGGCCCCGGCGTGGGCGGTGGCGCGCCGTGCCGCGGCCGCAGCGCGCCGAGCGCGGTCGCGCCCAGCGATGCCACGACCGGCAGTTGATGGCGCAGGTGCAGGTACGAGACGGCCATGGTCACCTCGAGGAGCGGCGCGCGCGGGGCGCCGGCGTGGGGACGAAGAGCGCGGCGCGCGCCATGCGCAGCACCTCGCGCATCACCTGCTCGTCGGGCATCGGTGCCAGGAGCTGCTGCACCGCGATCGCGGAGATCAGGAACGTGACGACGTTGACGACGTAGGCCGCGGGATCGGCGTCGCCGTGCAGCTCGCCGGTCTCCTGGCCCTTGCGGATGTACGCCGCGACCGACTCGATCCACGGCCGCATGTGCAGCCGCATCACCGCGGCCATCTCGCGCGGGCGGTCCAGCACCTCGCGCAGGATCAGCTTGGCGCGGTCGCTGTCCTCGCGGAAGAACCGGATCATCTCGCCGAGCACCGCGTCGAAGCGATCCTCGCCGCTGGTCGCCGCGCGCAGGATCCGCGGCAGCGCCACGTTCCAGTGGCCCAGCATCTGCTCGTACACCGCCGCGCGCAGCGCGTCCTTCGACGCGAAGTGATAGAGCAGGGACGGCTTGCGCACGCCGACCTCGTCGGCGACGTCTTGCAGGCTGGTGCCGTCGAAGCCGCGATCCGCGAACAGCCGGGTCGCGATCCGCAGCGTGCGCGTGCGGACGTCGCCGTCAGGCAACGCCGCCGCGGCAGCCGCGCGGGGGGCGCGCGTCCGAGCCAGTGGCGCACGGGGCGCGCGTGCGGGTGGGCGAGGGGGCTTCAAGGTTGTCTACCGATCGGTCAGACATTGTCTACCAATCGGTAGGCGAGCGCGTCAAGCGCGATCTGCCGCACCGCGCCATCGCCGCTACTGCGCGTCGCCGGTCCTGGCCTGGCCCGGCAGGTTGTACGCGTCGCGATGCGCCAGGTCGGCGTCCTTGCCGCCGAGCGTGCGCGTGCCGTTCGTCAGCGCGCGGCGCTCGTCGCGGTACCGGTTCTCGCTGAACGCGTCGTCGGCCGACCCGCCCAGCCCCACCGACTGGTACTCGAAGCGGTCGTCCGCGGCGTCCTGCGGCGCGACCGCGTCGCTGCCGAGCTCGCCATGGTCGTCGAGCGCGAACAGCTTGTTCCAGGCGTGCGTGAGCTCGTGATAGAGCGTGACGTCGCTGCGCGCGTTCAGCCCCGCGGGATCGAAGTTCTCGCCCGGTGGGTAGTACGCCGTGCCGAAGCGCTCGCCGTTGTCCCAGTGCCCGTCGCCGCCGCGGGCCTCGTTGCGATCCGCGGTCGGGCCGATGTACGTGTCCTGCGCCCGGCCCTTGGCGTCGCGGGGCCCGGCGGCGAGCTGGCCGATCATCGAGCGTCCCGAGGGCGTCTGCATGATGTCCGCGACGTCCGCCATGATGCGACCGCGCACCGCGGGCGCGTCTTCGTCGGCGACGCCGTCGGTGTCGAGCTTCACGTGGCTGCGGCCCAGCCGGATGTCGCTGTACTGCGTCGCCAGCTGCTCGAACTCGGTCTGCGAGACCGTGTTGCCCTTGCCCGCGCGCTTGTCCTTGTCCTTCACCACGTTGAAGCGATCCGCCAGCTCGCGTTCGGCGCGCTCGCGATCGATCACCCCGACCGGATCCATGAGCATCGCCGCGCCGTGCTCGTTCCACGCCCGGCGCGCGTCGCCCGCCAGCGCGAGCATCGAGCCCATGCCGGACGGCTGGGTCGTATGGGCCTCGGCGGCGGCCTGGTGTGGCGCCGCGGGATCGGTCGTCGGCGCCAGCGCGTCGAGCCCCGCCTGCCACATCGACCCGAACATGCTGGGCTGCGGCGGCTTGTGCCCACTCATCTTCCGAGGGTAGCCGTCCGGAGCCCGGACGTGTGGGAAATCGCGCCACGACCGCGGCCGACGGTCATCCGCCGCGCGGTACCTTCGCGTCGATGACCGCCGAGGGGACCGATCCATCGCAGGACGACACGCTCGCGGCGGGGCCGGCGACCCCGGCCGCACCGACGCCCGACACGCCGCCGCTGCGCGATCGCGGCGGGCGCTACCGGCCGGGCGCGGTGATCGGGCGCGGCGGCATGGGCGAGGTCTGCGCCGCGGTCGATGGCGACATCGGGCGCGACGTGGCGATCAAGCGTCTGCGCCACAAGGACGCGCCGCCCGAGGCGGTCGCGCGGTTCCTGCGCGAGGCGCGGATCCAGGCGCGGCTCGAGCACCCGGCGATCGTGCCGGTCCACGACCTCGGCACCGACGGCGACGGCGCGCCGTTCTTCGCGATGAAGCGGCTGGCGGGCACCACGCTCGCGGCGGTGCTCGACGGCAAGGATCCGGCGCTCGCGGCGAAGTTCCCGCGGCCGCGGCTCCTGCGCGCGTTCGTCGACGTCTGCCTCGCGGTCGAGTTCGCGCACACGCGCGGGGTCGTGCACCGCGATCTCAAGCCCGCCAACGTCATGCTCGGCGACTTCGGCGAGGTCTACGTGCTCGACTGGGGCATCGCGCGCGTCGTCGGTGATCGCGACGACGCGGTCGCGATCGGCGCGCAGATCGACACGCTCGATCCGGCGACCGCGCCGACCGCCGCGCCGCGCGATCCCTCGACCCGCGCCGGCGCGGTGCTGGGCACGCCCGGCTACATGGCGCCCGAGCAGCTGCGCGGCGAGCCGATCGATCACCGCGCCGACGTCTACGCGCTGGGCTGCGTGCTGTTCGAGATCCTCGCCGACGCGCCGCTGCACGAGCGCCCGGCGGCGATCGCATCGACCCTGGCGGGCGCCGATGCGCGCCCGGGCGCGCGCGGCGCCGAGTGCCCGCCCGAGCTCGAGGCCGCGTGCGTGCAGGCGACCGCGGCGGACGCCGGCGATCGGTTCGCGACCGCGCGCGAGCTGGGCGAGTTCGTGCAGCGCTTCCTCGACGGCGATCGCGATCTGCAGCGCCGCCGCACGCTGGCCGCCGAGCACGCCGCGACCGCCCGCACCGCGCAGGCCACCGGTGATCGCGCCACCGCGATGCGCGAGGCCGGGCGCGCGCTGGCGATCGATCCGACCTCGGAGGTCGCCGCGCGGATCATCAGCCAGCTCATGCTCGCCCCGCCGCGCGAGGTGCCGCCCGAGGTCCACGCGCGCATGGCGCAGCTCGATCTCGAGCAGAGCCGGCGGCAGTCGTTCATCGGCGTGGCCGCGTTCGCGGCGTACTTCCTGTTCCTGCCGGTGTTCATGATCCAGGGCGTGCGCGACTGGTCGTGGCTGATCCTGACCTACGGCATCGCGCTGGTCGGCGTGGCGCACGCGTGGTGGATGGGGCGCGCGGCGGTCCCGACCGTCGCGGGGATCACCGTGGGGCTCTTCCTCAACACCGCGATCGTGATCGCGTTCTCGCGCGTGCTCGGCCCGTATCTCGTCGTCGGTGCGATCGGCACCGGCGTGATCGCGTCGATCGCGACCTACCCGCTGCTGCTCCCCCGCTACCCGCTGGTGTACGGCGTCATCTCGACGATCATCTGGCTGCCGCCGCTCTGCGAGCACCTCGGCGTGTTCGCGCCCACGACCGCGTGGACCGACGGGCAGGTGGTCGTGCACTCCGCGGTCGTGCAGATCCGGTCGTACGGCGATCTCGAGATGATCGCGTTCGGCCTGCTGCTGTTCCTGTTCGCCGGCCTGTTCGCGCGGCGCATCGCGCTGGGCCAGCGCCGCGCGCAGGAGCAGCTCGAGCTGCAGGCGTGGCACCTGCGGCAGCTCGTGCCCTCCACCTGACCGCGCTACTTCACGCGCGCCGACAGCTTCACGCGGTTGAGGTTGTCGATCATCGCGTTGTAGAGCGTGATCGTCGCCTTCGCCGTGCGGTCGACGGCCTCGCCGGCGCTGCGCGGCGCGCCCTTGGCGCTCGCCGCCGCGATCGCCTCGCGCAAGCTGGCGGTGCTCTGCTGCAGATCGCGGCTCGCGCGGACCGTGCGCTCGTAGCCGCCCTGATAGAGTTCGGCGGCGATCGCCTTGTTGGCCTTGCTGGCCTTGAGCGCCAAGAGGCGTGCGTCGATCGCGTCGAGGGTCGCGCCCAGCGCGTCGGCGCGGGTCGCGATCGCGGCGAGGTCCGGCGCGTCGGCCTGGAGCTGGGTCTCGACCTCGCGCACCAGCAACTTGGCGTCACCGAGCTGGCGCTCGAGGTAGTAGCGGAAGCCAAGGCCGTACTTCTTGCGCGTCGACACCAGCAGCTTGGCGTCGAGGTCGTCGTTGTAGCTGACGACGAACGCGCGGACCTTGGCCTCCGCGTCGAAGTAGGCCTGCCAGCCCGCGACCAGCGCCTGGTGCAGCTCGCCGCCGCGCTTGCACGCATCGGCGGTGAACGCGCGCTTGCCGTAGTAGGTGCTGGCCTCGTCGGTCGGCGCCTGCAGCGCGCGGATCGCGGCGATCATCGCGGTCGCGTCGGCGTCGGCGGCGAGCGCGGGCTTCTTCGCGAGGATCGCGGCGGCGGTGGTGAGCCCGGCGACCGCGGTCTCGCCGAACTCGCCGGGCGGGCGGATGCCGCGCTCCTTGCAAGTCGGGCCGACCGCGAGGTCCTTCACCCAGCCGGCGTAGGTGCTGCGGTCCTTGCGGATCCGGTTGCCCCAGGCGTTGAGCAGGTCGACGTACGCGTTGACCTTGGCCTGGGTGGGGTCGGGCTTCGCGCCGCCGGCGTGCGCGCGCGAGGGCGCGAGGCCGAGGACCAGGGCGACGAGGCAGAGCGCGCCGAGGCGGCGCAGGGTGGAGCGCGATGCGTGGGTCATCGCCGCGACGAGGAGCAACCGGCGCGCCAGCGCCAAGCCCGCGTGGGCTCGACGGTCGACGCCGCGGTTGTGCACGATCGGCTCAAGCTGGCAGGGTCAGCGCGTCGCCGACCTCACCGCGTCAGCGCGCCCAGGCCGCCAGCGCGCGATCCGCGTCGGCGACCTCCGGCGCGTCGGGGCCGTACGCCACGACCACCGCGGTCCGCGCGGCGGTCAGTGCGGCGCGGGCCTCGCGACGCGCGCGCGCATCGGCGCCGGCGTCCGGGCCCGGCAAGAGCCGCGCGATCACGCTGCCGGCCGCGGCGCCCGGCAGGCCCGCGTCGCGGAACGTCCCCTCGGCGCGCCGGAACAGCAGCGAGGCCGCGGCATGATCGCCGGCGTTGCCGAGGACGACCCCGAGGTTGTGCGCGGCGGTGCCGAGCCGCTCGGGATCGCCGTCGCGCTCGGCGATCGCGAGCGCGCGCCGCGCGTCGGCCGCGGCGGCGGCGTGCTGGTTGGCGCTGTCCTCGGTGAGCGCGAGGTTGCCGAGCATGCGGACCAGGCTCGCGCCGTCGGGGCCCTCCCAGCGCTCGAGGGTCGCGATCGCCTGGCGATGGGGCCCGATGGCCTCGTCGAACCGCCCGGCGGCGCCTAGCACCGAGGCCAGGGCGCCCTGCACCTTCGCCGTGGCGAAGTGATCGGGACCGAACTCCGCGGTGGCGAGCGCGACCGCGCGCTCGAAGTGCGCCGTCGCCTGCGCGAGGTCGCCGCGGCGATCGGCGAGCGCCCCCTCGGCGTACGCGACGCTCATCGCGAGGCCGCGGTCGCCGAGCGTGGCGACCTCGGCCTGGGCGACCGCGGCCCAGTCGGTCGCGCGCGCGGTGTCCTCGCCGAGGAGGCCGTGATCCCAGATGAGCGCGATCGCGGCGCCGGTCGCCTGGACCGGGTCGCGCGCGGCGCGGGCCGCGGTGTAGGCCGCGAGGTGGCGCGCGATCGCGAGGCGGAGATCGCCCGCCGCGCGCGCCATGTCGCCCTCGAGGATGTCGAGGTGGGCGAGGGCGGGGCCGTGCTGCAGGCTCGCGGCCTCGGCGCGCAGCGCGGGGATCGCGGCCGCGACCGCCGCCTGGCGGCCGAGGGAGACGTCGAGCACGGCGGCCTCGATGCGATCCATCAGCGCGGTGACGCGCGGGCGCAGCGCCGGCGCGATCGCGACCTCGACCGCGGAGCGCAGGTAGTCGGGGTCGCCGCATGTCCGGAAGCCGGACAGCCCGCTGATGGCGTCGGTGGCGGCGTCGCGGGTCGCGGGATCGGTGGTCAACGCGCCGACCGTGCGATCGAGCGCGGTGCCGCGCGCGTCGAGGCAGCGCGTCGCCGAGGCCTCGAGCTCGGTCGGCCAGGTGTGGTCGAGCCGCGCGCTGCGGCACGCGGCCTCGCGCACGCCGCGCCACCCCGCCGCGTAGGCATCGACCTGCGCGACCAGGTGGGCGGCGCGGTCGGCGCCGTCGGTGGCGAGCGCCGCGGTCAGCGCGGCGCGGCGGTCGGGGTTCCAGATCGGCGCGAGCGCGGCGTCGGCGATGGCGTCGCAGCGCGGCGGTGGCTCGGGGCCGATGTCCGGATTCCGGACAAGAAATGCGACCGCGGCGCTCGTCGCGACGAGCGCGC
>JAIOQA010000440.1 GCA_021413675.1 Deltaproteobacteria bacterium | reverse complement strand
ATGATCGGGTGCGGCGGCGACGCCGCGCCGCCCGGCGCCGCGCCGAGCGATCCGCCGCACGCGAGCCCGTCGCGCCGCCAGCAGGGCGCGGTGTGGGCGGCGATCGAGGCCGACCTCGAGCGCGCGCGCGCCGAGTTGATCCGCGCCGAGGCCGAGGCCCACGACGCGCGGCTGGCGCTCGTGGCCGCCGGCGCGGCCGATCGCCGCGCCGCGCAGGATCGCCTCGACGCCGCCGAGCAGGCGCGCCGCGCCGCGGAAGCGACCTACGATCGAATCCAGGCGCGCGCGATGGAGTTCTCGATCGCCCGGCCGCCGGAGGATCGCCATCAGGATCCCCGCCGGGATCCCCCGCGCATTCTCTCGAGCGATCCGGCCCTGCTGCCTACCAGTCCATGACGCGATCGAGCCCGCGGTGCACGCCGGGCGCGAGCGTGTGGACCTTCCGGATCGCGAGCAGCGCGCCATCCACGTAGGGCGTGGCGCTCGCCCCCGACTCGTGGCGCAGGTGCAGCCGCTGATCGGGCAGCCCGAAGATCGCCTCGACGCCGATCACGAAGCCGGGCAGCCGCACCGCGTGGACCGGCACGCCCGCGACCACGCCGCCGCGGGTCTCGGGCACGCCGACCGAGGGCGCGATCGGCCGCGCGCCGCGCACCGCGCCGAGCCGATGCGCGAGCTCGCGCACGGTCCCCGACGGCGCGTCGGGCTTGGTCGCCTTGGCGTAGTCGACGAGCTCGACGTCCGGCAGATAACGCGCGGCGATCTCCGCGAAGCGCTGCAGCAGCACGACGGTGATCGCGAAGTTGCCGACCGCGAGCACCGCGCGCCCGGCGGGGCGCGCCGCGCGATCGAGCTCGGCGTAGTCGTCGTCGCCGAGGCCCGAGGTGCCGATCACGACGTGGGCGCCGGCGGCGAGCGCCGCGAGCGCGTTGGCCTTGGCGGCCTCCGGACGCGTGTACTCGACGAAGACGTCGCACCGCGCCGCCAGCGCCTCGGCCGCGCTCGCGACGATCGTGCACTGCAGGCGCGGCTCGCCGAGCACCGCGCCCAGCGCGCGCCCGGCGTCCTTGCGGCCGACGGCGCCGACCAGCTCGAGGTCATCGGTGGCGGCCAGGCCGCGCGCGAGCGCAGCGCCGGCCCAGCCGGTCGCGCCGGCGAGGATCACGCGGGTCATGGGCCGCAGTGTGCCGCATCTATCGGCGTGAGGCGTCGCCTACCCGCCCGCGAGCCCGGCCTTGAGCCGCACGAGATCCGGCGGCAGCGGCGCGCGCCACGCGAGGCGCTCGCCGGTGATCGGATGCGTGAGCTCGAGCCGCGCCGCGTGGAGCGCCTGGCGGCCGAGCTCGTCGGCGAGCGCGGTCAGCGCCGGCGACTGGCCGCGCCGACCGTAGAGCGTGTCGCCCAGCAGCGGCGAGCCAAAGTCGGCGAGGTGGACGCGGATCTGGTGGGTGCGCCCGGTCTCGAGCCGGCAGTGGATCTCGGCGGCGAAGGGCCAGCGCGCCGCGACCCGCCAGTGGGTGACCGCGGGCTTGCCGCTCGCGACCTTCGACGAGAACTTCTTGCGATGGGTCGGGTGGCGACCGTAGAGCGTGCGCAGCGTGCCCTGATCCTCGCGCGGCGCCGGCGCGCCGAACGCGACGTACTCGCGCACGATGCCGTCGGGCGCGGCGGCCTTCCCGGTCGCGCCAGCCAGGCTCTTCGACTTGAACGCCGCGGCCAGCGCAGTGTGGGTCGGCTCGTCCTTGGCCACGACCATCACCCCCGAGGTGTCCTTGTCGAGGCGATGCACGATGCCCGGCCGCATCACGCCGCCGATGCCGACGAGGTCCTTGCCGCAGTGGTGCAGGAGCGCGTTGACCAGCGTGCCCGACGGATGGCCCGGCGCCGGATGCACGACCAGCCCGGCGGGCTTGTCGATCGCGATCAGGTGGCGATCCTCGAACAGCACGACCAGCGGGATGTCCTCCGCGATGAGATCGAGCGCCGCCGGCGGGCGCAGCACGACCTCGACGACGTCGCCCGCCCGGATCTTCACGCCGGCCTTGGTGACCGCGGCGCCGCCGAGGCGCACGTCGCCCTCGTCGATCAGCCGCTTGACTTGCGCGCGGCTGAGCGCGGGCATGCGCTCGGCCACGAACGTGTCGATGCGGCCGTGGTCCGCGGGCGCCACCAGGCGCTCGATCGTCGGCGCGGCCGCCACCAGCGGCAGCACCAGCGCGTCGTCGGGATCGCCGTCGTCGAGCGCGGAGTCGAGATCGTCCGGGTCCTCGTTTCCGGGCGCGTCCTCGTCCCCGGGCGAGCCGCTCATCGCGCACCCGCCCGGCGCGTCACCAGATCTTCGACTTGACGTGACCCTTGGACTTCACGAGCACATCGACGATCGCGCGCTCGTAGATGTTCTGCGTGAAGATGTCCTCGGTGACGCGGCTCTTGAACAGCTCGCGGCCCTCGGTGATCTCGTCGGCCATCGACTCGAACAGCGTGTCGTTCGCGATGCCCTCGAGGATCTTGGCCTCGTGGTAGAGGGTCAGGTCGGACGCGATGGCGCGAGCGAGCTGCCGAGCGCGCTTCGCGTTGTCGATGAGCGTGGCCATTGCACGATCGTAGGCGCCAGCGGCGCCGCGGGTCAAGCGACCCCACCAGATCGGTCGCCCGCTCAGGCATCGCGGGTCGGGCGCTTGCGCACCCCGGAGCCCTCGTCGGGCTCGCCCGGCTCACCCTCGGTGGCGGTCGCGCCGCGCGCCGCCCGGAACCGATCGAGGTAGCTCGCCTTCACCCGCTCGCCGTCGAGCCCGAGGATGCGCGCGTACTCGGCGAGGAAGCCGCGCACGTACACCGACGCCGGCAGCTTGTGGAAGGTCTCGCTCTCGAGCGCCTGCAGGTAGGCCATGCCGATCTTCGAGCGCTCGGCGACCTCGCGCAGCTCGACGCCGCAGGCCTCGCGGATCTGCCGCAAGAGCGCGCCGGAGTAGTCCGTCTTGGGGCCGAGCGCGGGCATCGGCGGGCGCACCGCCGCGACCTGGCTCTCCTCGTTCTTGGGCTGCGGCCGGGGCATCGCGGCCTCGACCGGCGACGGCGGCGGCGACGGCGGCGACGGCACGCCGTCGGGGAACAGCTCGAGGTCGTATTCCTTGCGCTTGGCCGCGTCCATGAGCGTCGTGTACGCGAGGTCGAGCCGGCGGTGGACCGCCTCGAGCGAGGCCGGATCGTAGAGCCCGGAGACCGCGACCGACTCCGCGCCGTAGACGTCGCGGATCCGGCGGTTGGCGCGCCGGATGTCCTCGAACGACGCGGTGGGCGGCACCTCGAGGAGATCGTAGTGCACGTCCGACGGCAGCACGTCTCCGTCGAGCCGCGGCGGCTGCAGGTTGATGAGCGTGCGGGCCAGGCGCTCGAAGCACTTGGCGATGCGCGACTCCGGGTGCTCGACCAGCAGCGGCCGGCGGCGGCGGGTCGAGACCCAGACCGCCTCGTCGTACTCGAGGTGGCCGAGGTAGTGGATGGGCACGCCGAGCCGGCGGCGCGACGACGACGCCACCGCGCGGCCGAGCTCCATGTCGGCCTTGGAGCGCGCGGCGTTGACCACGAGCTGGGGCGCGAACCCGAGGATCGCGCGGCGCAGCTCGCCGACCCGGGGATCGCCGGCGCCGACCGCGCGCAGGTACAGATCGAGCGGCGCGATGAGCCCGCCCTCGTGCGACCGCATCTCGGCGGGCGGCAGGGCCGCGATCGCGCCCAGCCCCAGGCGGCGCAGGCGCTGGATGAACGCCGCGCGCACGAACCGGTGCATCAGCTCGACCGAGGTCGGATCGGGGACCGCGACCAGGATGCCGATGTCGGCGTCGAGGAACAGATCGAGGATCCACGGCGCCGAGCCCGAGCCCAGATCGAGCACGACCCAGTCGGCGTTGAGCTCGCGGATCTGCTCGACCAGCCGCCGGATCATCGTGGGCCGGGGCTGCGCGACCCACGCCGGATCGCTGGCGCCGGCGATGAGCTTCAGGCCGGGGACCGGGGTCGAGACCGCCAGATCGGCCAGGCGCGCGGCCGGCGCGGTCGGGTCGCCGGGGCGGCCGGGGACCAGGCACTCGGACAGCGATCGGCTGGGGCGGTGGACGCCCGCGAAGACGTGGAGGTTCGGCGTTCCGAGCGCGGCGTCGACGAGGACGACGCGCTTGCCGAGCGTGGCCAGAAAGATTCCGACGTTCGCGGCGACCAGGCTCTTGCCGACGCCGCCCTTGCCGCCGCCGACAGCCACGACCCGCGGTTGGGACTCGGGTGACACCGGCGCACCCTAGCACGACCGTCGGCCGCGACCGGCGCGTGGCATACTCGTCGCGATGGGGAGCCCGCCTGACGACCGCGATCGGCGCCCCGGGCGGGTGGTGTCGACCCGGCTGATGATCGGTCACCGCGAGACCCTGGGCATGGACGAGGCTCAGGTCAGCGAGCCGGAGATCGCCGTGGGCGGGACCGGCATCCGCATCGGTGGTGCGATCGCCGCGCCGTCGCCCGACGAGCTGTCGCCCGGCGATCGGGTCGGCGACTACCAGGTCGTCGAGCAGCTGGGCGTCGGCGGCATGGGCGCGGTCTACGGCGCGGTCCATGCGGTGATCGGCAAGCGCGCCGCGATCAAGCTGCTGCGCCGCGAGCTGTGCCACAACGCCGAGGTCGTCGAGCGCTTCATCCAGGAGGCGCGCGCGGTCAACGAGATCGGCCACGCCGGCATCGTCGACATCTTCGGGTTCGGCGAGCTGCCCGACGGCCGCAGCTACTACGCGATGGAGTGGCTTCGGGGCGAGAGCCTGGGCGAGCGCCTCGAGCGCGGCCGGCCCGGTCGCGCCGACACGTGCGAGATCCTCGATCAGGTGATCGCGGCGCTCGAGGCCGCGCACGGCAAGGGCATCATCCACCGCGACCTCAAGCCCGACAACGTCTTCCTGGTCGAAGGGCCGCGCCTCGCGATCAAGCTGCTCGACTTCGGCATTGCCAAGCTGACCGGCGTCGCCGATCGCCGGGTCGAGCGCACCCGCACCGGCTCGCTGGTCGGCACGCCCCAGTACATCGCGCCCGAGCAGGCGCGCGGCGCCGCGATCGACGCCCGCGTCGACGTCTACGCGCTGGGCGTCATGGCGTTCGAGATGTTCACCGGCCGCCTGCCCTTCGAGGCCGACAACGCCGCCGATCTGATCGCCAAGCACCTGACCGAGGCGCCGCCGCGGGCGCGCTCGATCGCGCCCGAGCTGCCGGTCGAGCTCGACGAGATCCTCGCCGCGATGATGGCCAAGGACGCCGCCGGGCGCCCGCCCCTGGCGCGGGTCCGCGGCGTGTTCGCGAAGGTCGCGCGCCTGCCGGTGCGCGCGCCGATCGATCCCGCGCTGGGCGAGCAGGCCACGCCGCGCGCGACACCCGCCGCGATCGCCGCCGAGGCCCGGGCCGCCGCGTTCGCGCCGCCGGTGCTCGCGCCGATCGATCTCGGTCTCGAGGATCCCCACGCGCCACGGCCGCGCGCCGAGCGCGGCCGGACCCTCGCGCAGCCATCCGACGACGTCCCGCTCGAGCTCGCGCGCGAGCGTCCGGCGCCGGCGGTCGCGCGGCGCAGCTCCGGCCTGCTCGTCGGCGGCGTGCTCGGCGTCGCGGTGCTCGGCGTCGGCGCCGTCATCGCCGTGCCGCGCCTGCGCGGCGGCGGCGCCGAGGAGGTGGCCGTCGGGTCCGCCGCAGGGACGGGAGCCAGCGGCGCGATCCTCGAGGTCCGCGCCTCGGATCCCGTCGCGGAAGGCACCGTCGACGTCACGCTCGACGGCGCGCCGCGCGCGGTGATCGCGATCGACGGCGTCGAGCGCGATCTGTGGAAGGGCGCCCGGACCGTGCTGCCGGTCAGCGCCGGCCGCCACGCGATCACGATCACCGCGAACGGCTTCGCGCCGTTCACGAAGACGATCGACGTGGCCGCCGGCGCGCACGTGCCGCTGACCGCGAAGCTCAAGCCGCGCTGACGACCGCGGCGCGGCGCGGGTCGGCGATTGGCCCCGCGAGCACACCTGCGGGCCGTCTCGCCCTTGTGCGCTGCGGCGCGCGGCCGACGGCCACCGTCGACCGCGCGCCGCCGTGAGCCGCGCTTTCGAGCGAGGCGCAGTGCGCGAAGGCTAGTGACCTGGCGCCGAGGTCTCGATCGGCCCGGGTCGCGCATGAGGCGCGATCGGCCCGTACCGGCGCCAGCCGTGCGTGAGGTGCCAGGTCGTCGGCATCACGACCGGCACGAACTCGAGATGGCCGCGTCGAGGATCGTTCGCCCAGCCATCGAACGCGCGCGCCGACGCGAACGGATCGAAC
>JAIOQA010000439.1 GCA_021413675.1 Deltaproteobacteria bacterium | reverse complement strand
CGAGCCGCTCGATCGCCTCGAGCTCGGGCAGCGCGCCGTTCACGTGCTCGCGGGCGGATCGAAGCTGACGTGGTAGCCGGTCGCGGTCTCGGACACCCGCGCCAGCAGCGGCCGGGTCGGCGCGAAGGTCGGATCACCGACGACGACGCGGACCTCGCCGGTCGGCGCGGCCGCGCGCGCGGTCGGCACGCCGAGCACCAGCAGCACCGAGCGCGTGGCCCACGGCAGCGACTCGCCGATCGGCAGCGCGGGCACCGCGCTGAGCACCGCGAGCAGGCGCGGCGCGTCGGCATCGGGGAGCCACACCGGCGCGTCGCCGGGCGCGGGCTCGGACGTCACCCAGAAGCCGCACGCGGCCAGCGCGTTGGCGCTGACCCACGCGGCGTGGCGGGCCTGCGCGTGGGCGTCGAGCGCCGCGCCGCGGGTGTGGCTCTCGATCGCGAGCCCGCCCACGCGCGGCAGGCGGCCGCCGAGGCGGAGCGGGCGGAGCGCCGCCGCACGGGTCGGCGCGACGTGAACAGCGTCGGTGTGGTGGCGCATGGCGTGGTCCTCGGGTGTGGCGATCACGGGCGCATCGCGCGCAGCGCGAGGCCCTCGAACAGCAGGTGCGCGGCGAGGTGGCACGTCATGTCGGCGTGATCGAGCGCGGGCGCGACCTCGACGAGATCCATGCCGACGAGGCGGCAGCCGGCGAGCCCGCGCAGGAGCATCAGCGCATCGCGCGCGGTCAGCCCGCCGGGCACCGGCGTGCCCGTGCCCGGCGCGAACGCGGGATCGATCGCGTCGATGTCGAACGAGACGTAGACCGGGCGATCGCCGACCGCCGCGCGGATCGCGGCGCCGCAGCTGGCCGGGCCGCGCTCGTCCACGTCATCGGCGGTCATCCGCAGGCCGCCGTGGCGCGCCGCCAGGTCGCCGGCGCTGGCGCTGCCCCACGAGCCGCGCAGGCCGATCTGGTGCAGCTGCCCGGGCGCGATCAGGTGCTCGGCGATCGCGTGGCGCATCGGCGTGCCGTGGTGGAAGTCGTCGCCCCAGGTGTCGGCGGTCGAGGTGTCGAGGTGCGCGTCGACGTGCACGACCGCGACCGGGCCGTGGACCTTCGCGAGCGCGCGCAGGGTCGGTAGCGCGACCGAGTGATCGCCGCCGACCACGAACGGCGCCGCGCCGGCCGCGGCGATCGCGACGATCTCGGCCTGCACCGCCTCGCGCATCGCGCCGCGATCGAACGGCGGGAACACGACGTTGCCACCATCCGCGGCCCGCACCGCCGCGAACACGTCGAGGCCATGCGCCAGGTGCCACGGCTCGATCAGCGCGCTGGTGCGGCGCACGTGGTAGGGCGCGAGCCGCGCGCCCGGCTGGTAGGTCGTGCCGCCATCGTGCGGCACGCCGAGGATGACCGCGTCCCAGTCGCGGTAGCGCTCGCGGCTAGGCGAAGCGAAGGACACGCTCGGCAAGCGGAAGAACGGCGTCTGGCCGTGCTGGAGATACGACAGCGCGCTCTCTTGGCTCATGAGCAAGCTCCTCGGGTTCGAGTAGCGCCGCGACCGCCCGACGGGCGGCAGCGGCCAGCGCAGAGACGGTGGCGAACCGGTCGGGGGCGATCGACTCGCCGACGCGGATGACCGCGGACATCGAGGGGCGCGCGGCGGTGCGCGCGTAGTGCGGCAGGAAGGTCTCGCCGCCGGTCCACGTGAGCGCGGTCGAGCCCAGGCGCAGCGCCAGCGGCACGACCGGCACGCCGGCGAGGCGGGCGACGCCGAAGATCCCGCTGGCGAACGGCAACAGGCGCGAGCCATCGGTGGTCGTGCCCTCGGGGAAGTTGAGCACCGACACGCCCTCGCGCAGGGCGCGCAGCGCGCCGAGCGCCGCCGCCGCGCGGCTCATCGTCGACGCGCGGTCGACGTACTGGATGCCGAGCTTCGTGCCCGCGCCGCCGATCACCGGCCACGACGCGATCTCGCGCTTGGCGAGCATCGTGCACGGCACCTGGGCGCCGATGACGATCGGATCGAGGTAGCCGACGTGGTTGGCGACCAGCACGCACGGCCCGGTCGGCAGCGCGCCAACGACACCGACGCGCACGCCGTGGATCTCCACGACCTCGGCCATCAGCCGCTGCAACCGCGCGGCCCGCGCCGCGCGCGTCGCCGGTCCGCCCAGGCGGCTCTCGCCGATCGCGGCCAGGCACGCGAACGCGGTCCGCGCCGAGCGCCGGGCGACCCGCAGGCTGCGCGGCGTCCGCATCAGGCGGCCTCGGCGCCAGTGGCGACCGCCGCCTCGACGGCCGCGGCGGCGTCGCGGCGCTGCGCGAGCTGCCCCAGTCGGTCGTAGCGCGCCCGCAGCTTCTCGAAGGCGGCGCGATCGACCCGCGACACGATGCGCTCGCCGCCGGGGCCGTAGAAGTCGACCCGGCGCGCCACCTCGGTGGCGCCGAGCGCGGCGTGCAGCGCGCGCGCGGCGAGGTTGTCGTCCTTGACGGTGAACCAGCACGAGTCGACGCGCGCGGCGATGGCGCGGACGAACCCGCCGATCAGCATCGGCGTGATCCGACCCTTCTGGTACTCGTCGCGCACCGCGAGCGTCGTGCAGTACGCCTCGCGCTCGCGGACGAACGAAAGCAGGTAGCCGACAGCCTGATCCCCGTCGTAGGCGATGAAGCAGGAGTCAGCGAAGAACTCGCAGCACAGGCGAAGGTAGTGCGGACAGAGCACCGCCTCCCCCATGGCGCCGAACACATCGCACTCGAGCTGGTCGAGCGCGGCGAAGTCGGAAGACGTCAACGTGCGAACCAGGTAGCGCGTCATGCATGGCCTCCGCGTGATCTGCGACCACCATGCAGCCCGTGTGTGTCGGTCGCGCGAAGCGGGAGCGTAGCGGCGGCGACCTTTCGGCAAGGTCGCGGTCGCGATCGCGTGGCGTTCCCGCAACGCGCCCCCGGCGCGTGTGCGCCGCTACTGATTCGCGGCGCCGCGGGTCGGCGTCGCGGTGGTGGCGAACGCGCCGGCGCCATCGGGCAGCCGCGCGAAGCTCGACGCCGCCGGCGCGTCGCCATCGACCCAGTCGACGCTGTCGATCAGCGTGTCCCCGGCGCTGGCCTTGCGGTCGCCGTCGGTGTCGCGCCAGAGCGACAGCGCCTCGTCCTTGGCGAGCGCGAAGCCGACGACGGCGGAGTCGACGTCCACGACGAAGTACTGGTGGCCGCTGACGTGCGAGCCATCGGCGATGAACGCGACGTTGGCGCCGGCGGTCACCGCGGGCGTGAGGTCATCCGAGAAGTAGACGCCGGTGAGATCGGCGTCGGCCGCGGTCGGGTTCGCGATCTCGAACCAGTCGGGCGCGCCGGCGGCGACGACCTCGTTGAGCACGATGCCCGATGTGGCGCCGTCGGGACCTGCGGGCGCGTCACCACCGCCGTCGATCGCGGACGCGCTGTCGATCGCGATCGGCTTGGCGTCGGGCGCGGCGTCCCTGGCGTTGCTGCAGGCGGCGAGGACGACGGTCGCGAGGAGGCACGGACGGATCATGGCGAGCTCTCCGCGGCGAGCTCGACCAGGAGCGAGACGCCGTGTTCGTTGGCCGCGGCGGTCGCGCCGGGCAGTGGCGGTGCGGCGGCGCCGTACGCGACGGCCCAGCCGAGGGCGTAGACGCGCGCGCGCGGCAGGTGCGGCCCGCCGGGCAGCGCGGCGACCAGGCCGCCGCTGTACGAGGTGCGCGCGTCGTCGGCGCGCGCGCCATCGGGATCGAGGTGAGCGACGCGCGCGACGGCGCCGAGCCAGCGCGGCGCGAGCTGCGCCCGGGCCCAGCCCGCGACGGTCGTGGCGACCAGCTCGCCGCGATCGCCGATGCCCCAGCCGCGGCCGAGCTCCAGTCCCGCCGCGAGCCGCTCACCGTCGAGCGTGAGCGCGCCGGCCAGGCGATGGCTGCGGACCTCCGCCGCGCCGGTCGATCCATCGCGCCCGCCGACGTGGACGCGCACGATCTCGTCGCTTGCGCCGAGCGCGAAGGTCGCGATCCGCCCGGACACCACCGCGGTGGTGTCCTTGCCGTCGTTCTGCTCGATCTGGCGGCGACCCTCGCCGTTGGTGATCGCGATCGCGGCGGTCACCCGATCGCGCCAGGTCGCGGTGACCTCGGCGCCGAGATCGCTGCTCTCGAGCAGGCCCGCATCCTCGAGCGCGGTCGGCGCGATCGCGCGCAGGCCGTAGGCGGGCTCGATGGCGGCGATCCACGGATCGGCGATCAGGCCGAGCCGACCGCCGAGGCGCACCTCGCCGACATCGCGCTCGATGCCGACCCACGCGCGCTTGATGCCGACGACGAGCGGATCGCCGGACAGCGCGAGCAGGCTCTGATCGTCCGCGGCGCGAAACGACTCGAGGCGGAGCTCGCCGATCACGCCGTGGGCCAGCGCCGCGTTCGCGCCCAGCTCGGCGCGATCGAGATCGAACGCCGATGCGCTGGCGCCGCCGGCCCTGGCCCAGCGATACGCGCCGAACACCTCGGCGGCGAGGACCAGCGCCGGGCGCGGCGCGGGCGTCGCGCCCGCCGGCGCCGCCGGTGCCGGCGGTGGCTCGACCGGCTCGTCGGCGCGCGCGATCCGCGGCCCGAGCACCAGCGCGCCGATCACCGCGATGCCGATCCGCCTCACGGCGCACCGCCCAGGAGCGGGCCATCGGCCGCGAGCAGCGCGCGGAACAGCCCGACGTCGTTCTCGGTCTGCGCGCCGTACGCGCGCGCGAACGCCGCGGTCTCGGCGGTGAAGCCAAGGGCGTCGCCGTGCAGCGCCGCCGCGATCACCGGTAGCGCCGGGCGATCGTCGCGCAGCGCGCCGCGGGCGTGGGCGCGCGCGAGCAGCCGGCCCGCGCTGGTCGCCAGGTCATCGACATCCGCTTGCGTGTACTTGCCCGACGCGACCTTGGTCGCGAGCTTCGCGACATCGACGCCGCTCTGCAGGCCCGTGCGGCTCCGCACCTGGATCGCGAGCTCGCCCAGCTGCGTCCAGCCCAGCTGCGGATCGTCGTCGGGCCACTCGTGGAGCGCGCGCTGGTTGCGCACGACCCGCTCGGCGTTGCTGCGGTCGGTGCGCGGCGGCCAGGCCGGGAGGCCCGTCAAGCGCACCGGGTCGCTCGCCTCCTTGAGCTCGATCAGCCGATCGTCATCGGGCGCATCGGTCGGGCCGCGGACGATCGCGTACCACCGGTAGAGCGGGTAGCTCGACACGCCCGCGCCGAGCCGGCGCGCCATGCCGCGCGCGCCACCGACCAGCGCCAGCGAGGCGCGATCCGTCGACGCCCAGACCGTGTCGGGCCAGGCCGCGATCGCGCGGGCGAGCGCGGCGGCGTCCGCGTCGGCGAGCGGCACCAGCTCGTCCTGGGTCACGCCATCGATCGGCGGATCGATCACGCCGGTCCGCATCGTGCGGACGCCATCCTTCACTGTCGTGTAGGTCGCGAGCTTGTCGGCGTCGCCGTCCTCGCGGGCCTTCGCCGTCAGGTCATCGAGATAGGCGCCCAGCGCCATCGGCGCCTCGCGCCCTGCGGACAGCGCGCCGATCTCCTCCGCGTATCCGCGCGCCGCGCGCTCCGCCAGCGCCGCGGCGCCCGCATCGTCGCGGCCGATCTCGAGGCCGGCGACGTAGCACGCCACGGCGAGCCGTCGCGCGTCGCCCCAGTACGGGCCCCAGGTCGACGAATCGAAGTCGTTCCAGTCGACGACGATCTCGCCGGTCGGGGCCTGGAACGTGCCGAGGTTCTCGAGGTGCGGATCACCGACGAGCATCACGCCGGCGGCGTCCGCCGAGCCGTACGCGGTCGAGCTCTCGACCGGCGTGCCGCGCTGCAGATCGTCCCAGTAGAGCCGGTTGGTGCCGCGCAGGAACGCGAACCGCGAGGTCGCCATCGTGGCCAGCTTCTGCGCGACCAGCTGCGGCTCGCGCACCCGCCACAGTTGATCGCCGCGGATCAGCGTGTCGCGGATCAGCGCCGCGCGCGCGTCCTCGACCGGGCTCGCGCCGCTGCACGCGGCGATCGCGACCGCGACCATGGCCTGGCGAAACATCGCGGTACTCAAGCCGCTGCGCGTGACGTTCGCGCCGCAGCGCCGCGACGGCGCGGTGATCGCTGGCCCCGCAGGTGCGCCGCCGTCCTGATTCGGCTTCGCACACCGCGCCTTCCACGGCCCCCGGCGCGACACACGCCCGAAACCTCCGCGCGCGCAGATCAGGGGATGCACGTCGATGCCTCGCTGCTCGCGGTCATCGCGGTCCTCCTCGGCGGCGCGAAGCTGGTCGGCGATCTGTTCGGGCGCGTCAACCTGCCGCCGGTGCTCGGCGAGATCACCGCCGGCATCGTCCTCGGCAACCTGCACCTCCTCGGCTGGCATGGCCTCGACGGGATCGGCACCGATCCGCAGCTCGCCCTGATGGCCGAGCTCGGGGTCGTGCTGCTGCTGTTCCAGGTCGGCCTCGAGTCGAACCTCCACCAGATGGCGCGGGTCGGCGCGTCGGCGTTCGCCGTCGCCACCATCGGCGTCGTCGTGCCGATGGGCCTCGGCTTCGGCCTCCACGCGGCGCTCGCCCCCGAGGCGACCTGGCACGTGCACCTGTTCATCGGCGCGGTGCTGAGCGCGACCTCGGTCGGCATCACCGCCCGCGTCTTCAAGGATCTCGGCCGGGTCGACTCGCCGACCGGCCGGGTCGTGCTGGGCGCCGCGGTGATCGACGACGTGCTCGGCCTGATCGTGCTCGCGGTCGTCGCCGGGGTCGTCCGGGGCGCGGACAGCGGCACCGATCTCGAGGTCGGCGGGATCGCGCTGATCGTCGTGAAGGCGGTGGGCTTCCTCGGCGCCGCGATCGTGCTCGGGCGCCCGGTGTCGCGCCGCCTGTACCGCGCCGCCGGCGTGCTGCGCATCCACGGCGTGCTGCTGGCCTCGACGCTGGTGTTCTGCTTCGCGGTCGCGTACCTCGCCGATCTGGTCGGGCTCGCGCCGATCGTCGGCGCGTTCGGCGCCGGCCTAGTGCTCGACGAGCTGGTCTATCGCGATCTCGCGACCCGCGAGGATCGCCCGCTCGAGACCCAGCTCGCGCCGATCGCCGAGGTGCTGACGCCGATCTTCTTCGTGCTGACCGGCGCGCAGGTCGACCTCGCCGGGTTCGCCGATCTCCACACCCTCGCGCTCGCGGGCGCGCTCACGTTCGCCGCCGTCATCGGCAAGCAAGCCTGCGCGCTGGTCGCGTTCGGCGACGGGGTGCACCGCCTCTCGGTCGGCCTCGGCATGATCCCGCGCGGCGAGGTCGGGCTCATCTTCGCTGCGACCGGCGCGCAGCTGGTCGTGCACGGCACCGCGGTGGTCTCGCCCGAGACCTACTCGGCGATCGTCATCATGGTGATGGCGACCTCGATGATGACGCCACCGCTGCTCGCGTGGTCGATCCGGCGGAGTACCGACGCGGGTTCGACGCGAGAGTTACCGCGAATTGCGGGCGCGGAAACCTGACGTTTACCTGACACCGTCATCGTCCGTCGCGGAGGTTCGAATACATCATGACCGATCCGAGCACCGCAGATCTCGCCAAGGCGTTAGGCGACACCCAGACCGCCATGAACATCATGTGGACGCTCCTGTGCGGGTTCCTCGTGATGTTCATGCAAGCCGGCTTCGCGATGGTCGAGACCGGCCTCATCCGCGCGAAGAACGTCGCCCACACGATGGGCATGAACTTCCTGGTCTACTCGATCGGCGTCCTCGGCTTCTGGGCCGTCGGCTTCGGCCTGCAGATGGGCGGTGTCGGCGCGATCTTCGGCGGCGACGCGACGCTCTCGTCCGAGTTCACGATCACCGTCGCCGGTCACACCCTGGGGCTGTTCGGCACCAAGGGCTTCTTCCTGACCAGCGGCGCGTTCACCAGCGGCGTCGCGGCGATGTTCCTGTTCCAGATGGTGTTCATGGACACCACCTGTACGATCCCGACCGGCGCGATGGCCGAGCGCTGGAAGTTCTCGGGCTTCGTGCTCTTCAGCTTCTTCATCGCAGCGGTCATCTATCCGATCTACGGCAACTGGACCTGGGGCGGCGGCTGGCTGTCGTCGCTCGGCGCCAACTTCGGGCTCGGCCACGGCCACGTCGACTTCGCCGGTAGCTCGGTGGTGCACATGACCGGCGGCATGATCGCGCTGGTCGGCGCGCGGATGATCGGGCCGCGCATCGGCAAGTACGACGCGCAGGGCAACCCGAAGCCCATCCCCGGCCACAACCTGTCGATGGTCGTGATCGGCACGTTCATCCTGGCGTTCGGCTGGTTCGGCTTCAACGCCGGCTCGACGGTCTCCGGCAACGACGGCCAGATCGCGATCATCGCGGTCAACACGATGCTGGCCTCGGCCTCGGGCGCGTTCCTCGCGTACGCCTGGTCGAAGTACCGCTTCGGCAAGCCCGACGTGTCGCTCATGTGCAACGGCATGCTCGCCGGCATGGTCGCGATCACCGCGCCGTGCGCGTTCGTCGATGCGCCCATCGCGATCCTGATCGGCGCGCTCTCCGGCGTGCTCGTCATCGAGGCCGCGCTGTTCATCGAGAAGACCATGAAGATCGACGACCCGGTCGGCGCGGTCGCGGTGCACGGCGTCAACGGCGCGTTCGGCATCCTCTGCGTCGGCCTGTTCGCCAACGGCCAGTACGGCATCGGCATGAACGGCGTCGAGGGCGGCGTCACCGGCCTGTTCTACGGCGGCGGCTCGGGCCAGCTCCTCGCCGAGCTGATCGGCATCGGCGCGAACGTGATCTGGGTCGGCGCGTCGGCGTTCGTGTTCTACAAGCTGTGCGACAAGGTCGTCGGCATGCGCGTGAAGGCCGACGAGGAAGTCGACGGTCTCGACATCCCGGAGATGGGCGCCCCCGGTTACGCCGCCGAGCCCGGCAAGGTCATCCCGCCCGAGCTGGCGCCGAGCCACGGCGCGATGACGCCGGTGATGAAGGTGGCCGAAGAGCCGGCGTGAGCGCACGCGACCCTTCCGACGGACCCGGTCACGCGCGGCGCGGCGCGTGGCTGGCCCGCGCGGCCGCCGCTGTGCCAGGCCGGGCGCGCCCCGGCAACGCGGTCGCGACGATCACGATCGACGAGTCCGCCGTCGTGATCGTGGCGGCGCTGCGGGTCGACGGGCCCGCGCAGCGCGCGACGCTCGCCGATCGCGTGCTCGAGCTGACGCGGATGGAGCTGCGGCTCCTGACCGCGTTCGCGCAGCACGCCGGCCGGGTCCTCCGGGTCGTGCAGATCGCGCAGGCGGTGTGGGGGCCCGACGCCAGCGACCACGTGCGCAGCGTCCGCGGCTACGTCGCGCGGCTGCGGCTCCTGCTCGAGGACGATCCGGCGCGACCGCGCTGGCTGGTGACGCGCCGCCGGGTCGGCTACTGCTTGCGGCGCGAACCCGCGCCGGCGTGACGATCCGACTTCACCGCAACGCGCGTTGCGCAACCGCCGTTCGAGGCGGCGGCAGGGATCCGCTGAACCGCGTATAGCGTAGGCGCGCGCGATCCCGTGTGGCAGCGTGCTGAGCGTGCTCGCCGTGCTGATCGCCGCGCTCGTGGTCGCGATCGTCGTCGGGCTCGCGCTGGGGCTCGCGGTCGCGACCTGGCGCGTGACCGGCTGGGCCGACATCGCGACCTGGCCGCGCGAGCTGCGCGAGGCGCCGCCGCCGGAGACCGCGCTCGCGCCGATCGCGTGGCCCGCGCCGGCGATCGTCCGCCGCGCGCAGCGCCCCGGCATCGTGCTGCTGCACGGCATGTTCGGCTTCGACTCGCTGGGCGTGGGCGCGGCGCGGGTCGTCTACTTCCGCGAGGTCGCGCCGCGCCTCGAGGCTGCGGGCTACGACGTCTGCACCGTGCGGGTCCCGCCGATCGGCAGCGTGCCGGCGCGCGCCGAGGCGCTGGCGCGGGCGATCGGCGACCTGCCCCACGATCGCGTCACGGTGTTCGCGCACAGCATGGGCGGCCTCGACGCGCGCTGGGCGATCGCCCGGCTGGGGCTCGGCGCGCGCATCGCCAACCTGGTCACGATCGGCACGCCCCACCACGGCACGCCGCTCGCCGATCTCCTCGCGCTGCGACCGATCCGCACCGCGCGCTCGATGCTGGCGCGGTTCGGGCTCACCGTCGACGCGCTCGACTGGCTCACGACCTGGCACTGGAGCGAGTTCAACCGCCAGCTGCCCGATGTCTCCGGCGTGCGCTACGCGTGCGTGGTCGGCGCGACCACGGATCGCGCGCGCGTCCATCCGCTCTTGCGACCGACGCACGCGTACCTCACCCACGCCGTGGGCGCGAGCGATGGCGTGGTGCCGGGCCGCTCGCAGGTCTGGGGCGAGATCCTCGCCGAGGTCGAGCTCGATCACTTCGCCCAGGTCGGCTGGTCCGGCGGCCATGACGCCGCGGCGATGGTGATGAACGCGCTGACGCACCTGCGGGCGGCGCCGGTGACGCGCGCGCTGCAGGCCCGCGACGCCGCCGCGATGAACCCGGTGCGCGCGCGGTCGTCGCCGCCGGTAGCGTGATCTCGGTGAGCGCGACTCTCACGCCGCGCCGCACCGTCGACACCGACGCGTCACGAGAAGATCGCTGAGGCCTCGTAGGCTCTGCCGCGATGAGCACCCTCGGCAACTACCGGTTGATCGCGACCCTCGGACGCGGCGGCATGGCCGAGGTCTTCCTGGCGGTGCGCCACGGCCACGGCGGCTTCACCAAGCTGGTCGTGATCAAGCGGCTGCGGCCCGACCTGATCGAGCTCGGCGACGCCGCGCGCTACCGCTCGCTGATCCTCGACGAGGCGCGGCTCGCGGCACGGCTGCACCACCCGAACATCGTGCAGACCTTCGAGGTCCACGAGGATGACGGCGCGCCCTATCTCGCGATGGAGTACCTCGACGGCCAGCCCCTCAGCCAGGTGATCTCGGCGGCCAACCGCGCGCGCACCCGCCTGCCCGCCGAGCTCGCGCTCCGCATCGTCAGCGACACGCTCGCCGCGCTCGATCACGCCCACGAGCTGCGCGACTACGGCGGCGCGCCGCTCGAGGTCGTGCACCGCGACGTCAGCCCGCAGAACCTGTTCTGGACCTACGACGGCGACATCAAGCTGATGGACTTCGGCGTCGCCAAGTTCGCGCTCGGCTCGTCGCGCACCGACGCCGGCATGATCAAGGGCAAGCTCACGTACATGGCGCCCGAGCAGGCGCGCGGTCAGGCGATCGATCGCCGCGCCGATCTGTTCGCCGTCGGCATCATCCTGTGGGAGCTGATCGCCGGCCGGCGCCTGCTGCGCGCCGACAGCGACGCGGCCTCGCTGCAGAAGCTCTTGTTCGAGCCGCTGCCACCGCTCGAGATGGTCCGGCCCGAGGTCGATCCCGCGATCGCCGCGATCTGCGCCCGCGCGCTCGAGCGCGATCCCGCGCTGCGCTACCCGACCGCGGCGGCGATGCGCGCCGATCTCGAGCGCGTGCGCGGCGCGCGCAACCCGCGGCGCGAGGATCTCGCGGAGTTCGTCGCGCCGCTGTTCGTGACCGAGCGCAAGGACATGGCGCTCCTCCTCGACCGCGCGATGTCGGGCCGCGACGACGCGCCGCTCCTGGCGCTGCGCCGGCCCGAGGTCTCGACCTCGCGCGAGGCGTTCGTCGATCCAGATCGCGAGCCGACCCTGCCCGAACGCGCGCCGATCGCGACCGCGCCGGCGACGACCGAGAAGCCGCGCTCGCCGCGGCGCTGGCGCGCGTGGGCGATGGGCGGCGTGCTCGCCGCAGCGGCGGTCGCGGTCGCGATCGCGTGGCCACGCACGCAGGGTGCGAGCGCGCTCGCGGCGGGCGTGCCCGCGACCAGCGCGCCATCGACGATGCCGACGATGACGGCGCCCCCGACCGCGCCGCCGCCGGCCCTGCGGCTGTGCGGCTCGAACACGATCGGCGCCGAGCTCGCGCCCGCGCTGGTCGAGGCGTTCCTGCGCAGGAAGGGCGCGACCGACGTCGCGCGCCACCGAGGCGACGAGCCCGAGGCGGTGCGGCTGACCGCGACCCTGTCGACCGGCGCGATCGACATCGACGTGCGCGCCAAGGGCAGCGCGACCGCGTTCGATGGCCTCGAGGCCGGCACCTGCGATATCGGCCTGGCCTCGCGCGCGATCAACGACGCCGAGGTCGCGCGCCTCGACAAGGCCGGCAACGGCGACCTGCGCCGACCCGCGACCGAGCACGTCATCGCGCTCGATGGCATCGCGGTGATCGTCCACCCCGACAACCCGCTGACGACCCTCGATCGCACCGCGCTGCACGACGTCTTCACCGGCGCGATCACCGACTGGGCCCAGCTCGGCGGCACGCCCGGTCCGATCGCGATCCTGTCGCGCGACGACAAGTCCGGGACCTACGACACCTTCAAGCACCTCGTCCTCGGCAAGGAGCCGCTGGTCAAGGGCGCCCGCCGCTTCGCCGACTCCAACGCCCTCGCCGACGCGGTCGCCGGTGATCCGCAGGCGATCGGCTTCATCGGCCTCGCGTACATCCGGTCGGCGCGCGCGCTCGCGATCGGCGACCGCGGCACGCCGCCGATGCTGCCGACCTCGTTCACCGTGACCACCGAGGGCTACCTGCTCGCGCGCCGGCTCTACGCGTACACCACGCCGCGGCCGCGCACGCCGCTCGCGACCGAGCTGGTCGGGTTCGCGCTGTCGCCGGCCGGCCAGGACATCGTCGCGAAGACCGGCTTCGTCGATCTGTCCGTGGGCCTCATCGATCCGCCGCCGTGCGACGCGCGCTGCCCGCGCCGCTACGCGACGCTCATCCGCGACGCCAAGCGCCTGTCGCTCGACTTCCGCTTCCGCCCGGGCAGCAACGTGCTCGACAGCCGCGGCGCCCGCGATCTCGATCGCGTGATCCAGTTCCTGCACGGCCACCCGACCGCGCGCCTGTCGCTGTTCGGCTTCTCCGATAGCAGCGGCGCGCCCGCGGCCAACCTGACGCTCTCGCAGCAGCGCGCGGCGACCGTCGCACGCGAGCTCGAGACCCGCGGCGTGCACCCGGCGCTGGTCGAGGGCTACGGCGCGGCGCGCCCGGTCGCGGCCAACACCGACGACACCGGCCGCGAGCGGAATCGCCGCGTCGAGGTGTGGCTGGCGGAGTAGCGCGATCGCGCTGCGACCACGCGCGCCTTGATTCGGCGGGTGGCGAGGTCCACCCTTCCGGCGATGTTCGCGCGCCGCTTCGCCGTCCTGATCGCCCTGCTCGTCGCGTCCTGCGGTCGCTCGTCGACCACGGATCGCGCCGAGCCGCCCACGCCAGCGCCCGCGCCGAGCGCGCCCGCGCCGGCGAGCTCCGGCATCCCCTCGATCGAGCCCGCGGACCTCGCCGCGCAGCTCGATACCGCGCAGCCCCGGCCGCTGCTCTTCCAGGTCGGGTTCAAGAAGCTCTACGAGCAGGCGCACATCCCCGGCTCGGAGTACTTCGGGCCTGGGAATGACGAGGCCGCGATCGGCCGGCTGCGCGACCGCGTCACGTCGCTGCCGCGCGACACGCCGATCGTCGTGTACTGCGGCTGCTGCCCGTGGGAGCGCTGCCCCAACGTGAAGCCCGCCTACGCGCTCCTGCACGAGCTCGGCTTCACGCGCGCGAAGGTGCTCTCGATCCCGAACAACTTCGGCGACGACTGGGCCGCGAAGGGCTACCCCGTCGCGTCGGGGATGTGACGGGTGCGCGCCATCGCCGTGGCCCTGATCGTGGCGATCGCGGCGTGCCGCGGCGGGCACGACGACCGCGCGATCGCGCCCAGCTTCGCGGTGACCGACCTCGGCGGCGCGCGCCTCGACCTCGCGGCGCTCCGCGGCAAGGTCGTGATCGTCGACTTCTGGGCAACGTGGTGCGGCCCGTGTCGCGACGAGGCCCCGGCGCTGGTGGCGCTGCAGGCCGAGCTCGGCCCGCGCGGCCTGCAGATCGTCGGGCTCTCGATGGATGACGAGGAGGCGCCGGTCCGCGCCTTCGTCCGCGAGCACGGGCTCAACTATCCGGTCGCGGTCGCCGACGCGGCGCTCGGCCAGCGCTACGGCGGCGTGCTCGGCCTGCCGGTCAAGTTCGTGATCGATCGCGAGGGGCGGATCGCGTCCCGTCACGCCGGCCCGATCGCGGCCCGCGAGCTCGCCGCCGAGCTGACCGCGCTGCTGGACGAGTAGCGCCTCCCCGCGTTGCGTGGGCTAGTGGCCCATCATCGGGCAGCTGGTGTCGCCGCCGAGCTTCGCGAACGCCGCGTCATCGACGATCTCCTGGCGGTACGCGTCGTGGCAGCCCACGCAGGTCGCGAGCGTGGCGCCGAGCGCGGTCGTGACCGCGGCGCGATCGCGGGCCTTGGCCGCGGCGACGATCGTGTCGGCGGTGTGATGGAAGGCCTCGCCGAGCTCCGCGAAGCCGGGCGCGCCCGCGCCCATGTGCTTGCACATCGCCGCCTGCTGCGTCGACCAGCCGATCCGCCCCGCCGAGGCCGCGATCGCCGCGTAGTCGTCCTTCGCGAGCGCGACGGAGATCTCCTGGATCACGCGCAGGTGGTCGCGCATCTGCGACTTCTGGTGCGCCGCCATCATCGCGGTCAGCGGCACGGCAGCGCGCGTGTCGGCGCCCATCATGCCACCGGCCATGTGGCTCATCGGTGCGGCCGGCTTCGCCGCCGGCGGCGCGGCCGGCCTGGTCGCGGCGGGCGTGGGCGTGTCCGCCGCGGACGCGGTGCAGCCCGCGCCCATCGCGGCCGCGAGCAGGAGGGCCACCAGGCCCGGGGTGCGCAGGGTCGTCATCGTCAGTCCTCTTCCTCGATGCGGTCGAGCGCGCCCATCGCGGCCACCAGGTCGCGGAGCGCGCGGATCACGGGATCGCGGCGCGCCGGCGGCACGCCCTCCAGCAGCGCGGCGAACCGCCGCTGGCTGCGCTGATCGACGTCATCGGCGACGCGCAGGCCCTTGCGCGTCAGCCGGACCGGCCGCGTGCGCGCGTCGTCGCCCTCTGCGACGGCGACGTGCCCTGCCTCGGCGAGCCGCGCCATCACGCGGCTGACGGTGCTCTTGTCGAGGGCGAGCCGCGCGGCGATCGCGGTGTGCGGAAGGCCGTCGTCGCCGGCCGCGCGCAGGCACATGAGCGCGTGCGCATCGGAGGTCGGCATGGGCTTCCCACACGGCGTGCGGTGGTCGGCGAGCAGGCCGAACCGCCGGATGAACTCCTGCAGCAGCGCGCGGAAGTCGTCGACCACGGAGCCAGTATCCACCAAATGGTTGCTTGCGCAACCATATTCGTTGCTCTCGCAACGATTCAGTGTGGCGCGCCCCGCGGCCGGGCCCCGATCACGGCCCGGCGACCGCGCAGTCCGGAGCTGCGATCGGTGCCTCGCGCACGGTGGCGAGCGGGATCACGCCGGCCCAGTACGGCAGCGCGGCGTCCTCGCCATCGTCGGGGACCGGTGGTCCCGAGCGGATCTTGGCCGAGGCCTCGTCGATCGGGATCGCGACGACGATCGTCGCCGCGAGCTCGCGATCGCTGGGCGGGCGGCAGGCCTCTGCGCGCCCGGGCACCATGCGGTCGACCAGCGCCGCGAGCGCGCGCCGCTGCACCGCGAGATCGTGGACCTGCGCGCCGCGGCCGAAGATCACCACCGAGCGGTAGTTGACGGAGTGGTGGAACGCGGTCCGCGCGAGCACCAGGCCGTCGAGCAGCGTGACCGCGATCGCGACCTCGGCGCCGGCGGCGATCGCCCGGAACATGCCGTTGGCCGCGGAGCCGTGGAGGTAGAGCGCGTCGTCGACCCGCACGAACGCGGTCGGCAGCACGCGCGGCCCGCCAGAGATCGAATCTGATGACAGATTCTCGGGTGAAGCGATCGCGACGTGGCACACGAGCGCCTCGTCGAGGATCGCGTGGATGACGCCGAGCTCGTGGGAGCCCCGCGCCGGCTTGCGCCGCAGCCGCGTGCGGTCGGTGACTGGAAGGGTCTCGGACATGGCCTCACCGTGCCGCTTGCATGGACCATGGAGGAGGTCCAAGTTGGACAAATCATGTGGTCCATCGATCGCCCGGGGCGCGCCGGCCGCGGCGCCGGCGCCGACGCGATCTACGTCCGCCTCGCCGCGCGCCTGGTCGCCGACATCCGGCGCGGCGCGCTGCGCGCCGGCGACCGCCTGCCCAGCACGCGCGCGCTGGCCCGGGACCTCGCGGTCAACCGCAACACCGTCGTCGCCGCGTTCGACGAGCTGACCGCGCAGGGCTGGATCGTCAGCCGCGGCGCCGCCGGCAGCTTCGTCAGCGCGGAGCTACCCGACCGTCCGGTCACGCGCGCGAAACGCGCGCCGGCGCCGCCCGAGCGCCCGGCGTTCGCGATGCGCGCGATCGCCTCGCCCACGCTCGCGAACCTGTTCGCCGACGACGCGCGGACGTGGCTGTCGCAGGGCGTGCCCGATCCGCGGCTGGTGCCGACCGCGATGATCGCGCGCGCCTATCGCCGGGCGATGCGCTCGCGCGCCGGGCGGATCGCGCTCGACTACGCCGCGCCCCACGGCGCGCCGCAGCTCCGCCTCGCGATCGCCGCGATGTTGCGCCGCGAGCGCGGCCTGACCTGCACCGCGGACAACGTGCTGGTCACGCGCGGCAGCCAGCAGGCGATCGATCTGGTCGCGCGCCTGCTGATCGCGCGCGGCGATCGGGTCGCGGTCGAGGAGCTGGGCTATCGCCCGGCGTGGCGCGCGTTCGAGGAGGCCGGCGCGCGCCTGGTCGGGGTGCCGCTCGACGACGCCGGGCTGGTGGTCGCGAAGCTCGGCGCCGCGCCGCGCGCGCTCTACGTCACGCCGCACCACCAGTACCCGACGACGGTGCTCATGTCGCCGCCGCGGCGCATGGCGCTGCTCGCGCGCGCCGCCGCCGACGGCTTCGCGATCCTCGAGGACGACTTCGACCACGAGTTCCACTTCGACGGCCGCCCGGTCGCGCCGCTGGCCGCCGAGGACCGCGCCGGCAGCGTGGTCTACATCGGCACCCTGTCGAAGGTGCTCGCCCCTGGCCTGCGGCTGGGCTACGCCGTCGGCCCGCGGGCGCTCGTCGACGAGCTGGCCCGGCTGCGCGCGGCCAGCGATCGCCAGGGCGACCAGGTGCTCGAGCTCGCGGTCGCGGAGCTGATGGATCAAGGCGAGCTCGCCCGCCACGCCCGCACGGTCCGGCGGCGCTACCTCGCGCGCCGCGACGCGCTGGTCACCGCGCTGGGCCGCGAGCTGCCGCGCGCCCTGACGTTCACGCTGCCCCCGGGCGGCATCACGCTCTGGGCCCGGATCGCCGACGACATCGATCCCGCCGCCTGGCAGCGCGCCGCGCTGGCCCGCGGCCTCGCGGTCGGCATCGGTCGCGACTTCGATCTGGCGGCGCGGCCCCTGCCCTTCCTGCGCCTCGGCTTCGCGCGCCTCGACGAGCGCGAGCTCGCCGACGGCATCCGCGGGCTGCGCCTGGCGCTCGATGATCGCGGCGTGCGCACCTGATCGGCGCCGGTCGCGCTACCGTTTCTCGAATCGCCCGGTCTTCTCGTCGAGGTGGATGCGATAGATGACCGCCTCGTGGCCCGCGGTGTCGGCACGGTGCGCGCTCGACATGCCGTGAGCCCCAGGCGACGAAGTCGCCGGTTCAGAGTCCGGAAGAGATCGGGCCGCGCGTCCTCGCGCCGCCCGATCGATCGAAGAGCCCCCTGGAGGCGAAGCCTCCAGGGGCTGCGCCGACTCGCTGGTCATGAGCGGCAGGAACCGATCGACCAGCCGCTTCATCGCCAGGCCGGCCTCGGCGCCGTGCAGCTCCTCGAACCGGCCCCAGGCGATCACGCTGCGCCAGTTCGCCATGTTCTCGAACGCGTCGACCTCGAAGCACACCGCGGGGTTCGCGCGCGCCATGCGCACCTTGAGGCCGACGCCGGTGTGGCCGATCACCGCCGCACCGTCGTAGACGTAGGTCACCGGCACGACGTAGGTGCGCCCGTCGGCGTGCAACCCGATGCGCCCGACCATCCCGGTGCGCAGGACATCCTCGATCTGTTCCGCGGAGAGCTCGCCCAGCATGGCCCGTGGTTCTGCAATGCGCAGACCACGCGCGCGCCGGTTGATCCGCGGCGCTGGACGCAACCGCTGCGCCGCGCCGCAGCTCGCGCGCGAAGGGTTCGCGGTCAGCCGTACTGCACCGAGCGCTTGCTGCCCGAGCCGTAGGTCCAGCCGGTGATCGGAAAGCTGACCGGCTCGACGCCGTCCGACATCGCCGCGGTGACCAGCA
>JAIOQA010000438.1 GCA_021413675.1 Deltaproteobacteria bacterium | reverse complement strand
CCGACGACGAGCCGCGCGCGAAGCCGCCGCTCGCGCCCGAGCTGCCGTGGATGCAGCCGTTCCCGGATCGGCTGCTCGATCCCGAGGCGATCGCGAGCTCGCGCCAGCAGATCGAGCTGGCGTTCCTCGCGGCCTTGCAGCACGTGCCGCCGCGGCAGCGCGCGATCGTGATCCTCTGCGACGTGATCGGCTGGTCGGCGAAGGAGGCCGCCGATCTGCTGGAGCTGACCGTCGGCGCGGTGACCAGCGCGCTGCAGCGGGCCCACGACACCCTGCGCACGCTGGTCCCGAGCGGCCGGCGCGAGTGGGCGCCGCTCGCACCCCCGACCGAGGCCGAGCGCGCGCTGCTCGCGCGCTACATGGCGGCGTGGGAGCGCGGCGATGCGAACGAGCTCACCGGCATGCTGCGCGACGACGTGCGGTGGGCGATGCCGCCGGCGGCGCTCTGGTTCCAGGGCCGCGCGGCGGTCGAGGATCTGCTGTCGCGCTTCCCGATGCGCTTCCACGGCGACCACCGCCTGGTCGCGACCGGGGCCAACGGCCAGCTCGCCGCCGCCGGGTACCTCCGGCCGCACGGCGCGGACGAGTTCCGCTTCGCGGGGATCCACGTCCTGCGGGTGGAGGGCGAGCAGATCGCCGAGATCACGACGTTCGGGGCCGCGCTGTGCCGCGGCTTCGAGCTACCGATGATTTTTTCGGCGCCGGGGGTCTAACCCGTGCATGAGACCCACCATCGCATTCGATCGGACCGGCGACGGCTCGCCCGTCATCCTGGTGCTCGGCGCGTTCAACACGCGCCCGACCGGCGCACCGCTGGCCGCGGCCCTCGCCGCCCGGCACACCGTCATCAACTACGACCGGCGCGGCCGCGGCGGTAGCGGCGACCAGGCGCCCTACGCCGTCGAGCGCGAGATCGAGGATCTCGATGCGCTCATCCAGCAGGTGGGCGGCGGGGCCGCGGTCTTCGGCTTCTCGTCGGGCGCGGCGCTGGCGCTCGCGGCCGCAGTGCACGGGCTCGCGATCACGCGGCTCGCGCTGTTCGATCTACCGCTGCGCATCGAGCCGCCCGCGGACCGGGTCGACCACGCGGCCGCGCTCGACGCGCTGGTGCGGGACGGCCGCCGCGGCGACGCCGTCGAGTACTTCCAGCGGCGGATGGTCGGGCTGCCCGAGGCGATCATCGTGCAGCTGCGCAACGCGCCGTTCCGGCCGGCGCTCGAGGCGATGGCGCACACGCTGGTGTACGAGGCCACGATCCTCGGCGATGGCGGCGTGCACCTCGAGCGCCCGCGCGGGCTCGGCATGCCGATGCTCGCGATCGCCGCCCCGGGTCATGCGTTCATGCGCGAGACCGCGGAGGCGCTGGCGCGCGCGGTGCCCCACGGACAGTCGCTGTTCCTCGACGGCGCGACCCACGATCTCGTCCCCGGGGTGCTCGCCCCGCCGCTCCTGCAGTTCTTCGCGTAGCAGATCAGAGGCGGTACTTCTTCAGCTTGAGCGCCAGCCCCTGGCGCGAGATGCCGAGCGCGCGCGCCGCGGCGCTGCGGTTGTTGGCCGTGCGCTCGAGCGCCTGCGCGATCACCGCGCGCTCGAACTCGTCGACGGTCTCGCCCAGGGTCTGGCCCGACGGCTCCGGGATCATCGTGGCCAGCTGCGCGCGCGGGCCGGTGCGCGACCGCAGCTCGACGGTCTGCGCGGTGGCGCCCGCCGGCGTCAGCGCGACCAGGCGCTCGATCGCGTTCGACAGCTCGCGCACGTTGCCGGGCCAGTCGTGCTGGATGAGGCGGCGCTGCGCCTCGGGCGCCAGGCGGATGCCGGTCTTGCCGAGGCGGCGCTGGTACTCCGACAGCAGGTGCTCGACCAGGAGCGGGATGTCCTCGCGCCGATCGCGGAGCGGCGGCAGGGTGATCGGCACGACGTCGAGGCGGTAGTAGAGGTCCTCGCGGAACTTGCCCTCTCGGATCGCGTCCTCGAGATCGATGTGGGTCGCGGCGACCAGGCGGATGTCGACCTTGAGCAGCTCGGTGCCGCCGACGCGCTCGAGGCTGCGCTCCTGCAGCACGCGCAGCAGCTTGATCTGCACCGCCTCGGGGATGTCGGCGACCTCGTCGATGAACAGCGTGCCGCCGTCGGCGCGCTCGAAGCGGCCGAGCTTGCGGTGCGCCGCGCCGGTGAACGCGCCGCGCTCGTGGCCGAACAGCTCGCTCTCGACCAGCGACTCGGGCAAGGCGGCGCAGTTGACCGCGACGAATGGCCGATCGCGCCGGCTCGACAGCGAGTGCAGGACGCGCGCGACCAGCTCCTTGCCGGTGCCGGTCTCGCCGCGGACCAGCACGGTCGCGTCGGTGCCCGCGACCTGCTCGAGCGTGTCGAACACCTCGCGCATCGCATCGGACTGCCCGATCAGCGCAGCCAGCCCGAACGGCCCGCGCTGGCGCCGGACCGCGTCCTCGGCGCGGACCGCGTTGCGCACGCGCTCGACCGCGTCGGGCCCGAGATCGGTCGGCCAGACCGCGATCTCGTCATCGATCTCGGCCTGCTCGACCGCGATGCCGGCGGACATGCCGCTGGCGCGCAAGGCGATCGCGATCCGCTCGGCGAGCTCGGTGGGCGCGAGCACCAGCGCGCGGCGCGCCGAGGGCGTGGCGAGGAGGCGCGCCACGATCTCGCGGAGCTCGCGCGGCTCGATCGGCTTGGCCAGCACGTGGGTCGCGTGGCCGCGGTTGATCGCGTCGGTCAGGACGTCGGCGTCACCGTAGGCGGTGACCAGGATGCGCGCGGCGGACGGCGCGATGCGGGTCGCGCGCTCGAGCAGCTCGACGCCGGTCAGCCCCGGCATCGCGTGGTCGGTCACGATCACGCCGATCGCGCGGTGCCGCAGCAGCTCGACCGCCGCGGCGCCGCTGGTCGCCGTCACGAGTGGCGCGAGCCCTCTCAATGTCCGCACGATCAGATCGAGGTTGTCTGGCTCGTCGTCGACGACGAGGATCTCTCGACCGCGGACCTGCATGTATACCCAGTGACAAGGATTCTTGCGTGAGTGTCAACGTTCCTTGACGCGGGTGACAACAAAACTTGCCTTCACGCTGGACAGACCGATTCTGACTGATGTTTTTCGGACTGTTACGACTTGGCGCACTATCTGCTGCTGCGTTGCATCGAGCGGCGAAAAACGTGTGTCCTGCTCGCGGTGGTTGTAGGGAAACCTGATGAAACTACTCGTCATCGACGATGACCCCGGGATGGGGGGCCTCTTGGCCAAGGTGATTCGTCGACTGGGTCACGACTGCCAGGCGCTGGCGGGCCCGGTCGGGGCGGTCGCGCGCGTCCGCGACGAGGCCATCGACGCGGTCCTCATCGACGCGGGCCTCACGGCGACGCCGGCGATCGAGCTGGCCGCGCTGATCCGCAACGCGCGGCCCGGCATCGCGGTCGCGTTCATCTCCACCGGCGAGGATCGCGGCCGCATGAGCGCGATTGGCGCCATCTTGCCGCGGGTCTGGGCGGTCGCGCAGGTCCGTGATCTGCTCGCCGGCTTCGCGCGCCAGCGCGCGCCCAGCGACCGCGCGGCCACGGTCGCGCGCAAGGACGATCCGTGGATGGTCGGCGCGGTGCCGGTCAGCACCGCCGGTGATCCGCGGTTCGCGGCGCGCGCGCCGATGCTGACCTCGCCCTCGCGCACGATCACCAGCACGCCGCCGGCCGCGGAGGTCGAGGAGCCGCGCGGCGACGACACCCGCACCCGCAAGCTGCGCGTGCTGTGCCGGACCTGGGAGCAGGTCCGACGGCTGTGCGCGCAGCACGCCGCCGGCAAGACCGTGCTGACCCTGCGCGGGCCGCACGGCTTCAAGGTCGGCGATGGCCTGACGATCGCGCTCGCGCTGCCCGGCGAGCTGGTGCTCGCGATCGAGGCCGCGTGCCTGCGCGCCGACCACGACGCGCGCGGCCCGATCTACGGCATCGCGCTGGCCGGGCTGACCGCGGAGATCCGCGATCGCCTGCTGGCGCTCGCCGCCGAGAACTCGTCGGGCGTGCTGGCGGCGATGAAGCGACCGCGCGCGACCAGCGAGCTGCCGCACTGAGAATTCCTCGCGCGTCGATCGATCGACGGATCGCGCGCTGGCCGGGACCGGTCGCGGCGCATCCGTGGTGAGATGCCCGCGGAGGAACCATGGCCCGCGATCAAGCCACGCTGGAGCGCGCGTTCATCGCGCTGGGTGAGACCACGCAGGACGCTCGCGCGATGGTGCGCGCCGAGCTCGAACGCAACTCGCCGCAGCTCGCGCGCGTCGCGTTCCTGAAGCTGGCGTGGCAGCTGATCATCGACGAGGACGCGCGGCGCGGCGACGAGCTGGCATGGATCGAGAGCTGGCTGCGCTGGCCGCGGACCCAGGGCAAGCCCGCGACCGGCGTGGGCGGGGCGATCGAGCGCGTGCTCGCGAGCGGCGCCGATCCCGATGACCTCACCGACATCGTGCGCGCGATGCAGTTCGATCTGCTGTTCAACCTCTGCGAGACGCTCGACGAGCAGGGGCTCGCGGAGCTGCGCGCCGGCGTGCCCGAGGATCTCCACATCGGCTGGCGGCTCTACGAGGTGAACGCGGGCGGCGCGCCGACGCGCGCGATCGAGAGCCTGCACGAGTCGGTCGGCGCGTACGATCCATCGGGGCGCGAGGGCGAGCCGCGCCAGCGCGCGGCGAAGAAGACGAAGCCCGCGCCGTCCGCGAAGAAGCCCGCGCCGCCCGCGAAGAAGCCTGCCGCACCCGCGAAGAAGGCCGCGCCCGCGAAGAAGCCCGCCGCGAAGAAGCGCTGACGCTTCTACGCCAGCGACTTGTAGAACAGCACCGTGTCGCCGAGCTCGCCGGTCGCGCTCATCGCGAACCGCGGGATCGATCCCGCCTCGGACCACCCGCCGACGCGATAGAGCCGCTCGGCGCTGTCGCCGCGCAGCGTGTCGAGCGTCAGGAGCGTGAGCCCGACCGCGCGCGCGTGCGCCTCGAGCGCCGCCATCAGCGCGCGGCCCAGACCGCGGCGCCGCGCCCGACGGTGCACGAGCAGCTTGGCGACCTCGCCGCGGTGCGCCTGGTTCGGCGCCCACGCCGGCACCAGCATCACGCAGCCATCGATCCCGTCCTCGCCGCGCGCGATCACGATCGCGCCGCGCGCGGGCAGCGGCAGCTGCCGACGCCAGAACGCCTCGGCCTCGGCCTGCGCGAGCCCGGGCAGGAAGCTGACCGATGCACCACCTTCGACCGCATCGACCAGCAGCTCGCCGAGCTCGGCGACGGTCGCGTCGTCGAGCGTCGTGCGGGTCTCGAGGCTCATCATCGGCGCGGGGCCTCGTCGCCGTCTTCCTCGACGATCACGAAGTCGTCGCCCTTCGGCGGCTTCGCCTTGGGCTTCGGCTTCGCGGTGACCCGCGGCTTCACGCGTGGCGCGGGCACCCGGGGCGTCGGGCTCGGCGGCGGCGGCGCGACCCGCACCGCGCGGCGCGGCTTGCGCGGCTTCCACACCTGCGCGTCGCTCGCGGGCGCGAAGGCGAACGAAAGTGTCAGCGCGGCGAGCGCGCCGCCGAACCATCGCCACGAGCGTGAACCGTGCGCCACGCGACGAGTTTGACACAACCCGGTCGCGCGCAGATCCCCGATCGGCGCGGGCGCTTGTGTGACCTCGGGTCGAGCGCGATAGTGCCGCCGAAACCAGGAGGACACGACATGCGTAGCTTTGGACGGACGATGATCTCGGCGATGGTGATGACGGCGATGGTGAGCGGCGCGGCGCTCGCGGGCGACGCGAAGGACAAGCCGGCGCCGGCCCCCGCGGCAAAGACCCCGACCCCGGCGCCCGCCGCTGGCGCCGGCGCGGCGAAGGCCCCGACCCCGGCTCCGGCTCCGACGCCGGCCCCAGGCTCGCCGCCGGGCCGCATGGTGCCGCCGCCGATCAAGCCGCCGCCGCCGGCGCCCCCGTCGATGGCGATGCAGATGCCGACCCCGGCGCCCGAGCTCGCCGACGCGGCCAAGATGCTGAAGGGCACCTGGAAGTGCACCGGCACCGTGCACATGCCCGACGGGTCGTCGCGCCCGAGCGTGGGCTCGATGAAGTTCTCGGTCGATCTCGACAAGTTCTGGATCGTCAACACGATGACCGAGAAGTCGAAGACGCCCTACAAGTTCACCGCGTACATCACCTACGACGCCGCCGCGAAGAAGTGGAACCAGGTGTCGATGGACAACATGGGCGTCATGGGCATGGCGACCTCGGATGGCCCCAAGGACGGCGTGGTCACGTGGGTTGGCGGCGCGAACGGCATGGGCATGACCATGAAGTCGAAGATGGTCGAGACCACGGTGTCGCCGAAGGAGCGCAAGATCGAGTCGCAGGCCTCTGCCGACGGCGGCAAGACCTGGTTCACCGACTACGAGGGCGTCTGCAAGAAGTGACCGCGGCGTGATCGTCGCTCGCCGATGATCCGCCCCGCGCGGCGCTCGCCTGACCGCGGCGCCGCGCACCAGCCGCGCATGTTCGCGCGGCCCACTCGCTCGAGGATGTCCATGCGCTCCACGCACCTGCTCTCCGCCATCGCCGTGCTCTCGGCGACGATCGCCATCGCCCAGGCCGACGACGCGCTCCGGCCGAAGCCTCGCCCGATGCAGCCCTACAACGGCGGCGGCGCTCCGAGCCCGAACGGTGGCGGCGGCACGACGGCGCCCGACACCGCCTTCGCGCCGCGGCCGCCCGAGAACGTCCCGCCGCCGGTGATGCCGACGCCGGTCCCGGCGCCCGAGGTCGTGGCTGCGGCCAAGGCGATGAAGGGGACGTGGCGCTGCCGCGGCTTCCTCAGCCAGCCCGATGGCTCGTCGTCGCCGACCACCGGCACGATGAAGATCGCCGCCGACCTCGACGGCTTCTGGCTGACCAGCGACTACACCGAGGCCAAGACCCGCGCGAAGACGCCGGGCGGCCCGCACCCGACGCACGTCCGCATGTCGCGCACGTTCGACGCCGGGACCAGGACCTGGACCGCGATCACCCTCGCCAACAACGGCGGCAACCAGGTCCAGACCTCGACCGATCTCGCCAGCCCGATGACCTGGACCGGCACGCTCGCGATGGGCGGCGTGAAGGTCGCGACCCGCGATCACGAGGAGTACGACGCCAAGACCCGCGTCAATCACATCTGGGGCGAGTTCTCGCTCGACGGCAAGTCGTTCCTCAAGACGTACGACCTGCGCTGCCAGAAGTAGGCATCAGGGCGGCGATACGCCGAACCCCGCGATCAGATCGTCGTCGGTGCCGAACTCGCGATCCTCGCCGGCGGACGCGACGAAGCCGACGGCGCGCCCGCTGGTGACCAGGCACAGGAACGCGTAGGGCCGGCCCCAGGGGTCGCGGACGTCATCGTTGTTGCGGTACACGTTGAGCGCCGAGAGATCGGGAGGACAGAGCCGGCCCGTGTCGGCCCGCCAGTTGGGGAGGGCATCCCACGCGTACTTCGCGATGTCGAAGCTCGCAGACCGGGGCTTGGAGCCGCAGCCGCAGGCGCTCTTGCGGGTCGCGACGATCACGCCGGCGCCGATGACCGTGGCGGTGACCACCGCGATCGCCGCTCGGCGGCGACCGCGCGAGAGCGGCGTCGTGAACAGCCCGACGAGCCCGCTCATCGCGGCACCACCGCGCTGTCATGCGTGCAGCCGGGGCGCACGTCCTCGCGCCAATCCGGCATCACCGCGACCAGCCACCAGGCGATGGCGACACCGGCATCGCCTTGCGTGGCGCGGCGGGTCTGCAGGCGCTGGCCGACGGCGAAGCTACCGACGGAGACCGCGGCGGCGGCGAACAGCGCGAGCAAGGCACGGGGAGTCAGCGGCGAGCGCAGGACGGAGCTGGTCATGCGCGCTGAAATAGCAACGCGGATGCCAGCGGCGTGAGGCGCGCCGCCTCAGCGCGCCGACGCGAGGCCGATCAGCGCGCCGACGCGAGGATGCGCTCGCACAGCGTGCCGTAGTCGAGGCCGGCGGCCTTGGCGATCTTCGGCATGAGGCTGGTCTTGGTCATGCCCGGCAGCGTGTTGACCTCGAGCACGAACGCGTTGCCCGCGGTGTCGATGCGCAGGTCCGGGCGCGCGTGGCCGCTGCAGCCGAGCGCGTTGTAGGCGGCGAGCGCGTGCTGCTCGACCCGCGCGACGATCGCTCGGTCGAGCTCGGGCGGCAGCAGGTAGCGCGTGTCGTTGCGCTTGTACTTGGCCTCGTAGTCGTAGAACTTGCCGGCCGGCTTCACCTCGACCGAGCCGAGCACCACGCCGTCGAGGATGCCGACGAACACCTCGGTGCCGGCGATGTACTCCTCGACGATCACCGGGCCGTGGTGCTTGCGCGCGAGCGCGACCGCGGCCGCGAGGTCCGCGCGGTCCTCCACGACCGAGACGCCGACCGAGGACCCCTCGGACGACGGCTTCACGACCAGCGGCAGGCTCCACGCGGCGAGCGCCAGGTCGGCGTCGCTGCCATCGGCCGGACCGTCGCCGCGACCCGGCAACAGCTGCCAGCGCGGCGTGGGCACGCCGTTGGACTCGAAGATGCGCTTCGACATCACCTTGTCCATCGCGAGCGCGCTCGCGAGGATGCCCGAGCCAGTGCACGGGATGCCGAGGCAGGTGCACAGGCCCTGGACCGCGCCGTCCTCGCCGTAGGTGCCGTGCAGCGCGTTCCACACCACGCCGATGCCGTGCTCGGCGAGCAGCACCGCGAGCGAGGTGCCGTCCTTCCAGTCGATACCGACCGCGTCGTGACCCTTCTCCTGCAGCGCGGCCAGCACGCCCAGGCCGGTGTTGAGCGACACCTCTCGCTCCGCCGACAGCCCGCCCATGACGACACCGATGCGCTTGCTCATTCGCCGATCACCTTCACTTCGAGGTCGAGGAGGACGCCGTGGGCGCGCTGCACGCGCAGCCGGACCAGCGCGATCAGCGCCAGCAGATCGGCGGCGGTCGCGCTGCCCACGTTGACCAGCCAGTTGGCGTGCACCGGCGAGCACACCGCATCGCCGATATGCAGGCCCTTGAGGCCTGCGGTCTCGATCAGCCGGCCCGCGAAGTCGCCGGGCGGGTTCTTGAAGATGGATCCCGCCGACGACACCTTCTTGGGCTCGCGCTCGGCGCGCCGCTGGCGCAGCGCCTTCACGTCGGCCTCGATGTCGGCGCGCGGCCGCGGCTTGAGCGCGAGCTCGGCCGCGACCACGATCTCGGTCGGCGGCAGATCGCTGGCGCGGTAGCGGAACCCGCAGGCCGCGTGATCGCGGCGGATGATCGCGCCGTCAGCGAGCCGCACCGACTCGACCGCGGTGGTCACGTTGGTGAACTCGCCGACGTAGGTGCCGGCGTTCATGATCAGCCCGCCGCCGACCGAGCCGGGCACGCCGCCGAGGAACTCGACGCCGCCGAGATCTTGCTTGGTCGCGAACGCGAGCACCTTGCCGGTCGAGGTGCCGGCGAGCACGCGCACCGTGGTCGGCGTGAGCAGCTCGAGGCCGCGCAGGTTGCGGGTGCCGAGCACCACGCCGCGCACGCCGCGATCGCGGACCAGCAGGTTCGAGCCGCCGCCGATCACCGTGACCGCGAGCTCGCGCGCCGCCGCGATCCGGCACACCGCCACGACCTCCTCGATCGTCGCTGGCTCGGCCAGCGCGTCGGCGGGGCCGCCCATCTTGAGCGTGGTGTGGCGGCGCAGCGGCTCGTCGAACCGGACCCGCGGGCCCAGCGCCGCGCGCAGCTCGTCGCGGGTGTCGTCGTCGAGGATCGTGTGCGGGTTCGGGACCGGCGCCGCGCCGCGCTCGGCCTCGGCGGCGGCCTCGATCTCGTCGCCGATCAGGACCTCCCCCACCGGCGTCGTCGACGAACCCGGCATCAGATCCGGACCGGGTTCTTCTTGCTCGCCGGGCCCAGCCGCTTCTCGAGCAGATCGATCAGCTCGTTGCAGCAGATCTGGATGTTGCCGGCGCCGAGCGTGATGATCAGGTCGCCGGGCTTGGCCTGCGCGTCGAGCCACGGCGCGATGTCCTCGCGCCGCGCGACATACGTGACGTCCGGGTGACCCGCCTCGCGGATCGATCGCACCAGCGCCTCGGAGCTGATGCCGTCGATCGGCTTCTCGCCGGCCGCGAAGACGTCGCACATCACCAGCTTGTCGGCGTCGTGGAAGGCCTTCGCGAACTCCGCGAACTGATCGCGGGTGCGCGTGAAGCGGTGGGGCTGGAACGCGGCGATCACGCGTCGCTCCTTGAACGACGTCCGGGCGCCGGACAGGGTCGCGCGGACCTCGGCCGGGTGGTGGCCGAAATCGTCGACGACGGTCACGCCACCGACCTCGCCGCGGACCGTGAAGCGGCGCTGGATGCCCTCGAAGTGGGCGAGCGCCTTCACGTAGACGTCGAACGGGATCTGCATGAAGTCGGCGATCGCGAGCACGCCGAGCGCGTTGAGCACGTTGTGCTGGCCGGGCATCGGCAGCACGACCTCGCCCAGCTCGTCGGCCTTGCGCCACGCCACGAAGCGCGTGGTCATGCCGTCGTGGCGGATGTTGCGCGCGCGGTAGGTCGCCTGGCCCGAGATGCCGAAGGTGACGAAGCGCTTGGCCACGTTGGGCAAGATCGCCTGCACGCCCGGGTTGTCGAGGCACAGGGCGCTCATGCCGTAGAACGGCACGCGGTTGACGAAGTCGGTGAACGCCTTCTTGACGTTCTCGTAGGTGCCGTAGTGATCGAGGTGCTCGGCGTCGATGTTGGTGACGATCGCGAGCGTCGGCGTGAGCGTCAGGAACGAGCCGTCGCTCTCGTCGGCCTCGGCCACCAGGTAGTCGCTCTTGCCCCAGCGCGCGTTGGCCAGGCCGAGCGAGTTCACGCGCCCGCCGATGACCGCGGTCGGGTCGAGCCCGGCGGACATGAGCAGCGTGTGCATCATCGTGGTCGTCGTGGTCTTGCCGTGGGCGCCGGCGACCGCGATGCCGTACTTCATGCGCATCAGCTCGCCGAGCATCTCGGCGCGCGGGATGACCGGGATCTGCCGCGCCCGCGCCGCCTCGACCTCGGGGTTGTAGCCCTTGATCGCCGACGACACGACGACGACGTCGGCCTCGCCCAGGTTGTCGGCGCGGTGGCCCTGCACCACCTTGCAGCCGATGCCAGCGAGATGCTTCGTGATCTCGGTGGCGTTCATGTCCGAGCCCGACACGGTGTAGCCCATGTTGGCGAGCACCTCGGCGATGCCGCACATGCCCATGCCGCCGATGCCGACGAAGTGAATCTTGGTGTCTATCTTGCGGAACATCTGTGGCCCTGCCGGAAGCAACGTTCGCGGTTGATACCAGATCCGCGCGGGTCGCGCGGCCCTGCCCTCATACAACAACCAGCCGCGCCCGACTGTTCGCCGGCAGCCCGCTCGCAACTCCTGTTCAGCGACGTTCGGTCGCAGGTCCCGCCGCCGCCTCAGGATCCGGCGCAGAGCCCGGGCAGCGGGCAGATCGCCGCCGGGGGCACCAGGATCGCAGGCCGGAGGTGGCCGGTTATCGCGGCCGGGCGGCGCGCCGGGACCGCGCCGGCGTCGCGCACGAGGACGAACGCCCGATGCACGCCGTAAGCCCGCGGCGCGCCCGAAGCCGCGTCGTAGAACGACACCTGGTACGGCTGGCCGCCGACCTGGACGACGAACAGATCGAGGCCGGCGGCCTGCAGCGCCGGGCCGTACGGGACGCTCATCGCATCGAGCAGCGGGATGTGGATCGCGAGCGCAGCGCCGTCCCACGTGATCGTGACGGCGCCGAGGTTGTGGTCGGCGAAGGTGCCGGCGTAGCCCGAGAGGTCGCTCGCTGGTGGCGGGATCGGCGTCGGCGCGGTGGTCGCAGCGGGCAGCCGACCCTCGGCGGCGATCTCGAGGATCGCGCCCGCGACCAGGTGCAGGTCCTCGCTCTGGCCGTTGGCGAGCACCGACACCGCGACCCGCTGATCGGGCAGGAACACCGACGCCGAGGTCATCGTGAGCGTGTTGCCGCCGTGCTCGAGGTGGCGCACCGGGTAGTACGCCCCGTCGGTCGCGCGGTAGCCATCGAGCACGAACAGGCCGTAGCCGTAGCCGTAGCCGACCGCGTGATCGACGACCGGCGCGTGCGCGGTCATCATCGCCAGGCGCAGGGCGTCGGACAGGACCGCGGGATCGCCGTCGACGAAGAAGCCGAGCAGCCGGGCCTGATCGCTCGCGGTCGACCAGGCCAGCCCGGCGGGTCGCGTGAACGCGTCGTCCTGCTGCGCGGCGGGCGCGACCCAGCCGGTGGTCGAGGGCACGCCCTCGAGCGCGCTGAAGCTGTCGACCGGGCCACCCGGGATCGCGCCGTGACCGCTCGCGAGCGGTGCGCCCGAGGCGAGCGCGGCGTCGCGGCGCGCGAACGTGTGCGCGAGGCCGAGGGGCGCGAGGACATCCGCGGTGACGATCGCCGGCCAGGTGCGACCGTCGAGTTGCTCGGTGAGGAAGCCGGCCAGCGCGAAGTTGGGGTTGGCGTAGTCCCACGCGATCCCCGCCGGCATCATCGCGTACTCGTTGGCGGCGAAGCGACCGCGCACGGTGTCGGCGAGGTGCGCGTCGTCGGGCGCATCGAGCCACGGCGTGTAGTCGAACAGGCCCGAGCGATGCGACAGCAGATCGTCGATCGTGAGCGTCGTGAAGTACGACGGGTCGGACGCGAGCGTGAGCCCGGGCGCGATCTCGGCGACGGTCTCGTCGAGCCGCGCGCGGCCGGCGTCGACCTCGCGCAGGAGCGCGATCGCCGTGAGCTTCTTGGTGTCGGAGCCGATCTGGAACAGCGTGTCGGCGGTGACCTGCGTCGCGACCCCGTCGGCGGTACCGAAGCCCTCGGCGTACACGATCTGGCCGTCGCGCCACACGGCGACGCTGTAGCCGGTCGCCAGGCCGTGCCCGAGCCCGGCCGCGACCGCCGCGTGGATGCGCGCGATGTCCGCGTCGCCGAGCCCCGCGTCCGGTGAACCTGCGACCGGGGCATCGATGGCGACGCTCCCGTTGTCGCCGCACGCCGCCAGCCCGACCAACCCGATGACCACGATCGCGCGCCTCATGCCGTGCAGACTGGCGCGTCCGCGCGCCGGTTGCCTGACGGCGTGACGCAGATCGGGTCAGAACTGCGCGCCGCTCAGCGCCAGAACGCGTGCAGGAACGCGAAGACCTCGACCTCGTCGCCCCACTGCGAGCGCTGCTGAACATCGAGCGCCACGCCCAGCTCGGCGCCGCCGCGGGCCAGGAACGGCACCTGCGCCGACAGCCGGCCCTGGGCGAACAGGAGCGCCTCGGTGCCGTGCTCGCGCACGAGCCGCCCGCCGAGCGCGGCCTCGGCGCACAGCACGCCGAGCACGCATGGCTTCAGGCCCGCGCTCGCCGACGCGGTCCACACCACGCCGGTCTCGTGCTGCGCCCCCTCGGTGTACGACCACGGCCCGGCCTCGAGCCGCACCCGGGTCGCGAGCGCGAGGTTGCCGACCTCCGAGCTGCTGAACCCGAACAGCGCCTCGCCCTCGGCGCCGACCGCGCTGCGGCTACCGCCGTCGCCGTTGCCGTCGGCGAGGCCGAGGAACCCGCCGGCGCCAAAGCGCCAGCCCGGCGCCGTGGTCGCGGGGAACCGCCGGGGCGCCTCGGCGTGCACCGGCGCCGCGACCGAGACGAGGACAGCGATGACCGCGAGGTTGCGCATGCCTCACGCTCGCATCGCGCCGCTCGTCGACGACGCGCGAAGTCCGGCAAGATCGCGCCGCCGTGGGCGGCAGCACGCCTGTCAGGTTTTCGTCTGCGCCTGGCACCAGTCGATGACCGCGGCCGCCGCGCCCGGCCTGGCGAGCGCCTTCATCGCGGCGCCCATCGCCGCGCGCTTCGCGGGATCGTCGAGGAGCGCGCGCAGCTGCGCCTCGAGGATCGCCGCGGTCAGGTCGGCCTGCTTGAACATGAGCGCGGCGCCGGCGTCCGCCATCTCGCGCGCGTTCAGCTCCTGGTGGTTGTCGGCGGCGAACGGGTACGGGATGAAGATCGCGGGCACGCCAGCGATCGCGAGCTCGGCGACCGTGGTCGCGCCGGCGCGCGCGACGATCAGATCGGCGCGCAGGTACTCGGACGCCATGTCCTTGATGAACGGCCGGACATCGGCGGTCACGCCCGCGGCGGCGTAGCGCGCGACGGTGTCGGCGTGGCCCTTCTCGCCGGTCTGGTGGACGATCGTGAGCGGCCGATCCTTGGCGATCGCGCACAGCGCCTGCGCGGCGAGGTCGTTGACCGCGACCGCGCCGAGCGAGCCACCGCTGACCAGCACCTGCAGCGGCAGCTCGGCGAGCCGCTGCGCGCGCGTCCCCTGCAGGAGCGCGAGCATCGGCCGGCGCACCGGGTTGCCGACCATCTGGATCTTCTTCGCCTTGAAGAACCGCCGGCTCATCTCGAACGACAGGAACACCGCGCGCACCAGCTTGCCGAGCAGCTTGTTGGTGAAGCCCGGGATCGAGTTCTGCTCGCAGATCGCCGTCGGGATGCCGCGCAGCCGCGCCATCAGCACGACCGGCCCCGAGGCGTAGCCGCCGACGCCGAGCACGACATCGGGCTTGAAGTCCTTCACCGCGCGGCGCGCCTGCCACAGCGCCTTCGGCAGGCGGAACAGGCCCTTGATCGAGCCCCAGAGGCCCACGGTCTTGAGCCCCGAGACCTCGATGAACGCCACGTCCCAGCCCAGATCGGGCAGCACGCGCGCCTCGATGCCGCGGCGGGTGCCGAGGAACCGGATCGGCGCCCCGGGATCGCGCGCGCGCAGCTCCTCTGCGATCGCGACGCCGGGGAACAGATGACCACCGGTACCGCCGCCGGCGATGAGGAGCCGCATGGCTCGTTGGTAGCCCGGTTCGCGCGGCGGCGCCACGTTCTGACCGTCGAGGAATCGCGGTTCAGGCGCGGCGAATACGCGCGCGTGATCGCGCGTTACGGGGGATCGTCAGGCGGCTTGCGGCACCAGCCGCGCGGCGCGCTTCGCCTCGTCGCGCGCGGCCTTGTCGGTGCCGAGGTAGCGGATCCGCGTTCCCATGACGTGATCGAACCAGGGCCGGGTCACGCACCAGTTGGCGTGCTGGTTGGGGCCCATGTGGTGATCGTAGTGCCAGGGCAGGTGCTCCTTGGCCCACTGCGGATCGAGGTGCGCGCGCTTGTGGCGCCGGTAGTAGGTCAGGCCCGAGTACCAGACCGTGCCCACGAAGAACGGCGCCACCGGGATGAGCGGCGCGGTCACCGCCGCCAACCCGACCAGCGACAGCGCCTCCTTGGCCTGCGCGTTCCACCGGAACAGGCTGCCGCGGTAGGCTTCGTCGACGTGGCCGTTCTTGCGGCACGCCCGGTGGTGCTCGTGCCAGTGGAAGCTCCAGAAGCTCTTGGGATTCTTGCCCAGGCCGTGGAGGACGTACTTGTGAAACAACCACTCCCCCGCGTTGGCCACGACGAGACCGACTGGAATTCCGAGCACGAGACACCTCCGCGCGAAATGGTGACTAGATAGTCATCATACTGGCCGGACCAATTCGAGATGTCAACGCGAAAGATCGCCCGCCCGCGAGCCGCGCCGCGCCTGCCCACCGAGCGTCCGGGCCAGGCCGGCGGGACGCGTGACGCCAACCGCACCGCGCGCATCCGGCAGATCTGCACTGCCGCGCTGCCGCTCTACCTGCGGCACGGCATCGGCAGCGTGACGATCGATCAGATCGTGGACCGCGCCGCGATCGCCAAGGGCAGCTTCTATCGCTACTTCACCGATCAGGAGCAGGTGGTCGCGACCCTGCTCGCGCCCATGGCCGCGGCGATGCGCACCGGCATGGCGACCGCCGCCACGCGCCTCGCGGCCGCGCGCGATCCCGACCTGCTCCCCGCGATCTACCTCGCGCTCGCGACCGAGCTGACCGCCGCAGTCACGCCCGAGCCCGACGTGCTGCGGCTCTACCTGCAGGAGTGCCGGTCACCGCCGATGGGCGCGTGCCGCCCGGTGCGCGCCCTCGCCGACGACATCGCCCGCCAGGCGATCGAGCTCTCGCAGGTCGCCAAGGACTTCGGCCTGCTCCGCGACACCGATCCGCGGGTCGGCGCGCTCACCGTGATCGGCGCGGTCGAGCGGCTCGCGTTCGCGGTGCTCGCCGGCGAGGACGTCGGCGGGCTCGCCGCCCTGCCCCGCACGTTCATCTCGGTGATCCTCGATGGCGTGCGGCGGCCGCGCTGATCCGGCTCCCTCGATTACCGCGGACGGCTCCGCAGATCGAACGAGCGCTCCGGCATCCGGTCCATCGGTCGCCGCTCGAGCTCCGTCCAGTCCAGCGGGTCCGGTGTCCGGAGATCGTCGAGCCGCCGGCTGATGCGAAACTCGGTGGGTTCATCGTTCCGGTAGATACGGAGGCGGTTCTCCGCGACCTGGTAGACGTAGGTGTAGCCACCCTTGGACCAGCCCGGCGGCAGCGGGCGTGGCCAGCGGAAAGGGACGTCGACCTCGACCTGATAGACCCGCGCGCCTGGATGGGTGACCAGCGCGATCGCCAGATTGCGCAGCACCTCGGCGCTCGTGATGCCGTTGCCAAACACCTCCAGTTCGGAATGAACCCAGACGTCCCCGCGGAAGTAGGTCGGTGAACCGCCGATCACGCCCAGATCGATCCGGACCAGATCGCCATCGCGCGTGAAGACCGGGTGCGTGTACCGGCCCATGACCAGCGTCTCGAGGGCCTTCTGCCCATCCGGCGTGGATGCGATCTCGCGGTACGCCGAGTCCGCGGCGTCCGCGACGATCGCGGCGCGATCGTCGCGGCCTTCCCACCTGAGCGCCGACGCGATCGCAGGGTCGATGACCGACCAGACGCGCGGCGTATATTCCGGGCGGCCCCAGTACACGATCTTGGCCAGCACCTCTTCGCGCAGCGCGACCACCGCGGGATCGGGCGGCGTGATGACCGGCATCGCGTCGCTGCGCTCGGGCGGCACCACGCGCTTCCTGATGGGGCAGCCCGAGCGCGCGGTCATCACCATCGCGAACCCGACGGCCAGCACCGCGAACCACTTCCGCATCAGCGACGACGATACCCGCGGGCAGGGCGCGCGAGCGCGCGACCGTTACCGCGCATCGCTACGCGATCGCGACGCGCACGCGCTGGCGCTTGCGCTTGGCGTGGTTGACGAGCTCGCGGGTGTGGACCTGGTACTCGGGCCGGCGCCCGATGTTGAGGACCAGGCCGGCGAGGAACATCGTCATGATCAGCGAGGTGCCGCCGTAGCTCACGAACGGCAGGGTCAGGCCCTTGTTGGGCACGAGCCCGAGCACGACGCCCACGTTGAACAGCGCCTGCATCGCGAACATGATCGTCACGCCGAACGCCACGTAGCCGCCGTAGGTGTCGCGCGCGCCGAGCGCGGCGCGCAGGCCGCGCCACACGATCATCACGAACAGCGCGAGCACGATCGCCACGCCGATGTAGCCCAGCTCCTCGCCGATCGGCGCGAGGATGAAGTCGTTGTGGCCCTCGGGCATGTAGCCCAGCGCCTGGCGGCCATCGCCGAGGCCGGCGCCCGACCAGCCGCCGGAGCCGATCGCGATCTGCGCCTGGAGGAACTGGTAGGCCTCCTTGTCGGCGAAGGCTTCGGGGTTGAAGTACGCCATGAAGCGCTGCAGGCGCCACGGCGTGCCGACGATGAGCTGGTAGCCGATCGGCGCGGCCGACAGCACCGCGATCACGATGTACGAGATGTTGGCGCCGGCGACGAACAGCATGCCGAGGGTGGTCGCGCCGAGGATGATCGACGAGCCGAGGTCGGGCTGCGCGAGTAACGCCGCCATCATCGCGCTCGCGACCACGAGGTGCGGCACGAAGCCGATCGTGAAGGTCTTGACCTTGTCGGCCTTCTTCGCGAGCGAGTAGGCCAGGTACGAGACCAGCGCGAGCTTGGCCAGCTCGACCGGCTGGAACGACAGCGGCCCGAGGAGGATCCAGCGGTGCGCGCCGTTGATCGCGGGCATGACCAGCGCGCCGCCGAGCAGCACGAACGCGACGATCAGCAGCGGATAGGTCCAGCGCCGCAGCCGGCGATAGTCGAAGGTCGAGCCGAGCCACATCGCCACGCCGCCGAAGCCGAGCCAGACCAGCTGGCGCTTCAGGAAGTACGCGCCGTCGTGGTACTTGGCCGCGGCCGCGACCGAGGTCGAGGCGTAGATCTCGACGGTGCCGATCGACAGCAGCGCGAGGATCGAGGCCAGCAGCGCGAGGTCGATGCCGCGCTCGGGCAGGACCGCGACGGGCGCCTGCCCGGCGACCGCGGGGGCGGGTCGGGCGTCGAGCTCGGCGGCGGTCTGGAGGCGCGGGGCAACCACGGGATCTGGTCGTCCACTTTCCGCGCGCGCGGGCGTGAGGTGAAGTTTTTGGCAACGATGTCGCGATGCCCGCGACGCATCACCGGAAGCCCAGCCGGTGCTGCACCGTGAGCTCGATGTTGGTTGCCGCCGCGCGGATGATCGCGTACCGCACCGCCCGGACATAGGCCTCGCGATCCGCCGTCGCCTGGACCTTCGCCAGGACGTCGGGCGGCGGGACGGACTCGCCCGTGAGGATCTCCATGGGCGGGGCGCCATCGCCGAGGTCCAGCTCGACGGCGTAAGTGAGCGTGATCCCGTCGACCGGCAGGTTGTCGTTCCCCACGAACGCCTGGCCGGAGGCGGTCGCACGGTAGCGGATGAGGAGCGCCGGACCGTCGCCGGTGCTGTGCGCGTCCGGCGAGGTGGGTTCGCAAGGCTTCCCCGACCCGGTCGCGATGCTCTCGATCGACGGGCCACCGCCGGCCGCCACCAGCTCCGGGTCCCCGCTCGCCTCGACCCGGGCGGGGATGGCCAGGTTGTGGTAGCGCTCGCCAGCGGCGATGCAGAGGCGCTGCATCGCCGCGATGGTCTCGGGCGCAGCACCCGCCGCGATCGCGGCCTCTCCGTACTGGTCGGCCCCCGCCGTGCTCACCCGCGTGATCGCCGCGCGCGCCTGGTCCGCGAGCGGCGACCCGGGGAAGTCGCGCAGGAAGAGGCCGTAGGTGAACGCGCTCTGGCTCGCGGTCGTCGTGCGATCTTGCTCGAACGCCTGGGCCTTCGCGAAGGCGGCCTCGTCGGGCGGGCGGCTGCCGCACGCGGCGATCGCGAGCGCCGCGAGCGTGCCGACGCGGTTCATGGCCGCCGCCGCCGCGCGGGCTGCGCGAGCAGGTTGCCCGGCGTGGGCTCGGGCACCGCGAGCTGCAGCTGCGCGAGGCGATCCTTGATCGCCGGCAGCGCGGGGTTGTCCGGGTCGTGGGTCACGACCGCGCGCACGATCCGCTGGGCCGCGCCGCGCGACTGGCTCGCCCACTGGCCGGTGTCGTCGAGGAGCGAGTTGACCGCCACGACCCAGGTGCCCTCACCCTCGTAGTGCAACCAGCCGAGGTTGTCGCCGGCCGGCGCGTACTGGTCGACCGAGATCGCCTTCGCGGGCTCGCGAAACGCGAAGCTGATGCCGCACTCGTCCTCGGAGATCTCGCCCGCGCGCCGCCGGTACTCGGGCTTGCCGAAGCCGTTGCCGTAGACCACGTCCTCGTCGACGTAGGCGGCCGCGCCCATCACGTTGTAGACGCGGTAGCAGCCCGGCGAGCCGTCGGGCTTGCCGAACTGCGCCGGGCCCTCGGAGATGAGGTCGCCCTTGGCGGTCGTGACCTTCACGGTCGCCATGCCGCTCACGTCGGGGGTCGCGCGGCCGTGGGCCGGGACAAGGACGGTCTCGGTGTCGCCGTCGGCGGTGATCGCGACCGTCACCGGGATGTCGAGCCCGTTCAGCACGAACACCCGCGGCTCCTTGGCCTTGCCGCACGCGGCGAGCGCGAGCGCGGCCAGCGCGGCGCGATGGATCGATGGCATCGAAGACCTCGGGATCAGCACGACAGCACCGGCCACGGCGCGTCGACGATCGAGGCCGCGCCCGGGTCGTGCGCGATCACCTCGACGTCGCCGCCGACATCGAACGACGACAGCCGCAGCGTGACGCGGCCCGGGGCGCGCGCGAGCACGCGGATGCCAGCCCACTCGATCAGCGCGTCGATCGATGCGCCGCGCATGCGCTTCTGCAGCGCGCCGTGGACCGCCACACCCGGCGCGATCCCCGCGCCCATGCCGACGAGCAGCGCGAGCTTCTTCGAGCCATTGCCGAGCTCGATGTCGAGCGACACGAGCACGATCGCCGCGGCGATCACGCCGAGCACGCCGACCAGCACGCCGGCCAGCGTCGGCCACATCGAGGCACCGCCGGTGCCGCGCAGCCGCAGGCCCTCGGCTCGCACCTCGAGCGAGCCCGCGCCGACCAGGGGCGCCGGACCCTGCGCACGACGGAACTCCACCTGCGCCACCATCTCAGGCTCGCCCCGCGGACGGCGTGAGCGCGCGCAGCGTCGCGGTCAGCTGCGGGTCGACGTTGTCGAAGCGCTGCGACGAGATCACCGTCCGCCAGCGCGCCGCGCCGCGGAGCGTGACCATGTAGATCGGGTTCAGCGGTGAGGCGATGGTCATGTCCTCGATCTTCGTGACGTCGGCGAAGCGCACCAGCACGTGGCGCCCGTGCACGTCCTCGCGCACCACGCCGCGCTCGCAGACGCGCAGCAGCTGGCGCAGCGCGATCACCCGGCGGCGGTACCAGAGCAGGCCGGCGCCGCTGCCGCCGAAGATCGCCGCGACGACCGACAGGAACGCGAAGTCGCTGCCGGTGGCGCTGCCCGAATCCAGCGCGAGCGCGAGCATCAACAGCACGGTCATCCCGCCGAGCACGAGGCCAGACACCGGATAGGCCAGCGTCGGCTTCTTGCGGTGACACAGGACGAGCTCGCGGCCGAGCTCGGGATCGTGGCGCGCGGCATCGCGCGCGGGCGCGACGGGAGCGACGGCGGGGCCCGGCGAGGCCGAGGACGGAGACGCCATGGTTGGCTGCATGGTGCCCACCTACAGCAACCCGCGAGCCAGCGCAGATCCCGTCACGCGCGGCCGCGAGCGCGCCTGCCGCCGCGTGGTGTCGCGGGGTTCGGCTATCGATCGAGCTGACCCGCGGGCTGATCGCGCGGGCGCGCAACGCGGGTGCAACGGTGCACCCGGCGCCGCTCTGCCCCGTCAGACGTCCTTGCGGATCGCGCCGACCGCGCTGACCGCGTCGCGGAACACCCGGCCGCGGTGGCCGAAGTTCTGGAACATGTCGTAGCTCGCGCACGCCGGCGACAGCACGACCGCATCGCCGGGCACGCACAGCGCGGTCGCCTGCGCGACCGCCTCGTGCATGTCGGTCGCGTCGATGAGCGGGTAGCGCACGCCGTGGGCGATCGCCGCCTCCTTGATGAGCGGCGCGGCCTTGCCGATCAGCACGATGCCCTTGCACACGCCGTCGAGCGCCTCGAGCATCGGCGCGTACGAGCCGCCCTTGTCGACGCCGCCGGCGATCAGCACCAGCGGCCGCGGGAAGCCGCGCACGCTCGCGGCGACCGACGCGACGTTGGTGCCCTTGGAGTCGTCGTAGAAGTAGATGTTGCCCTTGTCGCCGACCCACTCCATGCGGTGGGGCAGCGGGCGATAGCCGCGCGCGCCCGCGCGGACCGCCTCGATCGACACGCCGGCGCGGCGCGCCGCCATGTACGCGCCCATCGCGTTCTCCATGTTGTGGTTGCCCACGATCACGAGATCGTCGACCGGATAGCGCTCCTCGTCGGCGCAGCCCGGCACGTGGCGCAGCACGATCTCGCGGCGATCGTCGGACATCGCCGCGCCGCGCTCGGGGCGCGCGCCCGGGCGCGAGTCGAACCACGCCAGCGCATGGCGGACATCGGCGGCCTCGCGGACGACCCACGGGTCCGCGGCGTTGGCGATCGCGAGATCGTCGCCCTCTTGCCAGTCCCAGATCCGGCCCTTCATGTGGGCGTAGTTCTCCATCGTCACGAAGCGATCGAGGTGATCCTCGGTGACGTTGGTCAGGATCCCCACGCGCGGGCGGAACGACGTGCAGTGCTCGAGCATGAACGCCGCGACCTCGGCGACGATCAGGCCACCCGCGACGTTGGCCGGGTGATCGACCGCGTCGATGAGCGGCATGTTGCCGAGGTTGCCGCCGCAGAACGATGGCCGGCCCGACGCCTCGCACAGGGCGCCGGTCAGCGCGGTCGTCGTCGACTTGCCGTTGGTGCCGGTGATCGCGAGCAGCGAGGCCTCGGGGTGGAGATACCTGAACGCGAGCTCGATCTCCGCCCACACCGGCACGCCCGCCGCGCGCGCGGCCTTCATCTCGACGAGATCCGGCACGCCCGGCGACATCACGACCAGGTCGGCGCCGGTGAACGACATCATCTCGTGGCCGCCGACCTCCCACGTCACGTCGACGCCGGCGAGCGCCGCCGCGGCCTCGCCGAGCTTCTCCATCGGCTTGGCGTCGGTGACGATCACGCGCGCCCCGCGGCGCGCACAGAACTTCGCCAGCGCGACCCCGGTCTGGGCCATGCCGACGACGACGACCTGCTTGCCGCGGAGCTCCATCGCGATCACCTCAGCTTGAGCGTGCCGAGCGCGAGCAGCGCGAGCAGCAGGCTGACCAGCCAGAAGCGCACGATGATCTTGGGCTCTTCCCAGCCCTTCAGCTCGTAGTGGTGGTGGATCGGCGCCATGCGGAAGACCCGCTTGCCGCCCTGCGGCCGCTTCTTGGTGGCCTTGAACACGCTGGTCTGGATGATCACCGACAGCGCCTCGACCACGAACAGGCCGCCGACGATCAGCAGCACGATCTCGCTCTTGGTCAGCACCGCGAGCATGCCGATCGCGCCGCCCAGCGACAGCGACCCGACGTCGCCCATGAACACCTGCGCGGGGTACGTGTTGTACCAGAGGAACCCGACGCCGGCGCCGAACAGCGCGCCGCAGAAGACCGCGATCTCGGCGACGTCGCTGATGTGCGCGACGTGGAGGTACTGCGCGAGGTTGACCTCGACGCCGCCGGTGACGATCGTCGTCGAGACGCCGGCGATGTACGCGAAGATCAGGAACGTGCCGGCGTTCATGATCGCCGGGCCGATCGCGAGCCCGTCGAGGCCGTCGGTCAGGTTCACCGCGTTGGCGGTGCCGACCACGATGAACGACGAGAACAGGATGTAGAGCCAGGCCGGGAGGATGATCGCGTTGTCGTAGAAGTTCGTGAACGGCAGTTGCAGGTGCAGCCGCACGTCAGGGGGCAGGACATCCGACAGGAACAGGTACGACATCGCCGCGCCGGCGATCGCGAACTCGAGCAGGAGGCGGGTCTTGCCCGACACGCCCTTGGTGTTCTTCTTGGTGACCTTGGCGTAGTCGTCGGCGAAGCCGATCGCGCCGAACAGCACGGTCACGGTCAGCGCGAGCCAGACCATGCGGTTCTCGAGATCGCACCAGAGGAGCGTTGAGATCACGAGGCAGAACAGGATCAGCGAGCCGCCCATCGTCGGCGTGCCGGCCTTCTTCTTGTGGGTCTTGGGGCCCTCCTCGCGGATCTGCTGGCCGATCTGGCGCGAGCGCAGCCGCTCGATGAACCACGGCCCGATCACGAACGAGAGCACCAGCGCGGTGATCGTGCCCGCGAGGATGCGGGTCGACACGTAGCGGAAGACGCGGAGGAACGAGGCGTGCTTCGCGAGCACGTCATAGAGGAGCCAGAACAGCATCAGCCGGCGACCTCCCGCATCGCGGTGACCACGCGCTCGAGGCGCATGCCGCGCGATGCCTTGACCAGGATCCAGTCGCCCGGCGAGGTCAGCGCCAGGGCCTGGCGCGCCGCGTCCGTCGGTTCATCGGTGGTCCACGCGTCGCTGCGGTGATTCGCGACGGTGTCCTTCCACGCGCCGAGCGCGATCACCGAGACGCCGAGCGCCGCGGCCTGCGCGCCGACCGCGGCGTGCGCGCCAGCGGCGTGATCGCCGAGCTCGAGCATGTCGCCGACGACCGCGACCGCGTTGGCGCCGGTGGCCAGCTCGGCGAGCGTGGTCAGCGCGGCCGCCATCGACGCGGGGTTCGCGTTGTAGCAGTCGACGATCACGTGGCGGCCGCCGATGTCGACGATCTCGCCGCGCATCGCCGCGGGCCGCGCGCGCGCCAGGCCGGCGAGCGCATCGGGGACGGTGACGCCGGCGGCGATGGCCGCGGCGAGCGCGGCGCAGGCATCGATCGCCGCGTGGCGACCGACCAGCGATAGCCGCAGGTGGTGCGCGGCGCCGAGGATCTCGAGGTCGAGCTCGGCGAACCGCGGATCCACCGAGGCGCGGTGCGCGACCAGGCGGACATCGGCGCCGGGCTCGTCGCCGAACGTCAGCGTGCGCGCGCCGGGCGCGTGGCGGTTGGCGTGGGCCGCGAGCCGCGCGTCGTCGAACGGGCGGACCACGGTGCCGCCGGGCGCCAGCCCGATCCAGATCTCGCCCTTGGCCTGCGCGATCGCGTCGGTCGAGCCGAGCAGCTCGATGTGCGCGGTGCCGGCGTTGATCACGACCGCGACGTCGGGCAGCGCGATGCGGGTCAGCTCCTCGATCTGGCCGAGACCGCGCATGCCCATCTCGATCACGCCGTAGCGGTGGAACGGCCGCAGGCCGAGCACGGTGAGCGGCACGCCGGTCTCGTTGTTGAGCGAGCCGACCGCGGCGTGAGTGGTGGCCGCGCCGCGCAGCGCGGCGGCGGTCAGCTCCTTCGTGGTGGTCTTGCCCGCCGAGCCGGTGATCGCGATCAGCCGGTGATCGCGGTCCTCGCCCCAGCGCTGGCGATGGGCGCGCGCGATCTGACCGAGCGCGACCTGCGGGTTGTCGACCTCGAGCACCGCGGCGCTGGTGTCGCCGAGCTCGCCGCGGCGACCGCGCGCGACGATCGCCGCCTGCGCGCCGGCCTCGAGCGCGTGCGACGCGAACGCGTGGCCATCGTGCACGTGGCCCTGGATCGCGACGTACAGATCGCCGGGCGCGGCCTGGCGGCTGTCGATCGTGACGCGCGTGCAGCTCGCCTCGCCGGTGAGCGTGCCGCCGGTGAGGGCCGCGATCGTCTCGAGGCTGAAGCGCGGCCGCAGCGCGCACGCGGCCGCGGCCTCCTCGCGATCGTCGAAGTGGATCTTGGTCGTGCCGAGGATCTGGTAGTCCTCGTGGCCCTTGCCGGCGATCACCACGACGTCGCCGGGCGTGGCCTCGGCGATCGCCGCGCGGATCGCGTTGCGGCGATCGACATCGACGACGAACGGCTTCGGCACCGCGGGCAGGATCATGTCGAGGATCGCGCGCGGATCCTCGGTGCGCGGGTTGTCGGAGGTGACGACCGCGAGATCCGCGAGCTCGGCGACCGCCGCGCCCATCTTGGGGCGCTTGGTCGGATCGCGATCGCCGCCGCAGCCGAACACGCAGATGAGCCGGCGCTTGGTCAGCGGGCGCAGCGCGCGCAGCACGTTGTCGAGGGCATCCGGCGTGTGCGCGTAGTCGACGAGGATGTCGAGGTCGGCGTCGTTGGCCACGCGCTCGACGCGACCGGGCACGCCCGGCAGGGTCGCGATGCCGCGGACGATCGCGGCGTGATCGATGCCCAGCGACTCGGCGATGCCGACCGCGAGCGCGAGGTTCGCGACATTGTACGCGCCGACCAGCGGGTGGGCCTCGACCGCGACCTCGCCGCGCGGCGTGCGGATGCGGGCGCGAATGCCGCGCACCGTCGACTCGCACCAGACCACGCGGATCTCGGCGTCGCGCTGATCGGCGGTCGTCGGGTGATCGACCGCGGAGACGCGGAGCACGCGGTGCGCGCCGGCGGCGGCGATCATGCCCCCCGAGGCGGGATCGTCGACGTTGATGACCGCGGCGCCGTTCGCGGCGAGCTGCTGCGAGAACAGCAGCTGCTTGGCCTGGGCGTACGCCTCCATCGTGCCGTGCACGTCGAGGTGGTCCTGCGTGAGGTTCGAGAACCCGCCGGCGGCGAACGCGACGCCGGTGAGGCGATCCATCGCCAGCGCCGCCGACGACACCTCGAGCACCGCGTGGGTGCACGTCGCCGCGACCATCTCGGCCAGGGTCGTGTGCAGCACCTCGGGCGTGGGCGTGGTGTACGGCGAGTCGAAGATCTGGCCGCCGTAGCGGTAGTTGACCGTGCCGATCACGCCGGGGCGCGCGCCCGCGGCGGCGAGGATGCTCTCGATCAGGTACGTCGTTGTGGTCTTGCCGTTGGTGCCGGTGACGCCGACCATCGTCATCGCCGCTGCCGGCGAGCCCTTGCTACGCGCGACCAGCGCGCCGAGCGCGCGCCGCCCGTTCGGCACGATCACCTGCGGCACCGCGACCTCGAGCCGCCGCTCGACGACGATCGCGACCGCGCCGCGCGCGATCGCCGTGGCGACGAAGTCATGGCCATCGACGCGTCCGCCGCGCGCCGCGACGAACAGGTCGCCGGGCTCGATCCGGCGCGAGTCGTCGTGGACGGCCCGCACGAGGACCGCGCCATCGCCGTCGAGGCGAGCTCCTTCGAGGCCGTCGATCAGGGTGCGGAGCTGCATGGTGAAAGAACGCGGACCTTCCATGATTTCATTCGCCCTGGCAAGGGTCAGGGCGCGCCGGGCCCGTCGACGGCCGCATCGCGCGCCACCACGCGTGGCGCGCGTTCACTGATCACGAGCCGGTAGGTCGGGACCGCGGCATCGACGATCTCCTCCTGCGACTCGACGCGACCGCTGCCGACCAGCTCGACGCGGACGCCGGCCGCGCGCGCGCGGTCGAGCGCCTTGGCCACGCCAAGCCCGCGGAAGTCGGGGCCGTCGGGCACGGCCTCGTCGAACGGCGCCGGGTCGCGCTGGTCGGCGCTGTCGACGGCGGCGGGCTTCGCGGCGGGCTTTGCCACGGGCGCGCCAGGCGGCGGCGGCGGGATCAGCGAGCCACCCTCGCTCGCGACGCGCGCGAACACCGGGCCAGCGACCTTGCTGCCGAAGTGATCGCCGCCGCTCGGGTCATCGACGACCGCGACCACGACGATGCGCGGGTGATCGATCGGCGCGAGCCCGGCGAACGACGACACGTAGCGATCGGGCGAGTAGCCCTTGAGCGCGGGATCGTACTTGTGCGCGGTGCCAGTCTTGCCGCCGCAGATGAAGCCGGGCACGACGATCGTGCCGGCGGTGCCCGCCATCTTGCCCTTGTCGAACACCGACTGGAGGATCGGCAGCATCTGCGCCGCGGTCCTGGCCGAGACCGCGCGGTGCTTCTCGTTGGTGTGCTCGCGCACGACCTTGCCGTCGCCGTCGACGATGCGCTCGATGATCCGCGGCGGCGAGTACATGCCGCCGTCGGCGATCGCGCCCATCGCGGCCGCGAGCTGCAGCGGCGTGACGGTCACGCCGTAGCCGAACGAGATCGTCGCCAGCTCGATCTCGCGCCAGGTCTTGCCGTCGCGGACGCGGCCGTTCTGCTCGCCCGGCAGCTCGATGCCGGTGCGCTTGCCGAAGCCGAACGCGCGCAGGCCCGCGGCCAGCCGCTCGCCGCCGAGGCGCAGGCCGATCTTGGCCGCGCCGACGTTCGACGAGCGCTTGATGATCTCGCCGGTCGTCAGCTGCACGTCGTGATCGACGTCGCGGATGATCTTGGGGCCGACCTGCCACGAGCCGCCCTCCACGTCCCACAGCTCGTCGGGCCGGGTGACGCCGTCCTCGAGCGCGGTCGCGACCGTGAACGGCTTCATGACCGAGCCGATCTCGTACGTGTCGGTCACGCCGCGATCGCGCGCGGCGGTGTGCGAGGTGCCGGGCGCGTTGGGATCGAAGGTCGGGTAGCTCGCGAGCGCGAGCACGCGACCCGTGCCGACCTCCATCACGATCGCGACGCCCGACTTCGCGCGGTTCTTGATGACCGCGTCGGCGATCGCCGCGTCGGCGATGCCCTGGATCGTGCGATCGAGCGTGAGCGTGACCGTCGCGCCGGGCGTGGCCTCGACCAGGCCGTCCTCGAGCAGCACCTTGCCGTGCGCGTCGCGCACCGCGGTGAAGCGCGCGCGCTTGCCGGTCAACGCCTCGTCGAGCGCGAGCTCGATGCCGTCGACGCCCTTGCCGTCGATGTCGGCGATGCCGATGACCGGGCCGCCGGACACGCCACCGGGATACGAGCGGCGCGGCTCGGTGGTGACGCCGATGCCGGGGAGCTTGGCGGCGCGGACCGCGGCGGCCTGGGCGTCGGTGACCCGGCGCGCGACCCACGCGAAGCGCTTGCCCGAGCCGAGGCGCGCCTCGAGCTCGCCCTGCGAGAGGCCGAGGGCGGCGGCGAGCTTCTCGGAGGTCGCGGTGACGTCCTTGACCTCGCGCGAGTTGACGAACACCGACTCGGCGTCGGTCGTGACCGCGAGCGGCCGGCCGCGCCGATCGAGGATCGCGCCGCGCGGCGCGGCGACCTCGAGCGAGCGCACGTGCTGGCGATCGGCGAGCGTGCGGTAGTGCTCGACGTCGGTGACCTGCAGGCCGTAGGCGTGATAGCCGACGCCCGAGAACAGGATCGTCATGAACGCGGCGGCGGCGTAGGCGCGGTGGCGCGCCGAGCGCGACAGGCCCGGGGTGGTCGGCTTGGGCGGGCGCGGCTTCACCGGGCGCGGCGCCGACACCGGGCGTGACGGGCGAGGCGCCGACACCGGGCGCGGCGTGGACGGCGCGCTCACCGCGGCCCTCGCTCGTTGGCGGCGGTCTGCGGCGCCGGCGGGATCACCCGGATCGCGTCGGGCGGCACCGAGATCATGCCGAGCGCGGTGGCCATCGCGCGGATGCGCTGCGGATCGGCGAGGGTCGCGCGCTCGAGCTCGAGCGACCGGTGGTGCTCGTCGAGCGCGCGCTGCTTCTCGGTCGCGGTCGAGAGCTCGAACCCGAGCGACACGATCTCGTGCCGGTAGCGGACCTTCGCGATCGCGAGCGAGGTGATCGCGACCGCGCCGATCACCAGCCCGATGATCACGCCGCGCGCACCGGGCGCGGGGCGCACCGTCGAGCGGAGCAGCGTGTACATGCGCTGTGGCAGGGGTGGGCTCATGGACGGCTCTGCGCAGGCAGGTTGGGCGCGCTGGTCCGCTCGCAGGCGCGGAGCCGGGCGGAGCGAGCGCGCGGGTTGGTGGCGGTCTCCTCGTCAGTGGCGACGACCTTGCGCGCGATCGGCGTGCACACCGCCTCCACGCGCTCGCCGGCCTCGCGGGCCAGCCTGGGCGGCAAGGACGACGTCCACGCCAGGTCGCGGAAGCGGTGCTTGACCAGGCGATCCTCGAGCGAGTGGAAGCTGATCACGACGCAGCGGCCGCCGGGCTCGAGGAGGTCCGGGAACACCGCGAGGAACTTCTCGATCTCGTCGAGCTCGGCGTTGACCGCGATCCGCAGCGCCTGGAACGTGCGGGTCGCGGGGTGGATGCGCGACTTGCGCTGCTCGAACATCGGGATGCAGGTCGCGACCAGCTTGGCGAGATCGAGCGTGGTCGCGATCGTGTCGGCGCGGATCGCGTCCTTGATCACGCGGGCGATCTTCCGGTGGTAGCGCTCCTCGCCGTAGTCGCGCAGGACGTCGCCGAGCTCGTCGATCGTGAGGTCGCGCAGCAGCTCGAGCGCGGTCTGACCCGTGGTCGGATCCATGCGCATGTCGAGCGGCCCCTCCTTCATGAACGAGAAGCCGCGATCGGCGCGGTCGAGCTGCGGCGACGACACGCCGAGATCGACGACGAAGCCATCGACGCGCGCGATGCCGAGGGTCGCGAGGTGGTCCGCGACGTCGCCGAAGCGACCGTGAACGAAGGTGACGCGATCCGCCGCCTCGGCCAGGACCTCGCGCGCGGCGGCGAGCGCCGACGGATCGCGATCGATCCCGATCAGCCGACCGTCGGGGGCGGAGGCCTCGAGCACGGCGCGCGCGTGGCCCGCACCGCCGAGGGTGCAGTCGACGTACACGGCGCCCGGGCGCGGCTCGAGGTGCTCGAGGACCTCGGCGAGGAGTACGGACGAGTGCGCGAAGGCGGTCACCGGGATTCCCCCATTACAAAGGAGGGGATTCCCGGGGCAACTTTTGAGCAGGGGCTTAGGCCAATTATTCCGTCGGGTTAACTCCGGACCTGCTACCCTCGATTACTGAACTGATGAGCATGTGTGTGTTTCTCGGATTCCTTGACGAGTGGGATTCGGTTGGCTAGTATTTCGCAACTCGGGTCGTGGGACGGAAACCGACAGGGATAACCAGTGCTTAGATACAAGGAAACCGAAGACATCGACGGTCGGTTCGCCGAGGTCGAGCGAATCGTCGCGTCGTGGCGATCGAAGCACACGCAGATCGCTCCCGGCATCCGTCAGGAGTTCCAGCAACGACTCCGGATCTCGCTCATCCATCACGATGCAGCGCTCGAAGGCGAGGTGCTGAGCTACAGCGAGATCAAGGCCGCGGTCGACCCGACGATCATCAGCGATCCATCGCTGATCCCGAGCTACGAAGAGATCAAGCGCTTCGACGACGCCTGTAACTACGCCGCGGATCAGGCGGCGAACAAGAAGAAGCCGCTCAAGCTCGACACCATCCGCGACATCTACGCGATGCTGGTGCCCGACGAGAAGGCCAAGGGCCTGCCGTACCGCAAGGAGAACCCCTTGCACCGGCTCTACTATCACGACATCGCGCCGCCGGAGAAGATCCAGGCCTCGATGCGCAAGCTCGGTGAATGGATCGAGGAGCCGGCGACCCGCCAGCTCCACGCCGTCGAGCGCGCGACCAGCCTGCACATCAAGCTGATGCAGGTGTTCCCGTGGGCGAAGGAGACCGGGCGCACCGCGCGCATCGTGTCGAACCTGATCCTGCAGGAGGCGGCCTACCCGGTCGCGGTGCTGCACTCGATCGATCGGCAGCGCTACTACGAGTCGCTCCGCGGTGACTCGGTCGCGCTCTTGTCGCTCTACCTCGAGGCGGTGCAGACCACCGCCGAGTCCGAGATCCGGGTCTACGAAGAAGCCGAGAAGGCGCCCAAGCGCCGCCGCCGCGCCTGAGGGCGAGCGGCCGCTCGCGAACTGTCCGTGATCCGGACGTTGGACGCGGGTATGCTCGCGCCGTGTCGCTGATCGCCGATCGGTTCGAGCCCGAGGCCCGGGTCGCATCGGGCGGCGCGGGCGTGGTGTATCGGGCGCGCGACCGCACGACCGGCGCGACCGTCGCGCTCAAGCTGCTGCGCGCCGTCGATCCCGACAGCCGGACGCGGTTCGCGCGCAAGGCCGCGATCCTCGCCACCCTCGATCACCCGGCGATCGTCCGCTACGTCGCGCACGGCGAGACCGCCACCGGCGAGCCATGGCTCGCGATGACCTGGATCGATGGCGAGACCCTCGCCGATCGCGTGCAGCGCGCCCCGCTGTCGCTCGCGGAGGTGCTCGAGATCGGTCAACAGGTGGCGCGCGCGCTCGATCACGGACACCGGCGCGGCGTCGTCCATCGCGACGTCAAGCCGAGCAACCTGATCCTGCGCGATGGACAGCTGACCGCGGTCACCCTCGTCGACTTCGGCGTGGCGCGGGCAGCCTCGGTCGCGAGCTCGATGACCGCGACCGGCACCGTCGTCGGCAGCCCCGGCTACCTGTCGCCGGAGCAGGCGCGCGGCGCGCGCCAGATCGGCCCGAGCAGCGACGTGTTCGCGCTGGGATGCGTGCTCTACGAGTGCTTGACCGGGTGCGCGGCGTTCGAGGGCAAGCACGCGCTCGCGCTGATCGCGAAGGCCGTGGTGTGGGACCCGCCGCCGCCGCGCGCGGTCGTCGCGGCGGTGCCGCCGGCGCTCGACGCGCTGGTGGTCGCGATGCTCGCGAAGCAGCCCGCCGCGCGCCCCGCCGACGGCGCCGCGGTGGCCGATCGGCTGGCCGCGATCGCGCGCGCGCTGGGCGCCCCTGCGGACGCCGCCACGTCGCCAGGCGTCCCGCGTGCCGCGGGGCCGCGCGCGGCGGGGCTCGTCATCGCGAGCAGCCGCCGGGTCATCGATGGCGCGGGCCCGGCGATGCCGCCCGACGAGCTGGCCGCGCGCCGGGCGCGCCTCGACGGCCGGCCCGGGCTCGACCGGGTGCGGCTCGAGCTGCTGCTCGATGGCACCGTGCTCGCGATCGTCAACGGCGAGACGCCGCCCGAGCAGATCGTGCCGCGCGCGCTGGGCTGCGCCGCCGAGATCGCCGCGGTGTTTCCAGAGCTGCTCGTCACGATCAAGTCGGGCGCGCTCGAGCGCGACGGCGAGGCCGGCGACGCGGCGGCGCTCCTCGAGCCGGGGTTCGCCGCGCTCGTGAAGGAGGCCATGGCCGCGGTGTTCGCGGGCGGGAGCGCCGGGCCGCGGCCCGCCGGCGCGATCCGGCTCGACGAGCCGACCGCCAGCCGGATGGAACGCGGCGAGGTGACCCGGATCGGCGGCGTCCCGTACTGGGTCCGCCGCGGCGCCTGACGAGCGGGGGGCGAGACGCGCACTGCCGGTGATACGCTGGGCGTGAGATGCACGAGACGGTCCGCTCCGACCACCAGCCCCGCGCCGCCCGCGTCGGCGACTACCTGCTGGTAGCCGGCAAAGGCTACTTCGCGACGCACGTGCTCACCGGCCTCGAGACCACCATCGGCCGCGACCCCAGCTGCGACATCGTGATCGAGGACGACGAGCTGTCGCGCCGCCACGCCGTGCTGCGCCTCGGACCGCCGCTCACGATCCAGGATCTCGACTCGACCAACGGGACCCGCGTCGGCGGCCGACCGCATCACGGCGGCGAGCCGATCGAGCTGCTGCTCGGCGGCGGCTTCGAGATCGGCCCGTTCATCTTCCTCGTGGGCGCCGGTGATCGCGCGATCGCCGACGAGGTCCCCCACGCCGGGGCCTCGCTCCGGGTCGACGACCCCTCGGTCGACGCGGTGCCGCCGTTCGTCCGCGACGTGGCCGCCTCGATGGCCAGCGTGCTGATCCTCGGCGAGACCGGCGTCGGCAAGGACGTCCTCGCCAACAGCCTGCACCAGCTGTCGCGCCGCACCGGCGAGATCGCGCGGATCAACTGCGCCGCGCTCGCCGCGCCGCTGATCGAGAGCGAGCTGTTCGGGCACGAGAAGGGCGCGTTCACCGGCGCGGTCGGCGCGAAGGTCGGGCTGCTCGAATCGGCACAGGGCGGCACGGTGTTCCTCGACGAGGTCGGCGAGCTGTCGCCGTCCACGCAGGCCAAGTTGCTGCGCGCGATCGACTCGCGCGAGGTGACCCGGATCGGCGCGGTCCGCCCGATCCCGATCGACGTCCGCTTCATCGCCGCGACCAACCGCGATCTGCCGGCCGAGGTCGCCGCGAAGCGGTTCCGCGCCGATCTGTACTTCCGGCTCGACGGCATCACGCTCGTGATCCCGCCGCTGCGCGAGCGACCGCACCGGATCGTGCCCCTGGCCCAGACCTTCCTCGCCGAGGCGCAGCGCGCCGCCGGCCGACCGGTCGCGCCGATCGCCCTCGACGTCGCGGCGGCGCTCGAGGCCCACGACTGGCCCGGCAACGCGCGCGAGCTCAAGGCCGTGGTCGAGCGCGCGCTCGTCCTCGCGCGCGGCGGCGCGATCGGGGTTCAGCATCTCAAGTTCTCGCCGCGCGCCGAGCCGCCAGAGCCTGCGCCGCCGGCACCGGCACCCGCCGCGGCGAGCGCGCCCGCCGCGCCGCGCGCGCCGACCGACGACGGCGATGCGCGCTTCGTCGCGACGCTGACGCCCGAGCAGCGGCTCGAGCGTCAGCAGCTGATCGACGCGCTCGAGCGCTGCGCGGGCAACCAGACCCGCGCCGCCCGCGACCTCGGCATCTCGCGGACCACGCTCGTCAACCGCATCCAGCTCTATCGCATCCCGCGACCGCGGGCGTGACCTCGGGCGCGCTGCGGGCCGTAACGTCCGCGTTCCGGACATGAATGTCCGACGATCGGACATTTGAACATCTGTCCGGCGATCGGACTCTCGCAGACTGTCCGAACGTCGGACGGATGGTGAGCTCGACTCGTTTGTCCGACTTCCGGACGAGCTACGGCCAGCCGATCGCCGGCGTGGTGCGGCTGCACAGCGCGATGTGCTGGAAGCGGAACTGGCGGTCGCGGACGTAGTCGCCGCACAGCTCGAGCGCGAGCTGGTTGAAGTCGAGCGACCGCACCCAGCGGAAGCCGGCGTCGGCGCAGAGCGGCAGGATGTCGTTGGCGCCGAAGCGCAGCGGCTCGCCGAGCTCGCCGACGTACTGGCGGGTGGCGTGATCGGCGGTGTTCGCGGAGCTACCCTCGACCAGCTTCTTGCCGACGAAGTCGAAGGCGACGACCGAGCGCGGGTCGAGCCCGGCGGCGAGCCGGGTCGCGGTCGCGCGCACCGCGGCCTCGGTCAGGTACGGGACCACGCCCTCCCAGATCACGAGCGCCGGCTCGCGCACGTCGAAGCCGCGATCGACGAGCTGCGTGATCGGATCCTGGCGCTCGAAGTCGCAGGCGACGTAGCGCGCGGCGTCGACGGGATAGCCGGGGAGCGCGGCGAGGCGCGCGCGCTTGGCGGCCTGGGTCGCGGGGTGATCGACCTCGAAGTACGTGGTGCCCGAGCGCGGCAGGCGCGCGGCGCGCGTGTCGTAGCCCGCGCCGAGGATCACGACCTGGCGGACGCTCAGGCGATCGACCGCGAGCCCGACGAGGCGATCGAGGTACGCGACCCGGAGCGCCAGCCACAGGCCCATCGGCGGGAACTGCGCCTCGAGCCGCGCGGCGAGCGCCTCGCCGTCGGCGCCCGCGAGCGCCTCGGCCCACGGATCGACGAACAGCGGGCGCGCGGCGCGCGACTCGCGGGCCCGGTACGCGCACACCATGAGGGCGGTCTGGGACGCGGCGCTCTCGGCTTGCATCGCCCGCGAGCATATCGCGGCCGCCGCGGCGCGATCGGCGCTCCGGACGTGCGCCGCGGCTACTTCTTCTCGAGGTACTCGACCAGGCCGTTGTACGCGGTGTTCACGCGCATCGTCAGCTCGGTCGCCGCTCGCTTCTTGGTGGGGTCGGCCTGCAGATCGGGGTGGTACTTGCGCATCATCTTGCGATACGCGCTCTTGATCTCGGCGAGGTCGGCGCCGGGCTGGACGTCGAGCTGCTTGTACCACTCGGTCAGCTGCGCCGCGTTCGACCCGCGCGGCGGGCGAGGCGGGGAGCCGCCCGAGCTGCTGGAGCCCGCGCTCGAGCCACCGCCGCGCGCGGCCTGCTCCTTCACCCGGCGGAACGCATCGTCGGCGGCGGCCTTGGCGCGGGCCGCGCGATCATCGCGATCGCGGTGCACGACCTTGGCGCGCTCGGTCGCCAGCCGCTCGCGCTGCGCGCGCGCGACCGCGCCGGAGCCGGCGATCTTGCCGACCGCGCCGTCCTCGGGCTTGCGCTGGCGGCGCTCGGCCCAGGCCTTGCGCGCCTTCAGCTCGGCGTCGAGCGCCGCGCCATCGACGTTGGACAGCGGCTCGTCATCGACGACGACGAGCTGCGCCAGCTGGGAGATCTTGGTCCTCGCGCCGTCGAAGATCTCGCGGATGCCCACGGCTCTACGCTAGCACGCGCGAACCGCGGGCGGCATCACGCGCCCGCGCCCGGGCGATCGCCGCGCCCGCGGCCTCCGCGGCGGCGCTTCTTGCGGCCGGTCGCGCCCCCGCCGCCGCTGCCGGTCCCGCCGGTGCCGCTCGAGCCGCTGCCGCCACCGTTGCCACCACCCGACGGCATCGGCCGCGGCGCGGTCTTGGCCGCGACCAGCGCCGCCGCCTTGTCCTCCTCGGCGGCGATGTCGCTCGAGAGCCGGCCGGCGACCCGGTACTGGTCGGGCTTCCAGCTCTTCTGCGGCACGACCTCGATCTTCTTCTGGAACCGCTTCTCGAGGACGTCGAGGAAGTCGCGCTCCTGGCGCTGCAGCACCTCGGCGACCTTGGGCGCGCACTCGAGCTCGAGCTTGTCGTTGTCGACGGTCGAGCCCGAGCGCCGGACCTCGCGCAGCACCTCGTAGGCCACGGTCTCGCTCGACTTCACCACGCCCGAGCCCTCGCAGGTCGGGCACGGCTCGGTCAGCACCTGCAGCAGCGACTCGCGGGTCCGCTTGCGGGTCATCTCGACCAGGCCGAGCTCGCTGATCTTGGTGACGTTGGTGCGCGCGCGATCGCGCGACAGGGCCTTCTGGAAGGCGTCCCACACCTTCTTGCGGTTGCCCTCTTTGTCCATGTCGACGAAGTCGACGACGATGATGCCGCCGATGTTCCGCAACCGGAGCTGGCGCGCGACCTCCTCGCACGCCTCCATGTTGTTCGCGGTGACGGTCTCCTCGAGCGAGTTGTTCGAGCCGGTGAAGCTGCCGGTGTTGACGTCGATCGCGGTGAGCGCCTCGCCCTGATCGATCACCAGCGAGCCACCGGAGCGCAGCGGCACCTTGCGGGCGACCGCCTGGCGCAGCGCCGGCTCGATGTTGAAGTGATCGAAGATCGGGCGGCGGCCCTCGTAGTGCTTGATGCGCTCGGCGTAGCGCGGGAGGAACGCGAGCGTGAACTTCTTCAGGCGCTCGTACTGATCCGGGTCATCGATGATGACCTCCTGCGTCTCCTCCTTCATGAGGTCGCGCACGCAGCGCAGCGCGAGATCGAGATCGGCGTAGACCAGGCCGGCGCCGCGCTGGCCCTCCTGGCGACGACCGAGCTCGGCCCATAGCCGCGACAGGTAGTCGACGTCGTCGCGGATCTCCTGCTCGGCGGCATCCTCGGCCGCCGTGCGCAGGATGAAGCCGCAGCCCTTGGGCCGGTGATCGTCGACGATCTTGCGGAGGCGCTTGCGCTCCTTGTCGGAGGCGATGCGCCGCGACACGCCGACCTGATCGACCGCCGGCATGAAGACGCTGAAGCGCCCGGGCAGCGAGAGGTAGCCGGTGACGCGCGCGCCCTTCTGGCCGATCGGATCCTTCACGACCTGCACGAGCACGTCGTTGCCGGGCTTGAGGAGGTCCTCGATCTTGCGCTGCGCGAGGGTCTTCTTCGATCGCGCGATGCGCGACGCGGTGCCCTCGGGCGACTCGTCGCCGTCCTCGGTGTCGGCGTCGTCGAACAACTTCCGTTCGTCCCCGCCGCCGAGGACATCGCCGACGTACAGGAACGCGGCGCGCTCGACACCCTTGCCGAGATCGACGAAGGCGGCCTGCATGCCTGGCAAGACGCGGGTCACTCTCCCGCGGTAGATGCTTCCGACCATCCCCCGATCGTGTTTGCGCTCGACGTAAAACTCGGCGAGGTTCCCGCTCTCGAGCACGCCGACGCGCGTCTCCGGGCCCTCGGCGTTGACCACCAAGATGTTCTGGGGCATGAAGGCTGTGCCGCTCCGCAGCTCTGCAAAATGTTGCGCCCTGTGGGCGAGCCGTGACACGGATGTCCCGACTCGGGCGCGTTACAAAAGGGTTGGGAGCCTGGTTGGTAACACCAGAACTTCATGAATACAAGGGATTGCGGGTCGCCTTGCCAATATGGCCCGCCCCTTGCTTAATCTCAGACAGTATTGCCGAAAATGCGAAAAGCGGCGTTGCAGCGCCGCTCTCGCATCGAACCGTAGCCTAGTTCGACTTCCTTCGTAGCTTCGACTTTGCTGTCCTAGAGCGCCCTTGGCAATTGATGCCAGGGGCGTTCGTGCTTTCGGCCGCTGGCTGTCGCGGCCGGATGCGCTCAATCCGCGCATCATGTTCACTGTGCTCCGTACAACCGAACGGCGCTATCGGAATATTCTCGTGCCGATCTCGGCACGTAACCCTTGAACATGGCTACGGGTTTTCGCCTGGTGTAGCCTGATGATGGTGACCGCTTCCGCGGGCGACGATGACGCGACGATCGAGTTCGTCCTGGCCCTGGCGCGGGCGCTCCATCGCTACGGCACGCCCTCGCATCGGCTCGAGGAGGCGGTCGCGGTCGTGTGCCACCACCTCGGCGTCACCGCCGAGCTGTTCGCGACCCCGACGACGATCATCGTGAGCTTCGGCGCGCCCGCCGAGCTGCGCACGCGGATGATGCGGGTCGAGGGCGGCGAGACGAACCTGGCGAAGCTGGCGGACGTCGACGAGTTGGCGGACCAGGTGGCGCTGGGCGAGCTGTCGACGCGCGACGGGCTCGCGGCGCTGGAGAAGATCACGGCGGCGCCCGCGCACTGGGGCCGGCTGGTGTCGACGCTGGTCCACGGCATCACGTCGGCGGCGGTCGCGGTGTTCTTCCACGGCAGCGCGGTCGATGTCGCGGCGGCCGCGGTCGCGGGGTTGATCATCGGCACCCTGGGCCTGTTCCTCAGCCGGACCTCGGCGCAGACGCAGGTGTTCGAGCTGGTGGGCGCGTTCGCGGCTGCGTTCGTGAGCGGCGCCGCGGCGCGGTTCATCCCGGGCGTGTCGTCGCAGGTGGTGACGATCGCGGCGCTCATCCCGCTCTTGCCCGGGCTGTCGCTGACGACGGCGATGATCGAGCTGGCGACGCGCAACCTGATCTCGGGCACGGCGCGGCTGATGTCGGCGGTGATCGTGCTGCTCGAGCTGGTGCTGGGCGTCGCGATCGGGGAGCGCGCGGCCGCCGCGGCGTTCGCGATCCCGACGAACATCGCGCCGGTGCCGCTGCCGTGGTGGGCCGAGTGGGTCGCGCTGGTGGCCGCGGCCGCGGCCGTGACCGTGGTCGTGCAGGCGCATCGTCGGGTGATGCCGTGGATCATGGTGGCGTGCGTGATCGGCGTGCTCGGGGGGCGCGGCGGCACGATCGTGCTGGGCCCCGAGATCGGCGTCGTCGGCGGCGCGTTCGCGCTGGGCGTGCTGTGCAACCTGTACGCGCGCTGGCTCGATCGGCCCGCGCAGGTGGTCCTCGTGCCGTCGGTGTTCCTGCTCGTGCCCGGATCGGTCGGCTTCCGAGGCATGTCTTCGCTGCTCGGGCGCGACACGATCACCGGCGTCGAGACCACGTTCGCGATGTTCGTCGTCGCGATGGCGATCGTCGCGGGCCTGCTGATCGCGAACGCGACGGTGTCGCCGCGGCGCGTGCTGTAGCGCTCCGCGAGGCGCTCAGGCTGCATTCCGGAGATCGGGTGAAACGGCGCCGGCGGGTCCTGCCCCGCGCGAGGGCCCCCGCCGTGCTCAAACAGTCCTCGCGTTGACGAGATCGCGGGCGGGCGGGCGGGGCGGGGTGTGGTGTAGCACGTGCTCGCGCGAGCACGCTGCGGAACTGCGCGCGGCGGGGGACCGTCGCGCGGGTCACCCGCCGTCGCCTCCAGATTGTACGCGTAGCCAGCCGGCGATCGTCGCGGCCCTGCTCGTCGCGAACACGCTGCGGAACTGCGCGCGGCGGGGGACCGTCGCGCGTGTCACCCGCCGTCGCCTCCGCATGGTGCACGGAGCCAATCGGCGATCACCCGCCGTCGCGCCCATTCCGTGCGCACGCCCGACGACCGCTCATCGTCGGCACTGCCAGCGGGGGGATGTCGTCGCTGCCGAGGGCGTCATGACGACCAAGGCCCTGATCGGCGTGAACGCACGCAGGAACCCGGTCGGCGCATCTCCGCAACGCGGGTCGGACAGATCCGGTTCGGGCGACCACGGACCTCGCGAGACTCGCCAGCATGACCCGCCGCGATCGTCGGTCGTGCGGAGCCGACGGCGGGTGACCCGCGCGACGGTCCCCCGCCGCGCGCAGTTCCGCAGCGTGCTCGTGCAGGCACAGGCAACGCGAACCCACGCGCCCCCGCACGCAGCTCGCGCTCTCGTCAACGCGAGGACTGTTTGAGCACGGCGGGGGACCTCGCGCGGGGCAGGACCCGCCGTCGCCCTACCGATCGTTCTCGGGACTCCAGCTCGAGCGACCCGCCGGCGCCGTGACAACCGTCTTCAGGAATCCAGCGTTACGCGCTTCTACGGCAGGTCGACGAGGCAGCTGGCGCCCTGGCCGGGGCTCTCGCTGATCGTGGCCTCGAGGCCGGTGACGTGGGCGCCGGAGAGGACGGGGCGCAGGCGCTCGACGAGGAGCTCGGCGACGTGGACGGCGAGGGGCTCGACGGCGATGTTGTCGATGGGCAAGAGCAGGACGTCGGTGCGGGGCAGGACGTAGCGCTGGTTGCAGAGCCGGAACTCGAGCTCGTGGCCGTCGTCGGAGACGAGGACGTAGTGCGGGTTCTGGGTGGCGAGGAGCGTGCGCTCCTTCCAGGCGGCGCACAGCTCGGCGAGGGCGGCCTTGATGGGCGCGAAGGGCACCATCTGGGCGAAGGAGACGTCGTCGACCTCGATCGCGACCGACACCTGGTAGTTGTGGCCGTGGAGGCGTTCCTTGGTGCCGTCGGGGAAGACGGTCATGTGCGCGCACGACAGCTTGTACTGCTCACGCGCGACGAACATCCGGTGCCGACGCCGCATGCGCGCACTATCACCCGGGCGCACGTGGGCGGCAACGAATCGGCGCGGCACGTGTGTCCGGAACGAAAACGAGGAGGCTGGTCGGGCCTCCTCGTCACGCGAACCGCTGAATCGCGGTTACTTCCGGAGCGCCAGGCGCGCCAGGAAGATGCAGGCGATCGCGTTACACGCCAGCCAGATCGTGCTGATGCCGAACATGCTCGGCATGTGCTGGATGGTCGTCATCGGCACCGCCGCGAAGAACGCGAGGTGACCGGCGACGCCGGCGGCGAAGCCGGCGAGCGGCGCGCGCAGGCGGCGCACGCCGTAGAACATCGCGAGCAGGCCCATCGGGACCAGGGCGCTGAAGAACAGCGCGTTGCCGTGCCCGGCCGCGCCGAGGATCGAGAGGTCCCACGACGGCATGCCGCGGGTCAGCATCGAGACGCCCGGCCACTGCGCCACCGTCGACGAGATCCAGGGCAGGAAGAACAGGCCCGAGGCGCCGATGACCGCGCCCATCAGGTAGCTGGGGCCGAGCTTCACGCCGAGGCCGCGCTTGCGGGCCGAGGCGGCGATCGCGCCGGCGATGAGCAGGCCGAGGCCGAGCTGCCAGCCGCCGGTCTCGCCGCGCGCCTTCTTGATCGCGGCCGGCGCGTCGATGATGCCCGAGCCGTAGCGATCGCGAACGTAGTTCTGGTTGGCCGGCTTGCGCGAGGTGTCCTTGAGGATCGTCTCGACCGCGTCGGGGTCGGTGACGCCCTCGCCCACGATCAGCGCGGCCACGCCGGCGACGTGCGGCGACGCCATCGACGTGCCCATGTAGCCGAAGTAGTCGTCCTTCGACGGGTCCTGGGTCGCGATCGTGTTCTGCAGGACGCCGTCGGGCATGCCGTCGCCGTTCTGATCGACGCGGGTGTTGCCGCCGGGCGCGGCCACATCGATGTCCTTGCCGTAGTTCGAGTAGAAGGTGGTCGACTCGTCGAACTGGGTCGCGGCCACGGCGATCGCGCCGGGATACGCGGCGGGGTAGCCGACCTTGCCGCGGCTCTCGTTGCCGGCGGCGCAGACCACGACCACGCCCTTGTCGTGGGCGTAGGCGACGGCCTTCTTGAGCACCCGCGACGGGAACGCGCCGCCGAGGCTCATGTTGATGACCTTGGCGCCGTGGTCCGCGGCGTAGCGGATCGCGTCGGCGATGCCGGCGACCGAGCCCGAGCCCGAGCCCGAGAGCACCTTGAGCGGCATGATCTTGACGTTGCGCGCGATGCCCGCGACGCCGATGCCATTGTTGGTCGCCTGGGCGATCGTGCCGGTCACGTGCGTGCCGTGGCCGTGGTCATCGTCGGCGTGGTTGTCGTTGTCGACGAAGTCGTAGCCGTCGACGAAGGTGATGCCCGCGAGGTCGGGCACCTGGTGGAACTGCTCGAAGTTCTCGTAGGCGACGCCGGTGTCGAGCACCGCGACCGTCACGCCGTTGCCGTCGGCGAGCTTCCACGCCTCGGGCATGCCGATCTGATCGAGGTGCCACTGGTGCTTGTAGAGCGGGTCATCCGGGAATCCGGCCCACTCGCCACCGACCGGCGGCGGCGACGCGGCGAGCTCGTCGGGCGACAGCGAGAAGGTCGCGTCGGGCTCGGCGATCTCGACCTCGGGGCGCGCGGCGAGCGCGGCGAGCACCGCGGCCTCGCGGCTGGCGTCGACGTGGGCGCGGTAGAAGCGCTCGTCCTTCGACTCGCTCGAGACGAGCACGAAGTCGACGCCGACGTCCTTGCCGAGCTGCGCGACCTGCGCGTCGCTCAGGTCATCCTTCATGTCGACGAGGATGTCGTCGGGGTCGGCGCCCACCGCCGCGATGCTGTCGGCATCGAGCTGTGCCTGATCGGCGCCCTTGTCCTCGCTCTTGTCGAGGTGCCAGGCGACGGCCACGAGCGCAACGACCACCAGGCCCCACCAGATCTTCGAACGGCTGCGAGCAGGCTGGTCCATTCGCTAACTATAGATCGTCAAACGAGAACGCGCTCGTCCTCGTCGACGCCGTCGTCGCCCATGGCCAGCTGGTTGTCGAGCTCGCGATCATCAGCCAAGGCCTCGAGATATCTCTTGATCTCGGGCACTCCGGACACGATCCGTGACACGTAGTCACGGGCCAGGAACAGCACCGTCGAGGGCCGGGCGGCGGTCACCGTGGCGGTCGTGGCCCCATCGCGGAGCAGCGCCATCTCGCCGAACACCTCGCCGGTGCGGAGCGCGCCGAGCGGCACCGGGTGGCCATCACTCCCGCGGCGCGAGACCTCGAGCTCGCCCGCGAGCACCACGAACAGGCCTCGGCCCTCCTCGGCCTCGTGGATGATCACGGTGCCCGGCGCCACATCGTGGCTGGTGAACCGGCGCAGCAGATCGCGCTGCTGGGTCCGGTTGAACGGCCGGAACAGCGGCGAGGTCGCCATCAGGTTTCCGAGCAGGCGCTCGCGGGTGAACGCGTGGAGCGCCTCGGCCACGACCGGCAGCTCGTCGGCGAGCGCGGCCAGCGAGCCGCGGCCGACCTCGAGCAGATCGCACTCGCCGTGGGCCTGGACGCTGGCGCTGCGCGGCTGCGCCGAGAGCAGCGCCATCTCGCCGAACACCGCGCCGTCGCGCAGCCGGGCGAGCTCGGTGGTGCGGCCGAGGCCATCGGTCGCGAACACCGCGACCTCGCCATCGGCGACGAAGAAGAACGATTGCCCGGGCTCGCCCTCGCGGATCGCGAACGCGCCGTCGGGCAGCCGGCGCGCGACCAGGGTACCGAGCACCCGCCGGAAACCGGCCTCGGTGAGGGTCGAGAGCAACGGGATCGGGTGCAGCGCCTCGGGCCAGTCCTTGAATGCATCGGTCGCGGCGGTGGCGCGGCGCGCGGCCTGGGCGACGAAGTCGGGGCCGACCTCGCTGCGCAGATCGGGCGCGGCCAGCTCGGTGGTGCCGACCGGCGACGCGATCCGCACCGCGAACTTGTTGATCGCCTCGGAGTCCCGGCCGTAGTGCGCGACCAGCCCGGCGGCCAGATCGCTCGCGTCGCAGCCGCCGGCCTCGAGCACCCGAGCGCACACGACCGCGACCAGCGGGTGACCGGCCTTGATGCAGTACCAGCCGACCGCGCGATAGACGGCCTCCGCCGGGGGCGCGATCGCCGTCGGATTCCCGCTCAGCGACGCGACACAGTCGGCGACGCGCAGGCGCGCAGGATAGTGCAGCGGCGCGGCGGTGACGATCGCGTCGTACAGGCGCAGCGCGGCCAGCGCGTTGCCCTGACCGTAGAGGCGTGCGGCATGACCCTCGAGCTCGGCAATCGTCGGCATATCCCCTCGGCGCTCGGCTTCATCGTCGACGGTACCATCGATTGACACGGTTCCGGGGCGCGGCCCTATACTCGTCGGGAATCGGTGGCGCGACGTCACGTCGCGGCGGTGGTGGCTCCATCGCCTGACGTGCGCGTCATCAAGGAGAGTCGCTCGTGAAGAAATGTTCGGCGTGTGCGAAGGACCTTCCTGACACCGCGATGCACTGTGTGTTCTGCGGCGCGAAGCAAGCGCCGGTGGTCCCCGCCAACCCGCAGGCGAAGACGGTGATGGGCTACTCGGCCGCCGATCTGCTGAAGCAGGCCGGCATCGGGCCGGGTGGCGTCGCCGCCGGTGGACAGCCGCCGCAGGGGTTCGCGCCGCCGCAGCAGCAGCCCGCGCCGTTCCAGCCGCCGCAGCCGCAAGCCGCGCCGTATCAACCGCCGCAGCCTGCGCCGTATCAGCCGCCGCAGCCCGCGCCCTATCAACCGCCGCAGCCGCAAGCTGCGCCGTATCAGCCGCCGCAGCCCGCGCCCTATCAGCCGCCGCAGCCTGCGCCCTATCAGCCGCCGCAGCCCGCGCCCGCGCCGTTCCAGCCGCCCGGTGGAGGCTTCCCGCCGCCCGCGCAGGGTGGCCAGTTCGGCGGCTCGGCCTCGACGGCGGCGACGATGTTCATGCAGCCGTCGCCGGTGATCCCGCAGGCGCAGCCGCAGCAGCCCGCGCCCTATCAGCCGCCGCAGCCTGCGCCCTATCAGCCGCCGCAGCCCGCGC
>JAIOQA010000564.1 GCA_021413675.1 Deltaproteobacteria bacterium | reverse complement strand
GCAGACCCAGGTCGGCGCGTTCGTCGCCGGCGACATGGTCGTCACCGGCTGCCCGGCGCCGACGGTCGTGAGCGCGGTCGCGGTCGCGAGCAACATGGTGCAGATCACCTTCAGCCGCCACATCAAGGCGTCGAGCGTGCTGCCGGATGGCTCGCAGTTCACCTTCGACAACGGCCTCATGGCGATGTCGGCGAGCGCGACTGGCAAGGTCGTCACGATCGTGACCTCGGCGCAGAACCCCGGCGCGGCGTACGTCGCCACCGTCGCGAACACCGTCACCGACCTGCAGGGCACCGCGCTCGGCGTGCCGGTGACCGCGAGCTTCACCGGCTTCCAGACCCTGGCGCTGGTCCGCATCAACGAGGTCAACGCGAACATCGCGAACTGCGATCTGATCGAGCTGCGCGTGATCTCGGGCGGCACGATGACCGGCTACAAGCTGCAGGAACGCGACACTGCGAACCTGGTCACGTTCCCGGCGTTCACGGTCGCGACCAACGATCTGATCGTCGTGCACATGAACAACGGCGCGACCTGCAACCCGGGCAACTCGCCCAACGAGACCACGGCGGCCAACGAGCAGCTGCAGGCCACCCACGCCGCGAACTACGACACCGCGTTCGATTTCTACTCGACGGACACCGGCCTCACCAGCACCGACAACGTCTTCACGCTCTACAACAACGCCGGCGCGATCATGGACGCGATCTTCGCCTCGGATGACCCGGCGGGCGCGACCGCGGCGACCGGCACCGAGAACCAGGCCGCGCTGGTCGGCGCGGCGGCGCAGTGGTCGCCGATGCTCGCGACCTATATCGACACCGTGTTCCGCACCAACGCGGTCGACGACCTGAACGCGACCGGGACGACCGCGGCTGGCACGTCGATCCAGCGCGTCGACAACAGCGACGACAACGACAAGGCCGACTGGTCGACGGGCGCCGGCCCGGCCTCGACCTGGGGCGCGCTGAACGTCGGCCAGACCGCGTTCTGAGGCGCGCCGCCGCGGCGTGCTACCGTCGCGGGCGATGCGCTCCACGCACCGTCTCGCGCTCGTGTTCGCCGCGCTCGGCGCCATCGCCGGCTGCAGCAAGAAGGTCAACACCGACGAGGCCAACGCCAAGGTCAAGGCCTGGGCCGAGGCCGGGGTCGCGCCGGTCAAGAAGGTCGACTGCCCGGCCGAGACGATGAAGGCGGGCACGAGCTTCCAGTGCCCAGTCGAGTTCGTCAGCGGCAAGACCTACGCCGCGGTGATCGACGTCAAGGACGACAGCGGCAACGTCTACATGCACTGGGCCAAGCCGATGTCGGGCGGCGCCCAGCTCGCGCGCGACATCGCGGCCGCGGTGAAGCAGCAGCAGGGCAAGGACATCGTCGTCGACTGCGGCGCCGAGATCGTCGAGATCCCGCCGGACGGCGTGCAGTGCGCGGTGACCCAGGGCGAGAGCCATGGCCACATGCGCATCAAGTTCGACGAGACCGCCAAGGACATCACCTGGACCGTCGAGCCCTGACGGCGGCCGTCCGTCCGCAACGTCAGTCGTCGGCCTCGTCGTCCTCTTCGTACTCGACCGGCTCGTAGCGCTGCTCGCGCGAGGCCGGGCACAGCGTGCGGTAGCTGCAGCGCTCGCACCACGAGCCCGGGTTGGTGCGGGGCCCGTCGTCGACGGCGAGCGCCGCGGCCTCGATGTTGTCGAGCAGGCCCGGGCGCATCCGGCCCATGACCTCGTCGGAGCCGACCGGCGGGCCCCACTCGACGGCGCGCTCGGCGACCCAGTGCAGGCCGAGCCAGAACCGGCTGGCGCTGCGCAGCCACGCGTGGGTGAGCACGACGTAGCCCTCGAGCTGATCGGCGATCGAGGTGCCCGGGATGCGGACGCCGGTCTTGTGATCGACCAGCGCGATGCTGTCGTCGTCGAAGACGTAGCCGACGTCGAGGATGCCGCGGTAGAACGCGTCGCCGCTGTAAAACGACGTGGTCGTGAAGTCCTCGCGGACCGCGAGCGAGAACTCGACCAGCTGGCGCACGACCCGGCGGCGGCGGCGGAACCGCGCGATGCGCTCGATGAACGGCGCGATGTTGGCGGTGAGCTGATCGTAGCGGGCCTGCTCGTGGGCGTCGGGCAGGTCGGCGCGGGCCCGGGCCGCGGCCTCGGCCACGCTGGTGCCGCCGAGGGCGTCCTCGAGGGCGGCGTGGATGGCCTTGCCGATGCGGGCCTCGGGCATGACCTCGGGTTCGCGGACCTTGTCCACGTACTTGAAGTGATAGAGGCGCGGGCAGCGCAGCGCCGTCGAGATCTTCGAGGCGGACCACGGTGCGCGGATGAGCGCGCGCGTCGACGGCACGGAGGCTCACGGTAGCACGCGGGGCCGAGCCTGTGAGGCTTTCGCTCGGCCGCCGCTTGGTCGAGCGAGCGGCCCCGCGGGCGCGTCGCCGCGTCCGAGGCCCGGACGGCATGTGGGTCGAAAACTTGCCCGGCGCGCGGTGGCCACGTACCACCGAAGGCCACGGAGGTCCGCCTGTGCTCGACTGCGACGTTTGCGGCGCGAAGGTAACGGAGCTGCGCCGGGGCCGATGCTGGGGTTGCTATACACGCTGGGCCGACGCGCGCCCGGTCGGGATCGGCGCGCGCTGCCTGGCGTGCAACGATCGCCGCCGGCGCGTGCTGCGCTCGGTCGAGCTGCTCGGCGCGTGGCACCCGATGTGCTTCAACTGCCACGGCCAGGCCCTGGCCCTCGACCCGATGCCGCCGACGATCGCCGAGCTCAAGGTCACGCTCGAGCGCGAGCGGCGGGCCAAGGACCGGCGGATCGGCAAGCCCGACAGCCGGGTCTTCGTCTACGAGCGCCGGGTCGGCGAGCGCCGCGCGGGGCGCGGCGACGACGGCGTGCCCATCGACGAGGAGATGATCGTCGAGATCACGATCGAGCAGGATCCGAGCGAGGTGGCCGGTGACCTCACGCAGATCCGCGAGCGCTTCGCGCTGTAACGACCACGCCGCGGCTGGTCGGCTCGCACCGCTCGAGCGTCAGCCCGTGCGCCGTCAGCTCGGCGGCGACCACCGCGGGCGCGAGCCGTAGCTTCGCGTACTCCGAGGCCCGCATCGTCCAGGTGTCGCCCCGGCGCTCGTGCACGAGGTCGGTGACCCGCACGTGGTCGTCGGCGTAGTCGAGGCAGCAGGTGAGGATGCGGTCCGCATCGCTGCGCACCGGGATGAACCGGCTCGTGGACACCCGCGGCGGGCCGCTGTAGTCGCGGACCCGAGCAGGACGCGCCCGCCCGGCGCGACACACGCGCTCGCGGTCGCGAGCAGCGCCGACACCTCGGCCGGGGCGCGGAGGTGCGTGAGCGTGTCGCCCATGCACAGCACGACCTCGTACCGCTCCGCGACGACCTCGGGCAGCTGCGCGAGCCCGGCGAGGTCGGCGTGCACGATCCGCGCGCCCGGG
>JAIOQA010000023.1 GCA_021413675.1 Deltaproteobacteria bacterium | reverse complement strand
GGCGGCGGCGGCGGCGGCGGGTTCGGGTCGGGCTGCGAGTTGACCTCGAACGACTGCAGGTCGTCGGTCGGCGGGTCGACGTGGTCGGGCTGCAGGCCCTCCTGGCCGCTCGTGATGTCGTAGGGCACCGGATCGCCGTGGAACTCGGCGTCGACGAGCGCGAGGTGGTGGCGATCGTGCTGGATGATCCAGTCGTGCGAGACCTTGCCCTCGTACGACGAGTTGCACGTGTTGGTGGTCATCATCCAGCGCAGCGCGTTGACCCTGTCCTCGCGGACGCTGACGGTGCCGGCGATCAGGCAGGTGTTCTGGCCCGGCCGCTCGATCTTCCACTCGAAGCGACCATCCGCGGTGATCTCGAGCCGCTCGGACTGGTCGTTGTCGACGTGGCGCCAGACATTGGCGTAGCGCGCGATGCCCAGCGGCGAATGCGCGACCTCGACCCGCACCACGCCACCCTTGACCGGCCGGCCCGGCGGCACGATCAGGTGCGGCGTCTCGGCCTGTTGCGTGGCGGTCGCGCCGCACGCGGCGAGTCCGAGCGCGAGCCCAAGCGCAAGCCTCACCAGGCGCATCCCCTTGGAGGTAGCGCATCGTGCGCGGTCCGTCCAGGCCCATGCTACGAACGCCCCATGAGGCGTCCATGATCCTCACCGCCACCGCCGCTCGCTGGCTGCTCGTGCTGCACACGGCGGTCGCGGTCGCCGCGGTCGGGGCGTCGACGCACCTGTGCCTGTGGCTGTGGCGCTACCTCGGCGGCGCCAGCGGCAAGCGCCGCGCGCTGCGCCGGTTCGCGGTGCTGGCGATGGTGCTGCACGGCGCGGCGTTCGTGATCGGCGCGCTCGCCTATCCGACCTACAAGACCCGCGTCCGCATCGAGTACTTCGACGACGCCGACGCGGTGGCCGCGATGGTCGCCGCGCGCGCCGAGGCGCAGACCGCGATCCAGAGCCGGCTCGCCGGGCATCCGGTGGCGGGGCCGAGCGCCGCGGCGCTCGCGCGCGAGACCGCGGCGGCGATCGACGGCGCCGATCGCATCGCGCGATGGTTCGACACCAAGGAGCACTGGGCCGCGCTCGGGCTCGCGCTCGCGATCGCGTGCGCCGCGCTGTTGCTCGCGTGGGATCGCGATCGCGACGGCGACGGGCCTGCGCTGGTCGTGCGGCTGTGCGCGCTCGGCGCGTGCGGCTCGCTGTGGTTCGCCGCGATCGTCGGCGTGCTGACCGCGAGCTGGCGCGCGATCGGGACCTGAGCGATGGGCGGAAACTGAGGGCGCGAACCGCGTCTCAGCGGCTTTTTGCACCATTCGTGGAATCCGAGTTTTTCGTCCGAGCGTCGGATCGTAGCGGCGCGAACCGAGTCTCTGCGCGATGCAGGTCGCAAGTCCGTGGCATCGCGTGAATCGGTGCGTCGTCGAGAAAAGCGTCAAACGAGCGCGCACGAATCTCCTGCTGTCCACCGCTGACACTGGTAGCGTGAAGCTGGACGGACAAGGGGGTGACCATGCAGCGGGTCCAGAAGCTCATCTCGGAGCTGTGCTTCGCGGAGGCGCCAGTGCTCGCGGCGCGCGACAGCGTGATGCACGCGCTCAACGCGATGTGCGACGGCACGTACGACAGCGTGCTCGTCGTCGATAGCGGGCGGGTCGTGGGGATCTTCACCGGGCGCGACTTCCTCGATCGTGTGGCGGCGCCGCATCGCGATCCGGCGGCGACCACGCTCGGCGAGGTCATGACCGTTCACCCGGAGTCGCTGCGACCGCGCGATTGCGTGTCGTACGCGATCAACCGGATGGCGATGCGCGGCTTCCGCAACGTGCCGATCGTCGACGACGACGGCCGGCCGCTCGGCGTGCTGACGGTCTGGGACGTGATGCGGCACCTCGGCGAGATCTTCGAGGAGCTCGACGCCACGCCGCGGATCGTCGACGCGGCGAGCGACATCTCGAACGTCACCTGGATCGACACGGGAGGTGGATGATGTTGCTCCAGGACATGGCCAAGACGCCGGTCCGGGCCATCACGCGCCGCGAGCCGGCGCGCGTCGGTCCCGATGATCCGATGTTCAAGGTGGTCGCCGCGATGACCGAGGGCCATCGCGGCGCGGCGCTGGTCGAGGAGAACGGCCGGTTGATCGGCATCTTCACCGAGCGCGACGTCATGACCCGGCTCGATCACAGCGACCTGGCGTGGCTGCACGTGCCGGTGCGCGACGTCATGACGCCGTGGCCGACGACGATCCAGCCCGAGGATACGGTCGCCGAGGCGCTGCGCCGGCTCAACGCGGGGCAGCGCCGGCACCTGCCGGTGGTCGACGGCGGCGGCAAGGTGCTCGGCATCCTGTCGGTGCGCGATCTGATGCGGCACCTCGCCGAGCGGTTCCCCGACGACTTCGTCAACCTGCCGCCGGACCCGGATCACGAGGCGACCGGCGAGTGGGGCGGCTGAGGCGCGAGCGCCGGGCGGCGGTGCTCGGCCCGCGCTACCAGGTGAAGTCGAGCGTCGAGGTCAACAGCATCTCGGTGTCGTAGGCCTCGACCGGCGTTGTCGGGTTCGGGCTGGCGATGCAGCCGCGGCACGCCACCATCTCGTCGCGGGTCGCGCGCGGCGACGCGGCCAGGCGCCAGCCGAGCTGCCAGCCGATGCGGTTGGGGAAGCCGAGCGGCTGCTCGAGGCGGTGATCGAGGAACAGGCCCATGCCGACCTCGACCTGGGTCCGGCTGTTGTCCGCAGGGACCTCGCGCGGCGTCTCGCCGTAGCGCGGCATCGCGTAGCGATAGAACGTGCGCGCGAGGCCGGCCTCGGTGAACAGCGCGATCATCGAGTTGCCGCCGACGATGTGCGGGCCCAGCCGGAGGACGTCGACGCGGCCGACCGCGGCGAGCTGGTGCGCGCGGCCGAGCTCGATCGACGACGGTCCGGGGTCCTGCAGGACCAGCATCGTGTACTCGGCGTCGAACGACAGCCGGCCCTGCCGCCGGCCGAGCGCGATCATCCCGCCGATGCCGGTGTACTTGCGGCTGTCGACGCGCACGCCGCCGACCGCGCTGCCGACCCGCAGCAGCGTGCCCTCGGTGACGTGGGGCGCGTAGGGATCATCGACCCAGTGGCGCCGCGCGATCGGCGACGATGGATTCGCCAGCGCCACACCGACACCGGCTCCTGTGAAACCGAGCCACACCATCGCGCCGCAGCTCACGGCTGCGATCGTCGTACGTACGGACATTTGGCCCCCTCTGGCGAAAGACGCAGGGCCAGGCGCTGCATCGCGCGTGCCACGCGGGGTGCGCGCCATCACGGCTGCGTCTAGGGTTCGATCGAGCGATCGAGCGCCGTGCGCATCACGCCGACCGGCGCGGCGGCCCCGGTCCACAGCGTGAACGCGCGGGCGCCCTGGTGGACCAGCATCGCGCGGCCGTCGAGGATCGTGAGGTCGCGCGCGGCGGCGCGATCGAGGATCGCGGCGGTGCGGTGATAGACCAGCGAGGCGACCAGCGCGTGCGAGGGCAGCGCCGCGAGCGGCAGCGTGTCGGCCATCGCCTGATCGCGCGCGGGGTCGAGCGCCGCGTCGGTGCAGTCGACGACGAGATCGGCGGTGCGCATCACCGCGGTCATCGCCTCGTCGGTCCACGGCGCGATCGCCGGCGCCCACGGCTTGGCGGAGGTCGGGCGGCGCGCGACCACGATGATCGTGGCGCCGGCCTCGCGCAGGCCGGCGACCACCGCGCGGGCCGCGCCGCCGGAGCCGAGCACGATCGCGGTGCGGCCGCGCGGCGCCCAGCCGCGCTCGATCAGGCCATCGACGAAGCCGGGCGCGTCGGTGTTGTGGCCGATGACCTTGCCGCCGTCGAAGACCACGCAGTTGGCGACGCCGAGCACCGCCGCGAGGCCCTCGAGGCGATCGGCGGCGGCGGCGGTGGCCTCCTTGTGGGGCGCGGTGACGCTGGCGCCGACCAGGCCGGCGGCGGCGAGGCCGTGGAGCACGGCCTTGAGGTTCGCGGGCTCGACCGCGAGCGGCACCATGACCGCGTCGACGTCGGCGGCGGCGAACGCGGCGTTGAGCATCGCCGGGCTGCGCGAGTGCGCGACCGGCCAGCCGAGGACCGCGGCGACCCGCGTGGTGCCCCGGATGGTGACGGCGCCGGTCACGGCGCCACCACCAGCGGCGCCTGCTGCTCGATCGCCGCGCGCAGCGCGATGCTCGCGTCCTTCATGAGCTTCGCGAAGCTCACCGGCTGCCCGGCGCGCAGGCCGGCGACGCCGCCGGCGACCCGCGTGGTCCACGCGCGACCGCCCGACTCGACCGGCGGGTGCGCCGCGACGGCCGCGATCGCGCGCCGCGCGACGTGCTCGGCGCCGGCGAGGTCGGTGTACGGCAACAGCACGAGGAACCGATCGTCCCCGATCTCGACCGGCATGTCGATGTCGCGCACGGCCCGGGCGATCGCGGCCGCGGCGCGGATGCGAAGCGTTCCGATCACGTCGCGGGGCGGGGCGGGGCGCCCGGGCAGCTGGCCGAGCAGCAGCACCGACAGCGCGTAGCCGTAGCGCTTCGCGCGCTTGAGCTCGAGCTCGAGCACGCGCTGGAAGAACTCGAACCGCTGGAAGCCGGTCGCGGTGTCGGCCTTGCCGTAGTCCTCGAGGCGCGAGCGCAGGACCGCCTCGGTGCCGCGCGCGGTGCTGAGCGAGCGGCGCTCCTCGGCGAGCCGGGCCGCGGCGAGCAGCACCGGCGCGAGCCGCTCGGGATCGTGGGGGCGAATCGTGTACAGCTCGGCGCCCGCGGTGATCGCGTCACGAGCGGTGCTGCTGGCCGGCGCGGTGCCGCTGGCGATCACGACCGGCCGGCCGGCGCCGAGGGCGCGCGCGCGATCGATGATCGCCTCGCCGCCGGGCAGCGCCGCGAGGATGACGTCGAGCGGCGGATCGCTGCTCAGCGCGGCGGTCACCGCGGCGATCCCGGCGGCGCCCGCGCCGGCGGCGACGACGACGTGGTGGCTGGCCAGCGCGATCGCGCGGACCAGGCCGAGCTGGCCGGCGGTGAGCTCGTGGATCGCGAGGCGCGCGCGCGGCTGCGGCGCGAGCTCGTCGACCTCGACCAGCTGATCGTCGTCGATCGGGATCGCGGTGTCGGCGCGGCGGTCGCCGCGGGTGGTCGGGCGGCGCGGGCTCATCTCTCGGCCTTGGGGGCGCGCGGGCGGCGCGGACGGGTGGGCGCTGGGGCAGCGTCGGGTGCGGGCGTGGGCGTGCCGGGGCCGAGCTCGTCGACGGTGGCGCGCACGCCGCCCTGCGCGAGGCGGATCGCGATCCGATCGCCGACCGCGACATCGTCCGAAGATCGGACAATCAGGTCGCCGCGGCTGACCAGCGCGTAGCCGCGATCGAGCACGCGCAGCGGGCTGAGCGCGTCGAGGCGCCCGGCGAGCTGGCCGAGCTGTGCCGCGCCGTCGTGCCGGCGCCGGGCGATCGCCGCGTCGAGGCGCACGCGGAGCTGGGCGAGCGCGGTGCGGCCCGCGGTCAGGCGCGCGCCCGGGTGCCGCGCGGCCAGGCGACGGTCGAGCGTCGCGAGCGCGGCGCG
>JAIOQA010000563.1 GCA_021413675.1 Deltaproteobacteria bacterium | reverse complement strand
GGGCGCTCACGCTCTCGCACCAGACCCACGCCAACGACTGCGCGACCTGCCACCGCGGCAGCGCGGCCGCCCCCCACACGCGCTGCCTCGCCTGCCACCGCGCGCGCGCCAGCGCCGATGCCACGCCACCGATCACCGCCTGCACGACCTGCCACGCGCCGGTCTACGGGCCCGCCGCCGGGCCGTCGCTCACCGGCGGCGAGCTGCGCCTCCGCGGGTTCGACCACGCGCGCCACCGCGCCGCGGAACCCACCGCCGCCTGCACGAGCTGCCACGCGGCGATCGCCAGGACCGAGGGCATCGCGCTGCCCACGCCGACCTCGGCGAGCTGCGCGACCGCGGGATGCCACGACGGCGCCGCCGCGTTCGCGACGACGATCGCGTGCACGCGCTGCCACACCCGGGCCGCCGCGCCGTCGTACCGTGCGGCGCGCCCGACCGCGCGCTACTCGCACGCCAGCCACGCCGCGCGTCAGGCCGCGGCGTGCGCCGCCTGCCATCGCCTCGACGCGCAGGGCGAGGCGCCCGCGCCCGATCACGCCGCGTGCGTCGGGTGCCACGCCGACGACTTCGCGAGCGCCGCGCCGCGGATCTGCGGCGCGTGCCACGTCGCGACCGAGCCGTGGCGCCACCTGATCGCCGATCGGCCGCCGGCCGCGATCACCGAGTTCGGCGCGCGGCTCTCGCACGCGACGCACGCGCAGCCGTGCGCGCGCTGTCACGTCGCGGCGCCCTCGGGCGAGCTCGCGACCGCCCGCGGCCACGCCGCGTGCGCCGGCGCGTGCCACGCCGCGACCAGCGGCCCGGCGCCGCGCCTCGACGACTGCGCCGGCTGTCACGCGCTCGGGCTGGCCGGTGATCGCGAGGCCGACCGGCGCGGCGCGCCGTGGTCGGTGCGCGCGCGCTTCCGCCACGGCCCCCACCTGCGCGGCACGCCCGCGCCCGCGTGCACCGCGTGCCACGGCGGCGTCGACCGCGCGACCTCGATCGCCGCGATCCCCACGCCCAAGAAGCCCGCGTGCGCGCCCTGCCACGACGGCGCGGTCGCGTTCAAGCTCACCGGCACGAGCTGCGTCCGCTGCCACGGCCCACGGGATGAGAGCGCACCATGACCACGCCGCGCTGGCAGATCGTCTACGCCGCCGCCACCTGCGGCCTCATCGGCTGGTTCGCGGCCTACGGCCTGTGCGAGGCGCTGGCCTGGCCTCGGCTGACCTACTTCCCGTACGCCGACGCGTGGACGATGCACGCGGGCGCGCCGCCGCCGGGCGCGATGGGCTGGTACGGCGTCGTGCTCTGGGGCGTGGGCGGCGGCGTGATCGGCGCCGCGCTCGGCGCCGCCGGCGCGCGCGCGTGGAAGAAGCCGCTGCCGGCGATCGCGATGACGCTGCTCGGCGCGTGGGCGCTCGCCGGCGGCGCGCTGGTCGCGCTCTACTACCTGTGGAGCCTGTCGCCGTTCTGATCGGCTACAGGCCGAGCGCGCGGACCATCCGCGCGTAGTGCGCGCGCAGCCGCTCGCGACACGCCGCGATCGCCGGCGCGAACGACACCCGATCGCCGGCGTGGAACACGCCCTCGAGCTTCCACGCCGGGTTGGTCGTGAGGAACGGCGACAGGTAGTGGGCCTCGAGCCCCTGGTCGACGATGAACTCGCGGGTCTTGCTGGTCGCGACCAGATCCGAGAGGTTCTCGTCGAGGATCACGAACGGCACGTCCTGCGCGAACGCGGTCACCATCGCGTGGTAGCGCGACGCGACGTAGAAGCTCATCTTGCCGACCAGCCGCCAGAGCGCGAGCGCGCCCAGGCGCGGGCGCACCACCAGCGCGCCCGGCAGGTGCGGCAACGCGAGCTCGAGCAGCCGCGGATCGTTGCGCAGGTAGCTCCACGGGAACAGCACGATCTGGACCGGCACCGGGCTGTCCGCGCGCAGCTGATTCAAGGTGGCGAACAGCCCGCGGTAGAAGGTCGCTGCGCGCGGGTCCTCGATGCTGGTGCCGATCGTCACGCCGATCAACCGGTGCCCCGGCAGCACGCCGCTCGCGCGCAGCACCTCGTCGACCTCGGCGTCGACCGCGGCGGGCACGTCGAGCAGGATCGCGGGGTCCGGCACCACGTGCAGGTCGCCGGTGTAGCCGCACCTGCGCACGAAGGTCTCGGTGGCGCGGCTGCGCACGCTCACGTAGCGCAGCCGCTCGCAGCACACCCGCACCGCCTCGTAGCCGCCCTGATCGTCGTGCAGGTACCACGGCTGGTTCTGCGAGCACAGCGCGCTCCACGCCGCGGGCCGCGCCGGATCCCAGGCGGACGGATCGCCGAGCAGGAACGGGCGAAACGATGGGTCGAGCTGGATGAGCCCGCCGCTGCCGATGACGAGCGCGTCGAGGTCCGCGGCCCAGCGCATGTCCTCGCTGGCCGGCACCGGCACGATCGGCTGATCGATGCCGCGCTCGCGCCCGAAGTCGTGGGCACAGAACCCGTGGGGCAGCTGCGGCGCGAACACGACGTGCTCGGCGTCGGGCACCAGCGCGCGCATCGCCTGGCGACCCGCGTAGTTGAGGAGCGCGTCGCCGGCGTTGTCGATCGAGAAGGCGCCCAGGAACCCGATCCGCGTCATGGACCGACGAGCGTGGCACGCGCGCCCGCCGAGCGTCCACCGTGTAAGCCGCGGGCTCGCGCCGCGTTGTTGGTGGCTCGCGCGATCGCGCGACGACGAACCGGATCGCCGCGCGTGCGCGGTCCGCTGTAAGCCGCCGCCGCGCTGTCCGTTCGTCGGACACATGCGCAACGCTCCTCGCCTCGCTCTCGCGGTCCTCGCGCTCGCCACCACCCGCTCTGCCCGCGCCGACGAGATCGCGGTCGCGACCGACGCGCCAAGGACGGCGCGCCGCATCGAGGCGCGCATCGGGATGCTCGCCGGCGGCGGCGACGTCGCCGACGTGACCGGCCCGTCGGCGGGCCTGCACACCAGCCTCGGCGCGCGCCTCGGCGAGATCACCACGATGGCCGAGTACGACTACCTGAGCATCGGCGACGCGTACAACGATCGCGCGAACCGCCACGGCACGCTGTCGCGGATCGGCGCGACCGCGCGCTACGCGTTGTTCCGCACCCGCGACGACAGCCCGATCGCGACCGAGACCTGGGTCGAGGCCGGGGTCGGCTACGAGCGCATCGCCTGGGGGCCGGGCGGCCTCCTCCGCCGCCCCGATCTCGCGCTCGGTTTCGGCGCCGAGCTCGACGGTCGACCGGGCTGGCGCAGCAAGCACCCGCGCCACCTCGGCATGTGGCTCGGGCTGCGCGCGATCGTCGCGCGCGCGCCCGCCGGCGACATGCCCGCGGTGTGCGGCGGGCCGTGCACGCAGGCGTCGCCGCCGTCGCGCAACGACGTCTCGATCTACTTCAGCTGGGGCGCGCACTTCGGACGCTGACCCCGGTGACCGACGCCCTCGCACTCGTCGCGAAAGGACTCGCCATGCTCCGCTCTCGTCTCGCTCTCGGCGCGCTCGCCGCGCTCTTCGGGGCCACCGCGCTGGTCGCGTGTGGCTCCACCCTCGGAGGCGGCGGCTACGCCTCCAGCGGCCCGCAGACCGTCGCGACGCCGGCGGTCGGCCGACCGATGACCGCGACCGCGGGCGCGTCGCCCGCCGCGGCGCCGATCGCCGATCAGGTCGCGATCCCCACCGCCGCGCCCAGCGAGCGGCCCGGCCTCGGCACCGCCTGGGGCGAGGCCGTGTACGCGCCGATCACCGCGCGGCCGTTCGCGCGCGCCAGCGCCGCGCCGTGGGCGGTCGCGGTGCTGCGCTACAACGATGAAGAGGGCGTCGCCGCGCAGGCGCGCTACTACGGCGGCGCGCTCGAGCCGATGGAGATCTACGCCGGCGATGGCTCGATCGGCATCTCGCTCGTCGACGAGAGCGGCGGCCTCCTGCCCGGCTTCCTCGCCGGCGGCCAGCCGCTGATCGTCGGGCGCGACGGCGCGCGCTACCGCATCGTCGTGCGCAACGGCACCAGCGCGCGCTTCGAGATCGTCGCGTCCGTCGATGGCCTCGATGTCCTCGATGGCAAGGCCGCCGATCCCGCGCGCCGCGGCTACATCCTCGATCCCTACGGCCAGCTCGTCATCGATGGCTTCCGCCAGACCGATCAGCAGGTCGCCGCGTTCCGCTTCGGCGCGGTCGCCGACAGCTACGCCGCGCGCACCGACGGCGGCGGCAACGTCGGCGTCGTCGGCGTCGCGATCTTCGCCGAGG